>NZ_SMKF01000008.1 GCF_004348325.1 Micromonospora sp. KC213 | reverse complement strand
GGGCGGGACGTGGGACGGTGATGTGGGTCACCACGGCGGCACGCTGCCGGGCGTCCGCCGGGCCGGACCCCCGACGGGGGCCGCGCCTACCGCGTACCCGCGTCCGCGGTCAGGAGGCCGCGCCCAGCGGGCTGACCGTACGGGTGTCCCCGTCGTAGCTGCGGGCGGCGACGAACTCACCCGACGGCCGGTCCGCGCCGGCCAGCACGCGGGCGAGCCGCCGGTCGTGGTGTCGGAAACGCAGTGCGAGGCTCAGGTGCGGGATCCACCGACCGGGGGCGTGCCACGGGTTGCGGCCACCGGCGGGGGTGAGCACCTCGTCGACCGCCTCGTGCAACGCCGTCAGCCGGGGGTCGGGCCGCACCAGCCAGACCAGCGGGGCGCTGCCGTCGAGCACCTCCACCCGGCCGAGGTGCACCGGTAGGGGCAGCGCCGCGTCGAAGAGATCGGCCAGCCGTTCGGCGGCACCGGGCGGGAACCGGTCGACCGAGGCCATGGTCAGGTGCGGGCGGTTGGTGGGGTGGGTGTTGCGGGCCAGGCTCGGCAGGCCGGCGGCGGCGAGCCGGTCCCAGGCGGCACGCACCGTCTCCTCCAGCCGGGGGTCGCAGACCAGTTCGACGGTGGGCACCTGGTCAGGCTATCGGCGGGGTGGGCGGTGGCGACGCCCCGCGGTGACCTTGCACCGCGACTAGAGCCAGCCGGCCTCGCGGGCAATCCGAACCGCGTCGGCCCGGTCGGCCGCCCCGAGTTTCTGCACACACGCGCTCAGGTGGTTGCGCACCGTCCCCGGGGCAAGGTGGGTGCGCCGGGCGATCACCGCGACCGGGCTGCCGTACCCGGCCAGCCGCAGGGTCTCCAGTTCCCGAGGGGTGAGCGGGCAGGGTGGCAGGGTCAGCGCGTCAGCGGCCAGCGCCGGGTCCACGTACCGGGCGCCGGCGTGTACCCGGCGCACCACGTCGGCGAGGGCGCCACCGGGGGCGCCCTTGGCCAGGAAGCCGCGCGCCCCCGCGGCCAGTGCCCGGCCCAGGTGTCCCGGGCGGCCGTGCCCGGTGAGGATGACCACCGCGCAGGAGGGCAGCGCGCGAGCCAGCTCGGCGGCGAGTGCGATCCCGCCCGGCGGCGGCATCTCGAGGTCCACCACGGCCACGTCCGGCCGGTGTGCCCGGGCCGCCTCCAGGGCACCCCGGCCGTCGCCCGCCTGGGCCACCACCTCGATGTCCCTCTCCAGCCCGAGCAGCGCGGCGAGAGCCTGGCGGATCAGCTCCTCGTCGTCGGCGAGCAAAACGCGGATCACCGGGGCACCGGTACGGTCACCGCGAGGGTGAAGACCCCGCTCTCGCACCGGACACGCAGGCCGCCACCCGCCGCCGCCACCCGCTCGGCCAGCCCGCGCAGCCCGTGGCTGTGCCCGTCGGGTTCTCGGGCGTCGCCGACGCCGTCGTTGCTCACCGTCATCGTCACCGCGTCGTCCTCCCGCACGATCCCGATCCGGCACCAGTTGGCCCGGCTGTGCCGCAGCACGTTCGTCGCCGCCTCGCGCAGTACGGCGGCCAGTTCGGCAGCGGCCTCCGCCGGCAGTTCGCCGGCGGCCGCGTCCACGTCGCAGCGCACCCCGCAGGAACGCAGCACCTCGGTCACGGCGGCCAACTGCTCGCCGAGGTCCACCGCCCGGTAGCCGTGTACCGCCTCGCGGACCCGGTGCAGCGCCGTGCCGGCGAGCCGCTGCACCTCGGCCGCCTCCCGGCCGGCCCGCCCGGCGTCGACCGACGCGAGCCGGGCGGCGAGTTCCGCCTTCAGCGCGATCACGGTGAGGTCGTGACCGAGCAGGTCGTGCACGTCCCGGGCGAAGCGCAGCCGCTCCTCGGCCGCGGCCAGCCGGGCGTGGGCCTGCTGTCCCTGCCGGGCGGCCACGAGCAGGTCCCAGAACCACACCTGCACCCCGTTGACGGCCGCGGCGCCGGCGCCCACCCCGCCAGCGATCACCACGGCGGCGGCGGCCGAACCGCCGGTCCACCCAGCCACCGCGACCGCGACCGCGACGACCGCCGCCGCGACGGCCAGCGCGGGGCGGGGACGCAGCAGCAGCGGCGTCATCCCCACCAGCGACGCGCCCAGCCACGCCCAGGTGGGCCAGGCACCGGCTGCCACCGGCCCGGCCAGCGGCACGGTGGCCACGGCGACCACGGCGAAGGCGGCGTGCAGGCGGTGTCGGCGGCGCTGCCCCAGCCACGGGGTGACCGCCGCGTGCAGCACCGCGGCCTGAGCGACGGCGAAGGCCACCAGGCCGGTCGCGCCGAGCGCCAGCCGCAGCGGGTCCGGCTCGCGCGTCAGGCCGATGCCGGGCAGCAGCAGCGCGGAGCCCACGCTGGCCACCAGCGAGGCGAGCGCCACCCGACGGGCCCGGCGCAGCCGCCGGTCCGTATCCGTCGCCCCCACCGTCATGTCCGCCGATCCTAGGGCCGGGCGGGACCATGCTGGCCCCCGCGACCGTCACGGGTCACCCGTGGACTCCGCACGCCCGTCCCGTGTCGGACGCACCTGTCGCCGCGCGCCGCCCGGCGGCAGGGTCGAGGCATGTCCGAGACGCTTGCCGTACCCACGTCCCCGGCCACTGCCCGGGACCGCCCCGGCCGCCGCCTGCTGCGGCACCTGGTCGGGATGACCGTCGCGATGGTGGCCGGGATGCTGCTGCTCGATCCGCTCTGGCGTACCGCCGGCGCGGCGCTGGAGTTCACCGACGTCCTGGCCAAGCCGGCGGTCGCCGCCCTGGTCATGGCGACCAACATGTCGATCGGGATGGTGGCGTGGATGTGGCACCGGGGTCACCGAGCCCGGACGCTCGTCGAGATGGTCGCCGCGATGTACGTGCCGTACCTGCTGCTGTTCGTCCCGTTCGCCGCCGGGCCGCTCGACGGGGAGGCCCTGCTACTCGGCGGCCACCTGCTGATGGTGCCGGCGATGGTCGTGGTGGCGGTCCGGCACCGGCACGCGCACCCGGTTCCGTCGCCTCGGCGTCCGGTCGTCGCAGCGTTGGTCTCCCGGTGGCCGTCCTGGCTGGCGCTGCTGATAACGGTCGACAACTGGTTCGACCCGGTGGTGCTGCCACCGCTCAGCCTGCTCGTTCTCCCGTTCGGCTTCCTGGTGGCGGGCACGGTGCGTCGCAGCTGGCGGGACCGGGCGGCGGTGGCGTCCCAGTTGGCCGGCCTGGCCGGGTGGGGGACGCTGGCGGCGCTGGCCGTCGTCGCCGACGACGGCCCGGCGCGCTGGCTGGTGGCCGGTGGCTGGCTGGCCCACGCCGCCTGGGACGCCGTGCACCATCGGCTGGACCGGGTGGTGCCCCGCGGGTACTCGGAGTGGTGCGGGGTCCTGGACACCGCAGTCGGGCTGACCATGGTGCTGGCCATCCTGGCCTGAACCTGGCGGGGACGACGGTTTGTGGGCGGTCGCCGCAGCGGGCCGGTCGGGGTGATGAAAAGCTTTGCCCATGAGTTCCGCACCAGAATCGACCCCCCGCACCTCCACCGGCCCCGACGAGGCGAGCGCCTTCACGGATCTCGGACTCCGCGCCGAACTGCTCGGCGCGCTCGCCGCGCTCGGCTACGAGGAGCCGACCCCGATCCAGCGGGAGGCGATCCCGCCGCTGCTGGCCGGTCAGGACCTGCTCGGCCAGGCCGCCACCGGCACCGGCAAGACGGCCGCGTTCGCGTTGCCGCTGCTGCAGCGGATGCCGGACGCACGCGGCAGCGGGGATCCGGTGTCGCTGGTGCTGGTGCCCACCCGGGAGCTGGCGGTGCAGGTGTCGGAGGCGTTCCACCGCTACGGCAAGGACCTGGGTGCCCGGGTGCTGCCGATCTACGGCGGCCAGCCGATCGGCCGGCAGCTGCGCGCGCTGGACATGGGCGTGGACGTGGTGGTGGCCACCCCGGGGCGGGCGCTGGACCACATCGCCCGGGGCACGCTGCGGCTGACCGACCTGACCACGGTGGTGCTCGACGAGGCCGACGAGATGCTCGACATGGGCTTCGCCGAGGACATCGAGGCGATTTTGGAGCACGCCCCCGCGCAGCGGCAGACGGTGCTCTTCTCCGCCACCATGCCGTCGCGTATCGACGGGCTGGCCCGCCAGCACCTGACCGACCCGGTGCGGATCCAGATCGAGCGGGAGCGGACGGTGGCCGGCGAGGCGCCCCGGGTGCGGCAGAGCGGGTACATCGTGGCCCGGGCGCACAAGCCGGCGGCGTTGGGTCGGGTCCTGGACGTCGAGTCACCCACCGCGGCGATCGTCTTCTGCCGCAGCCGCGAGGAGGTGGACCGGCTCACCGAGACGATGAACGGCCGCGGCTACCGGGCCGAGGCGCTGCACGGCGGGATGAGCCAGGAGCAGCGGGACCGGGTGATGGGCCGGCTGCGCTCCGGCACCGCCGACCTGCTGGTCGCCACCGACGTGGCGGCCCGTGGGCTGGACGTCGAACAGCTCACCCACGTGGTCAACTACGACGTGCCGTCGGCGCCGGAGTCGTACGTGCACCGGATCGGCCGCGTCGGGCGGGCTGGCCGGGAGGGCGTGGCGATCACCCTCGCCGAGCCGCGCGAGCACCGGATGCTCAAGACGATCGAGCGGGTGACCGGGCAGCGGATCGCCATCGACAAGTTGCCGACCGTGGCCGACCTGCGCACCCGCCGGCTGGAACTGACCCAGGCGGCGCTGCGGGAGTCGCTGCTCGAGGACGACCTGGAACCGTTCCGGGTGATCGTGGAGTCGCTGTCGGACGAGTTCGACATGATGGAGGTCGCGCTCGCGGCGGTGAAGCTGGCCCACGAGGCGGCCCTGCCGGGCTCCGACGACGACGAGGAGGAGATCCCGCAGGTCGCGGTCCGTCCGCCGCGCGAGACCCGACCGGGGTACGAGGGTCGCGGTGGCGACCGCCGCCCGGGCCGTCCCCGCCCCGCGGGTACGACGCAGGTCTTCATCGGCCTGGGCCGGCGCGCGGGGGTACGCCCGCAGGATCTGGTGGGCGCGATCACCGGGGAGACCGGGGTCAGCGGCCGGGACATCGGTTCGATCGAGATCGCCGACCGGTTCTCCCTGGTGGAGGTGCCGGTCGGGGTGGCCGACGAGGTGATCGCCGGGCTACGCGGCAGCACCATCAAGGGCCGCAAGGCGACCGTACGCCGGGACCGTGACGGCGACGGCGACGGCGGCGGTGGCGGTGAGCGCCGGTTCGACGGCGCCGACCGGCGCGAGCGCCGGGGCCGGGACTTCGACGGCGGCGGTCGACGGGACCGCTACTGACACCGACGTCCCCCGTCCGTGCCGGGCAGGGGACGGGGGACGTCGGTGTCCGTCAGGCCGCGCTGAGCGCCGGACCGCCGAGGGTGCCGGCGTTCACGTCGGCCGGGCGCAGCGCCAGGGCGAGCACGTCGGCGACGTCGGTGAGGGTGTGCACGGTCAGCGCCTCGCGGACCTCGGCGGGCAGGTCGTCCAGGTCCGGCTCGTTGCGCTTCGGAATGATCACTTCGGTGAGGCCGGCCCGGTGGGCGGCGAGCAGCTTCTGCTTGACCCCACCGATGGGCAGCACCCGGCCGGAGAGGGTCACCTCGCCAGTCATCCCGAACTCGGGGCGCACCGGCCGGCCGCTGGCCAGCGACGCCAGCGCGGTGACCATGGTGATGCCGGCGCTGGGGCCGTCCTTGGGCACCGCGCCCGCCGGGACGTGCAGGTGGATCCGCCGCCCGGCCAGGGCGTTCGGGTCGAGCCCGAGCCGTCGCCCGTTGGAGCGCAGGTACGACAGCGCGATGTGCGCGGACTCCTTCATCACGTCGCCGAGCTGGCCGGTGAGCGTCAACCCCGGCTCGCCCTCCATGCTGGTCGCCTCGATGAACAGCACGTCCCCGCCCGCGCCGGTGACGGCCAGGCCGGTGGCCACGCCCGGCACGGCGGTACGCTCCGCCGACTCCGGGGTGTGCTTCGGCCGGCCCAGGTAGCGGGCCAGGTTGTCGGTGTCCACCCGCACCGGCGCGGGGTCGGTGGCCAGCTCGACGGCGACCTTGCGCAGGACCTTCGCCAGGGCCCGCTCCAACTGCCGGACGCCGGCCTCCCGGGTGTACTCCCCGGCGATCCGCGAAAGCGCCGCGTCGTCGAGGGTCACCTCGTCGGCGGTGAGCCCGGCGCGTTCCCGCTGTCGGGGCAGCAGGTGGTCCCGGGCGATGGCCACCTTCTCGTCCTCGGTGTAGCCGTCCAGGGTGACCAGTTCCATCCGGTCCAGCAGCGGGCCGGGGATGGCCTCCACCACGTTGGCGGTGGCCAGGAAGAGCACGTCGGACAGGTCGAGGTCGACCTCCAGGTAGTGGTCCCGGAAGGTGTGGTTCTGCGCCGGGTCGAGCACTTCCAGCAGGGCGGCGGCGGGGTCGCCGGCGTAGCCGACGGCCAGTTTGTCCACCTCGTCGAGGAGCACGACCGGGTTCATCGAGCCGGCCTCGCGCAGCGCGCGGACGATCCGGCCGGGCAGCGCGCCGACGTAGGTGCGCCGGTGGCCGCGGATCTCGGCCTCGTCGCGGACCCCGCCCAGGGAGACCCGGACGAAGGTGCGGCCCAGCGCCCGGGCGACGGACTCGCCGAGGCTGGTCTTGCCGACGCCGGGCGGTCCGGCCAGGGCGAGCACCGCGCCGGAGCCGCGTCCGCCGACCACGCCGAGATTGCGCTCGGCGCGGCGGTTGCGCACCGCCAGGTACTCCAGGATGCGGTCCTTCACGTCGGCCAGGCCGGCGTGGTCGGCGTCGAGCACCGCGCGGGCCGCGGCCAGGTCGGTGTTGTCCTGGGTACGCGTGGTCCACGGCATCTCCAGCACGGTGTCCAACCAGGTACGGATCCAGCCCGCCTCCGGGGAGGCGTCGCTGGCCCGTTCCAGCTTGCCGACCTCGCGCAGCGCCGCCTCGCGTACCTTCTCGGGTAGTCCGGCGGCCTCGACGCGGGCCCGGTAGTCGGCGGAGCCGTCGGGCTCGTCCTCGCCGAGTTCCTTGCGGATGGCGGCCAGTTGCTGCCGGAGCAGGAACTCGCGCTGGGACTTCTCCAGCCCCTCGCGCACGTCGTTGTTGATCCGCTCGGTGACCTCCTGCTCGGCCAGGTGGTCCTTCACCCAGCCGACCAGCAGTTCGAGCCGGGCGGTGACGTCCGGCGCGGCGAGCAGTTCGGTCTTCTGCGCCAGGGTGAGCCAGGGCGCGTATCCGGCCGCGTCGGCCGGCTCGGAGAGGTCGGTCATCCGTTCCATCGCGTCGATGACCTGCCAGGCGCCGCGCTGCTGGAGGACCGAGGTCATCAGCGCCCGGTACTCACGGGCCAGGTCCCGGGCCCGGCCGGCCGGGGCGGGCTCGTCCAGCGGGGCCGCCTCGACCCAGAGGGCCGCGCCGGGGCCGGGCACGCCGGAGCCGATGCGGGCCCGGGCGAGGCCACGCACCACGGCGGCGGGTTCGCCGTCGGGCAGCCGGCCCACCTTCTCGATGGTGGCGATCACGCCGACGGAGCCGTACTCGCCGTCGATACGGGGCACGGCGAGGAGCTTGTGCTCGCCGGTGGCACGGGCCGCGTCGACCGCGGCCTGCGTACTCGGATCGAGGGTCACCGGAATGACCATTCCGGGCAGCAGGACGGCGTCGGTCAGGGGAAGTACCGGAAAGGGTGCCATCGAACACCTGCCATCAGTGGAGTTGAGCGTGTCAGACTCAAGCTGCCCGGCGTTCCTCTTGTTCCTGGCTGTGACCCGGGACACTGCGACCGCATCGGCCGCGACACCGGGTCGAGCATCGGCCGCAGGTTATCCGACGATTGCGCGACTCGCGCAAATGAAAACGACGCATATTGTTGCGGATTTGCCACAGGATGGGTCAAACTCTTAGCCACACCCCGCCCAACACAGGGAGTAATGGCGATGGCAAGGAAGGTAATAACCGTTCTGACCGACGACCTCGACGGCGGAAAGGCCGATCGGACCGTCGAGTTCAGTCTGGACGGTGCGGCATACACCATCGACCTCTCCGACGAGAACGCGGGGGTCCTTCGCAAGTCGCTGGACCCGTACATCACCGCTGGCCGACGGCTGGGCCGGGGCAACGTCGAGGCCGGTCGTCCGGCCCGCCGTCCCGGTCGTGCCGGGGTCTCGGGAATGGACCGTGAGCAGAACCGGGCCATCCGGGAATGGGCCGCCAAGAACGGCTTCGAGATTTCCGAGCGTGGACGCATCCCGGTCAACGTCGTGGAGGCGTGGAAGAACCGCTGACCACCACGGGCGGTTCACCGTCCGCTGCGCCGGGACCACGCTGGGAAATCAGCGCGGGTCCCGGCGCTTTTCGTGCCGTTCGCCATTCCTGACCTTGTCTCGGGACTGGCGGCGGCGTACGCACGAACGCCTGCGGGCCGCCCGGACATCCGTCCGAGCGGCCCGCAGGCGTTCGTACGCCGGGTCAGTTGACCTGGATCCGCACCACGTCGAAGGCGGGGGTCTGGTTGGCCCGCTCCATCATCGGCACCCGGTGCGAGCCGTCACCGGCCCAGACCGCGCACTGCGCGGTGCCGTTCTGCGGCAGGCCCGGAACCTGGATCACGACCTCGTCGGCCTGGCGACCGCCGCGACCGTCCTCGGTCGCGACGAAGAAGGCCGGCACGGCCTCCGGGTTCGTCGGCGCGCTGTTGGTGTTCTGCAGCATCCGGCAGGCGGTGTGGAAGTGTCCACGGGTGAGACCCTGGCCGTTGAGGACCGAACTCTCCTTGTAGTAACCACCCTGGCCGGCGGCCAGGAACCGGTCGCGGACCAGGTTGCGGGTGGAGATCCGCAGGGTGAACGCCTGGTTGCGCTGGACCTGGTTCGGGAACTGCGTGATCAGCAGGGACGGGTTGTTGGCCGCCGCACCGACCTCACCGAAGGCGGTGCCCACGCAGCGGTTGCCGTTCTGGAAACCGTCGTGCGCCTGGAGCCGGCTGTTGCCGCAGTCCTTGGCGAGGACATCGAGGGCGTTGCCGTTGTTCCCGTTGTTGTTCTGGCCGCCGTTGTTCTGGCCGCCGTTCTGGCCGCCGTTGTTGACGTTGCCCTGGGCGGCGACGGTGCAGGTGGCGAGCTGCTCAAGACCCTGCGGTCGCTGCGCCACCCGGCCGATCGCGATCGCGATCCGGTCCAGGACCGCGGCCCGCTTCCCGGCCAGCGGGCCCAGGATGGCGTTGTTGATGAAGCCCTGTCCCTTGTTGCCCTCGGCGGCCAGCCGCCGGTTCGCCTCGTCGATCTGCGTCTTGAGCAGGGCCAGGTTCCGGTCGACCTCGTTGCGCGCCTGGGCGGGGATCTGCGGCAGCCGTGCGGTCACGTCCGGGCACGACACCCCGGAGGCGAGGGTCGTCACCGGAGCGTTGCCGGCCTTGAGCGAATTGCACTCGGCGACCGACATCTGGCCGTCACCCCAGTGGTTGCGCACCCAACGACCGTTCTGCCAGGTCTGGGTGGTGCTGGTCCGGCCACCCGGAGAGGTCGCGCCCGGGCTCGGCGGCACACAGTTCGACGACACCGTACGGGTGTTCGTCGACTGCCGGCGCTCACCGGCCGACGAGATCTGGGTCACGGCGGCGATTCCACCGAAGACCGCGAGCGCGCCGACCGCCGCGAGCAGTCGCTTGCTCCGCGCGCTGCCGGCAGACCGGCGCGCCCCTGAGGTCCTGCGCATCGAATTGCTCTCCTTCTCGATCCGGTACCTGACTCGTGATCCCGTCGGGCGACGGAATGGCGGGGTGGGTCACCCCCTCAGGATCACTGCGACGTTCCGGTCGCACGTCGATGGCCGACGATGCCGTTTCGCACCGTCCGCCGCGTCGGCTGGCGCGGCTGGAAGATCCGTGTCCGTTCCCGTTTAGGTACGGAGACTCTCCGGCGATGGTTCAACGCGGATCGAGGATTCGGGGGCGATTTTTCGCCAGCCCCGGTACCGGGACACCGAGTCACGGTGCGATGACGAAAGGCGATCGTCAGTCGGCGCAGAGGTGGTCGAAGGCGAAGTCGTCGGCCAACTCGTCCCGGCGGTCGCGCAGCGCCCGGATCTGTCGCCGCAGCTCGGTCCGGTCGACCAGTGCCGGCTCGTCCATCTCCGGAGAACGCAGCCGCTCCCCCACCGCGAGGGCGGCCAGGTCCTCGGCGAACCGGGCGGCGTCCACCCCGCAGCGGAACCGGTGCTCCCGCACGGTGACCCGCTCGACCAGGCTCTGCCCGGGGCGCACCTCGACCCAGCTCCAGCCCTCGGCCGCGCCGTCGCGCCACCGCACGTGCAGACCGCGAACGATCGGATCGGCCAGCCGCCGGGCCACGTACGCGGCCACGGCGTCGGCCCGCGCCAACGCCCCGAGATCGTTGACATACCCCTGTCGACCGTCGGGCAGCCGGCCGACGATGTCGCGGAAGCCGACCGGCGGATCGAGCGCCTCGGCGTCCGGTCCGACGGGCGGCACCGCAGTGGCGTAGTCGCGGGCTTCCAGGACGTACGTGACGATCGGCCGGCCGTGGTCGGCAGCGCGCAGGGTGGGCGACTCGATCCGCAGCACGGGCAGACCGACCGCGGCGCAGACCGCCTCGCGCATCCGCTCGGCACGCAGCCTCACCGACCCGGGCGGGGCGGCCGGGGCGATCGACACGGCCAGGCGCGGCAGACCGCTGTCGGCCGCGCAGACGACGTGGTCGAACTCTTCCCGGGTGGCCGAACTCCACTGGTGCCCGGTGATCCCCTCCGGGCGATGTGCCACCAGCTCACCCAGTCGCCGATGCCCGTGCACCACGTGGCCGGCCCGGGTGAACGACCCACCACCGTCGCAGGGCACTGGCCGCAGCCGGGCGTCGTCGGTGGCGGTGGGTGTCATCGTCGGCGAATCCTCACGCTCGGTCGGTCGACCGCCGAGTCTAGGGCGTCGACCGGGCCGCCGGGCGCCATCACCGACGGCGTCCCGTCGGCGTCCGCGAGTGATCATTGCCGGGCAGACGGCAGGGGCGGCCGTGGGGTCCGCACGGGATCGGCCCTACACGATCGGGCAGGATCGACGGTGACCGGAGGATAAACGGCCGTGGCCGCGCCGGACGGGCGGGCCGCCGGCACGAGCACAGGAGAAGCAGATGAGCATGCCCCAGGCAGGCAAGCCCGAGATCGGCCCGATCGAGGGCGCGCCCCCGGCCGACCTCGTCGTCGAGGACATCAGCGTGGGCAACGGCCCCGAGGCGCAGCCGGGCCAACTGGCCGAGGTCCACTACGTCGGGGTGTCGCACTCCACCGGCCGGGAGTTCGACGCCTCGTGGAACCGGAACCAGACCTTCCAGTTTCCGCTCGGCGGCGGTCAGGTCATCGCCGGCTGGGACCAGGGTGTGGTGGGCATGCGGGTCGGCGGCCGCCGCCGGCTGACCATCCCACCGCACCTGGGCTACGGCGCCCGGGGCGCCGGCGGCGTGATCAAGCCGAACGAGACCCTCGTCTTCGTCGTCGACCTGGTGGGCGTGCGCTGAGCCGTCGCGGGGCCGCCGGTGGGCCCGACGGCCCCGCGACGCAGGCACGGTCGGCAGCCGAGGTCGCACCGGTTGGGCACCGGTGGGCCGGGGCGTTCGACGACCCGGGATCCCGCCGGGACTCAGGCGCAGGCCGCCAGGTCGCTGCGGCGGCAGGCGGCCGGGGCGGCACCGACCAGCACGGGGACGATCCGGTGGACACCGGTGACCCGCAGCACCCGGGCAACGACCGGATCGGGATTCACCAGCACCAGCTCGCCGCCGCGGGCCCGGACCCGAAGCCGCGCGGCGAGCAGCGCCCGCACCCCGGACGCGGAGAGCAGCCGCACCCCGGAGAGGTCAACCCGCAGCACCGGTCGGGCCGGCGCGGCCCAGAGCGCGGCGCGCAACTCGCCGACCGAGGCCACGTCGATCTCGCCGACCACCCGCACCTCGGCCACCTCGTCCCGCACGTCGAGCTGGACGTGGAGCCGATCACCGTGCTGTCCCATGCCGACGAAACTACCCTCCACCACCGACAATCAGGCCCCGCCGCGGGCCTATCCCCGGGTACGCCCCGGGAACGCCCCGACCCGTCTCAGGGGAACCGGGCCGGCCGGGCGACGGCGGCCGGGAGCCGACAGACGGCTGTGCCACGGCCACGCCCCGGCGGCGACGACCGCGACCGGCCCGCCCTGCGGCGAGCCGGTCGCACCCCGGTCGTTCCTCCCCTGGCTCTCAGCCGCCGCTGGCCGACGGTGTCGGCTCCGGTGACGAGCCGCCCGCCACCGCTCCCGGATGCCCCTGCGACCCGACGGGCGCCGGCTTGAGCCCCGGCGGCACCGGCAGCGCGCTGCCTCGGACGAACTCGTCCCAACTGACGTTCCAGGCCGTCCAGCCGTTGCCGTGCCGGACCTGCACCTCGGTGCCCTTCACCGTGATCAGGTCGCCGACCTGGGTGATGCCCATCAGCCAGTCGGCGGCGGCGGACGACACGTTGGCGCAGCCGTGCGAGACGTTGGTGTGGCCCTGGTCCCCCTCCGACCACGGCGCGGCGTGGATGAACTCCCCGCCCCAGGTGTAGCGCTGGGCGTCCTCGACATCGACCACGTAGGGGTCGGCCGAGCCCCGGGTGTCGAAGGTCGTCTGCTGGTGCTTCTCCATGATCACCATCTTGCCGCTGGAGCTCGGCGTGCTGGGCTTGCCGAGGCTCACCGGGATCTTGCGGACCAGTTTGTGATCCCGGAAGACCGACATCTGCTTGGTCGCGTTGTCGATCTCGAGGGCGACCTGGCGGCCGATCCGGGACGTTGCCCGCCGGTCCTCGTCGCCGACGTACCGCGTACCGATGGGCAGCCCTTCGAGCCCGGCACGGACGCTGATCTTCGTGCCCGGCTTCCAGAAATCCGGCGCCCGGTAGTAGACCTGCGTGCCGTCCTCCAGCCACGACCAGGTACCCGGCTGCGGCGGATCCGTCTTCACGAACAATCGTCGCTGCACCGCCGCCCTGGCTTCTTTCGGAATTCCCGGATCGAATGCCACGGTCACTGGCATCGCCGTGCCGTACGTCTGGTTTCCGGCGAAGTAGAGAGTGCTCGTGATGGCCTGCCGGGTCGATTTCGGCGCCGTGGTGAACGTCGTCCTACCGACCGTGGTGCGGCCGTGGTCACCGGTCGCGGTGACCTCCGCGGTGTAGGTGCGGCCGTTCTCCAGTGGGGCGGCCGGCACCCAGCTCGACCCGTCCTCCCGGGGCTCCCCCGCGAGCTGCTTTCCCTTGTCGTCGGTGAGTTTCACCGCAGTGACCCGGCCGCCGCCGACGGTGGTGCCGACCTCCGCGCTGACCGGTACGTCCCTGGCCCGGTCGGCGGGGGTCAGGGTGACCGTCGGGTTCGCCACGGCTCGGCCGGGCGCCGGCCCGGCGGCCGGTTTCCGGTCGGCGGTGCACCCGGCGAGTATCAACGGTGTGGCTGCGATGGTCACCGCAAAAAGCGTCAATCGCCGCCTCACATCCATGTTCAGCCCCCCAATTTCCGCTCCCCTTGGCCACATTCTGTACGTCCCTTCTCGGGGCGCGGCGCTCTTTCGCGGGAAATGCTCGGAAACGGGCGGACGTTTGGCCGTCGCCGTGCTCCCGACGTTGCCTCGGCACCCGGCCGTCCGGGTTCGGGCCTGCTGGGTGAGCCGTGCCGCTCAGTCCCGGTCCTGGTCGTTGCACCGACCGCCGTCCGGTCGGGTCCACCCACAACCGGACGACGGCCCGACACGACGGCGGAGCCGGCCGTCCCGGTCAGGGATGGCCGGCTCCGCCGCTTCCGCTCAGACGTTCGCCACCAGCAACGCCGGCTGCTGTACGCAGTCCGCGACGTACCGCAGGAAGCCTCCGGCCACGCCCCCGTCGCAGACCCGGTGGTCGAAGGTGAGGCTGAGCTGCGTCACCTTGCGCACCGCGAGCTGCCCGTCGACCACCCAGGGCTTGTCCACGATGCGGCCCACCCCGAGCAGCGCCGCCTCCGGGTGGTTGATGATCGGGGTGGAACCGTCGACCCCGAACACCCCGTAGTTGTTGAGGGTGAAGGTGCCGCCGGTGAGCCGGGCCGGCGGCAGGGTGCCGGCCCGGGCGTCGGCGGTGGTCTGCGCCAGCGTGGCAGCCAGCTCGCGGGTGGTGAGCCGCTGGGCGTCGCGCAGCACCGGCACCAGCAGGCCCCGGTCGGTCTGCGTGGCGATGCCCAGGTGCACCCCGGCCGACTGGACGATCCGCTGCCCGACGCCGTCGACGTGCGCGTTGAGCTGCGGATACCTCCGCAGACCGCTGAGGCAGACGCGGGCCAGCAGGGCGAGGATGCTCACCGGCGCGTCCGGGGTGGCCGCGTTGATCGCCGCCCGGGTCTCCAGCAGCCCGGTGGCGTCCACGTCGACCCAGATGGTCACCTCGGGGATTTCCCGGCGGCTGCGGGAGAGCTTGTCGGCGATGGCCTTGCGGATGCCGGTCAGTGGGATCACCACGTCCTGGCCGCCGGGGGCCAGCCCGACACGGGCATCGGGCACACCGACGGCCGGCGCGACGGCGTCCGGTTCCGGCGCGGTGGGCCGGGTGGTCGGGGTGGCCGTGGCGGCCTCCACGTCGGCGCGGCGGATCACCCCGCCGGGCCCGGTGCCGCGCAGCGCCGCGAGGTCTATGCCTCGCTCCCTGGCCAGGCGCCGCACGATGGGCGAGATGACCAGGGTCGGCAACGCGGCGGACGAAACGGGCGAAGGGCTGGTACCCGCAGCGTCCACCGGATGCCTGGTGGCCGGCGTCGCGGCGGTGGCACCGCTCGGCGTCGGCCCGGGGGTGGCCGCCGGCCGTGGCCGGCGGCGTCGCCGGCCGGTGCCGCCGTGCCCGGTGCCGTACCCGATCAGCACGTTGCCGGAGCCGGCCCGCTCCTCCTCGCGGTAGGTGGCGTGCCCGGCGGGTTCCGCGCCGCCGTCGAGCGGGGCGATGGTGACCAGCGGCTGGCCGACCGGGCGGATCTCACCGGGCGCGCCGTGCAGGGCGACGACCCGCCCGGCGTACGGGCAGGGCACGTCGACGACGGCCTTGGCGGTCTCCACCTCGACCACCGTCTGGTCCACCGCGACCACGTCACCGACGGCGACCCGCCACTCGACGATCTCCGCCTCGCTCAGCCCCTCCCCCAGGTCCGGCAGGAGGAAATCGCGGGTGCCGCTCACCGTACTCATGCCGCCACCCACCGCGCGTCCGGCTGATCGTCCCACTGCAGACGGGCGACGGTGTCCAACACCCGGTCCACCGACGGCAGGTGGGTGTGCTCCAGCATCGGCGCCGGATACGGGATGTCCAGGCCGGACACCCGCAGCACCGGGGCGTGCAGGGCGTGGAAGCAGCGCTCCTGCACCCGGGCCGCGATCTCCGCGCCGACCCCGGCGAAGCCCTGGGCCTCCTGGATCACCACACAGCGACCGGTGCGGCGCACCGAGGCGGCGACGGTGGCGTCGTCGAACGGCACGACGGTGCGGAGGTCGACCACCTCCAGGTCCCAGCCCTCCTCGCCGGCGGCCTCGGCCGCCGCCAACGCGACCGGCACCGCCGGGCCGTACGCGACCAGGGTGGCGTCGGTGCCGGCCCGGCGGACGACCGCCCGGCCGAACGGCTCCTTGCGCGCCGGCAGCTCCGCCTCGGCGCTGGCGAAGTAGAGCTTCTTCGGTTCCATGAACACGACCGGGTCCGGGTCGTCGATGGCCTCCCGCAGCAGCGAGTACGCATCCTCCACGGTGGCCGGGGTGACCACCTTCAACCCCGGGGTGTGCGCGTAGTACGCCTCGGACGAGTCGCAGTGGTGCTCGACACCGCCGATACCACCGGCGTAGGGCACCCGGATGACGATCGGCACGCTGAGCGCGCCCCGGGTGCGGTTGCGTAGCTTCGCCACGTGCGAGGCGATCTGTTCGAACGCCGGGTACGCGAACGCGTCGAACTGCATCTCGACCACCGGGCGCAGCCCGGACATGGCCAGGCCGACGGCGAAGCCGACGATGCCGGCCTCGGCGAGCGGGGTGTCGAAGCAGCGTTTGTCACCGAAGCGGGCCTGGAGGCCGTCGGTGATCCGGAAGACGCCGCCGAGTTGCCCGACGTCCTCGCCGAAGACGAGCACCCGGTCGTCGGCGAGCATCGCGTCGGCGAGCGCCGCGTTGAGCGCCTTCGCCATGGTCATGGTGGCCATCAGGCGCTCCCCTCCTGCTCGGCGGCCAACTCGGCGCGGACCAGCTCGCGCTGCTCGGCCAGCTGCGGGGTCGGTTCGGCGTAGACGTGGTCGAAGAGGCTGAGCGGGTCGACGGTGGGCTGGGTGTTCATCCGCTCGCGCAGGGCGGCGGCGTACGCCTCGGCCTCCTCACCGATCGCGGCGACCGCCGCGTCGTCGAGCACGTCGCGGGCCCGCAGGTAGGTCTCCAACCGGACCACCGGGTCACGCTCGCCCCACGCCTCGACCTCGTCGGCGTCCCGGTAGCGGGTCGCGTCGTCGGCGTTGGTGTGCGGTTCCATCCGGTAGGTGTGCGCCTCGACCAGGAACGGGCCGTGGCCGGCACGGGCGTGCGCCACCGCGCGGGTGAGCACGGCGAGCACGGCCACCGGGTCGTTGCCGTCGACCTGTTCACTGGGTACGCCGTAGCCGACGCCCTTGTACGCCAGGGCGGGCGCGGCGGTCTGCCGAGACAGCGGGACGCTGATGGCGTACTTGTTGTTCTGCACGAGGTAGACCACCGGGGCCTTGAACACGGCGGCGAAGTTGACGCCCTCGTGGAAGTCGCCCTCGCTGGTGGCGCCGTCGCCGATGAAGGCCAGCGCCACGGTGTCCCGTCCCTGGTAGGACTCGCCGTAGGCAAGTCCGGCGGCGTGCACGCACTGGGTCGCCAACGGGGTGCACTGCGGTGCGGTGCGCCGGGCGGCGGGGTCGTATCCGCAGTGCCAGTCGCCGCGCAGCAGGGTGAGCACCTCGACCGGGTCGATGCCCCGGGCGGTCAGCGCCACCGACTCCCGGTAGGTGGGGAAGACCCAGTCGTCGTCGCGCAGGGCGAGGACGGCGCCGACCTGGCATGCCTCCTGCCCCCGTGAGGACGGGTAGACGGCCAGCCGGCCCTGCTTGGTCAGGGCGGTGGCCTGCGCGTCGAAGCGCCGGCCGACGACCATCCGCCGGTACATCTCCCGCAGTGCCTCGACGGGCGGCTCGGGATAGTCGTCGCGGGGCGGCAGCGGCGTGCCGTCCGGGTTCAGCAGTCGGACCGGCTCGGTCCGCGGGAGCAGATGGGCCGACGGGTCGGGCGCGGCCGGGGTGGCCGGCCGGCGCTTGCGCGCGGATGCCCTGCGGACCGCCTGGGGTGTGGTCGTCACGGCGGGACCTCCTGGACGTGTGGTGGGCCTATGCTCCTGCGGTCGGATGATTGACTCAAGATGCGTGGTGAACGCAGGACGAATGGCCCAGCAAGGAGGATTCGGTGAGCCAGGAGACCAGCTCGGAGGCGTACCGGCCGGGCGGAACGGGACGTTCGGTCACGGCACTGGACGAGGTGGACCGGCGGGTCCTGGACGAACTGGTCCGTGACGGCCGGATCTCGATCCGTACGCTGGCCGAACGCGTGCACGTGTCACGCACCAACGCGTACGCGCGGGTGGAGCGGCTGCTGCGCGACGGGGTGATCACCGGGTTCGGCGCGCGGGTGGCGCCGGAGCCGGCAGGGCTGGGCACGTCGGCGTACATCTCGCTGACCATCGAGCAGAACAGCTGGCGGGAGCTGTCGGCGGAGCTGGCCCAGGTGCGCTACATCGAGCACGTCGCACTGCTCAGCGGCGAGCACGACGTGCTGGCGCTGGTCCGGGCGCCGGACAACGCGACGCTGCGGGACGTGGTGCTCAACCGGGTGCAGGGCATCGCCGGGGTGCTCTCGACCCGAACCTGGCTGGTCTTCGACGAGTTCGACGGTGCCCGGAGCCCCTGGGTGTGACGGGAGCGTTCACGACGTACGGCGTGCCCGGCAACCGCCCAGCCAGGCGGCGATGAGAGCTGACGCCTCGGCCCCGGGTTCCTTTCAATGACGAGGACGCCGGTCAGACCCGGCCCGCGCGGACGGTCAGGATCCGAGGAGTTGGCACCGCTACTGAGAGACGAAATTCTGAGACCAGACGGCACCTTCAGCCATCTGTGCTGCGGTCTCCTCGTTCAATCCCACGCGCTCACTCTCCCACCCGGACCGCTGTCGACAGCAACGAAGACAGCAACGAGCCGCGACACGGACGGCCGCCGGGCGCGGACAGTCGTCAGAGGTCGCGGACGCGGATGAACCCCGCCGGACAAAGCGCCTAGCACTTACAAGTGGGAGGTCGAAGGTCCGTGCGGTAGCAGTGCACTACGTCGCCGTTGTGTTGTATCGATCGAGTGTCGCCTTGGATGTCGAGGCATCCCGGAAGACAAGTTCCCACGGGCCGGTGTTGACGTCCATGTCCTTGCCGAAGCCGACCCACTTGCCGGCCATCCGTCGACCCGTTGGCTCGGCCAGAAGTTGTATTGCGCCGTGATACCGAGCGCCCCGGTAGTAGCCGGTTGAGTCAGTCTGCTCCACCCAGGTGCCGGTGATAACGGCCTCATCCACGGTGAGATCGAGTGACAGGGACGAGGTCGCTGAGCCCGGCAGGCTTCGCACGGTCAGCCGGTCGCCGTGTTGAAGGATGACCACGAAGTGTTGCCCGGCGAAGGATTCCTCCCGGCCGCTGGAGTAGTACTGGTAGCGGCTGAGCCATATGCCCTCGTAGGACTTGCGGGCAACGGCTGGTCTGGACGTTGGTGTCGGTGTGGCCAGGTTGGACATGGGAGATGTCAGGTCGTGGCCGCCGTGCTGGTCATCGGCGACATGCCCGTCGGGGACCGCGGCGAAACCGAGCAGCGAGATGGGTAGGCCGGTGACGACTTCCAGCGCGCGGGCGTAGACGGGGCGGGGCGCGGCGATTGCGCCGGACTCCCATCGCTGGACGAGTCGCTTGTTGGCGTCGTTGGGCTCGCCGACGCGGTGGCCGGCGGCCTGGAGGGCGCGAGCGAAGTCGTCCTGGCTCATGCGCATTCCGATACGGACGGCACGCAGGGCGGTGTTCGGGACAGCCATGGCCGTCACTATAGCGGCATGTCGCCTAAGTGTCGCCAGCTATGTGACGGGTTTGTCGTGTTCCATGTCGTCGCAGCTGATGACATCCAGACGTCATTGTGGGTGGCAGGCGACGGTGGGGCTTGCCGCCGCGCTTCTGCTGACGGAGGCGGGAATGCAGGATGATGGCACGAGTGTGAGCCGGGGTGAGCAGATTCAGGCGGCCGAACGGGAGGCGGCCAAGCGGCGGTTACTCGCACAGGCCGAGGCGGAGCGGATACCGGTGGAGGAAACAACTCGGGCGGTGCCGGATCGGCGGTGGCGTCGTGACCGGTGACTCGGTTCCGATCGGTCGGAGGGTTGCGTGCCTGCGGGCACGGCGCAAGCTGTCGCAGCAGTCGTTCGCGGATCGGCTGGGGAAGTCCAAGAGCTGGGTGGACAAGGTCGAACGCGGGGTGCGCTCCTTGGAGCGGGTGTCGACGATCCGGGAGATCGCCGCTCGGCCAGGTGCTGCGCGCGTCGGCGCGGGCGAAGTCGGTCATGCTCGCCGCCGCGTACCGGATCGCACCGCCGGATCTGGACGACGGCACACCGCAGGAGTTGTCCCTGTGCGGATCGCTACTCGTACAGGGCGCTCTGATGGCGGCCAGAGCGGGCAACGACCGCGCCGCAGGTGACCTGCTGGACGAGGCAGTGGAGTTGGCCGCCCGGGTGGGCGACGGAAACGACCACCATCACACCGCCTTCGGGCCTACGGCCGTGGACCTGGCCCGAGTCGCCGTCGCAATCGAGTTGGGCGACGGAACCGGTGCAATCACACAGCACGAGACGGCGATCGAACGAGATGGATGGCGATGGCTGCCGCTCGAACATCGTGCCGCGCATCTGGTGGACGCCGCCCGCGCGTACCTCCAGGTCGGCAACGTGATCGAGGCAGCTCGGAACCTGGTGCTGGTGGACAATCTCGCGCCATCGGAGATACGTCACCGGCCGGCGGCGCGGCGCGTCGTCGCCGAGGTCGCCCAACAATCGGACGCCCCTACGACGATCACTGATCTCGCCAACGGACTCGGTCTGGTCTGAGCTCGGCTGCCCTCACCACCAGATGTCACGGTAACCACGCACGGTCGTCGGGGACGTTAGGCCGGGTCGCCGGTCTCATCGACGCGGCGAGGGCGGCCGGCGACTATCGGACGGGCGCTCGGCGCCGCACCGCAGACGCGGTGACTCACCGCGCCGGCGGCGCCTCCAGCCCCTCCTGGTCGGCCCACTCCAGCAGCGGCTCCAGCGAGAAGCGCCGCCCGTCCAACCCGGCGTGCGGGTCGCCGCGCTCGGCGAACCGGGCGGGCATGCTCAGCACGTCGAAGTCCTCCGGGCGGACGTCGTCCAACTCGGCCCAGTCCACCGGCGCGGAGACCAGCGCCGCCGGTGTCGGTCGGATCGAGTACGCCGAGGCCATCGTGTGGTCGCGGGCCATCTGGTTGTAGTCGACGAAGACCGGCCGGTCACGCTGCTCCCGCGACCACGTGGTGGTCACCAGGTCGGGACGGCGGCGCTGCACCCGGCGGCCCAGCGCCAGGACCGCCCGCCGGCACTCGGTGAAGCTCCAGCGCGGTTCGATCGACAGGTAGACGTGCAGCCCACGCCCGCCGGTGGTCTTCGGATAGCCGACCAGCCCCACCTCGTCGAGCACCGCGCGGACCTCGTGCGCCACCGGCAGCACCTGGTCGAAGCCGACGCCCGGCAGCGGATCCAGGTCGATGCGGAGCTGGTCGGGACGCGCCACGTCGGCAGCGGTGACCGGCCACGGGTGGAACCGCAGGGTGCCGAGGTTCACCGCCCAGATCACCACGGCCAACTCGCTCGGCGCGACCTCGTCGGCCGTCCGGCCGCTGGGAAAGGTGAGGTGCGCGGTGCGTACCCAGTCGGGCGCACCGGCCGGCAGCCGCTTCTGGTAGAACGCGTCGCCCCGGTTGTCCTGCCGGGTGGCGATCTTCGCGCCCTCGAACACCCCGCGCGGCCAGCGTTCCAGCATGGTCGGCCGGTCCCGCAGGGCACGCAGGATGCCGTCGCCGACGGCGAGGAAGTAGTGGACCACGTCCAGCTTGGTCAGTCCGCGCCGCGGGAAGTAGGGCTTGTCCGGGCTGGAGACCCGGACCAGCCGCTCTCCGACCCGGATCTCCTCCGCCGCCGTCGCCACGTTCCACACGGTAACCCCGCGAGGGGCGGTTGGTGGCCGCTGACGGGGCAGGTGGCCGCCACTCGTAGGCTGCCGGCATGGCGACGTACTTCGACGTGCACCCGGTGGACCCGCAGCCGCGGACGATCAACCGGGTGGCCGATCTGGTTCGTCGGGACGGGTTGATCGCCTACCCGACGGACTCGTGCTTCGCCCTCGGTTGCCGGCTGGGCAACCAGGACGGCATCGACCGGATGCGCGCCATCCGCCACCTCGACGACCGGCACCACTTCACCCTGGTGTGCCGGGACTTCGCGCAGCTCGGCCAGTTCGTGAAGATCGACAACGCGGTGTTCCGGTCGTTGAAGGCGGCGACCCCGGGTAGTTACACCTTCATCCTGCCGGCGACGAAGGAGGTGCCCCGCCGGCTGCTGCACCCCAGGAAGAAGACCGTGGGGGTGCGCATTCCCGACCACGCGGTGACCCAGGCGCTCCTGGCCGAGCTGGGCGAGCCGCTGGTGTCCAGCACCCTGCTGCTGCCCGACGAGGCCGAGCCGATGACGCAGGGCTGGGAGATCAAGGAGCGGCTGGACCACGCGGTCGACGCGGTGCTGGACTCCGGCGAGTGCGGCACCCAGCCCACCACCGTGATCGACTTCTCGCAGGGCGAACCGGAGGTCGTCCGGCGTGGCGCGGGCGACCCGTCCCGCTTCGAGTAAGCCACCTCAGCGCGTCTCGGCGTCCGCCGTGGGCAGGGGCAGCGGCAGCGCGGTGCCGCCGGCCGGCGCCGCGGAGTGCGGGGGTGGCGGCCGGTGACCGCCCGGGGCCCGGTGGTGCAGCCGGCCTGCCCCGGCCGGCCCCGGCCGGCGGTCCACCTGGCAGGTGACCAGATGGATGGGCGGCGGCGGGGCACCGAACCGGCCCGGCCCCCAGCGCACCCAGATCGCGATCCGCCCGGCCCCGGCCTCCGCCGCCAGCTTGTCCCAGGTACGGCGCCGGTCGGTGTGGTCGACCTCGATGACGACGGGCGGCCCGTCCGCCCGGGCACAGCCGACATCGAGCACGGACCGCCGATCCGACAGCGGCGGCGGCAACGGCAGCACGCTCGGTGCCCGGCGGTAGACGCGCCAGCCCTGCTCGTGCCCCCAGGCGACCACGGCGTCGATGATCCGGGCCGTCACCGCGTCGGTGGTCAGGTCGGCGAAGGTGAGCCGGGCCAGGCTGCGCCCGAGGGACGCGGCGAGCCGTTCGCCGTCCTGCCCGCCGTCCATGCCCGCAGGGTAACGCCCGGCGCCGGCACCGGGCGCGACCGGCCGGACCCTCCGGTCCGCCCGGTCGCCACGACGACGCTCAACCGTTCTCCCGCAGCCGCTCCACGAGCATCCGCTTGCCCTGCTCACCGGCCTTGCGGTTGTTCTCCTGGAGCTTGCGGAACCAGGTGGCGAGCTCGTTGTCACCCCGGGCGTCCGCGTCGGCAATGTACGTCTCCAGCTGCCAGATGTGCTGCAAGGACATCTGCAGGGCGTGGATCAGGTCGTAGTTCTTGTCCTTCACCGGGCTGGCCGGTTCCCTGACCATGGTCGCCACGGCGTACCTCCCCTGTGTCGGTTCCGGTGGAGCCAGCGGTTACCCGCCCCCGGTGGGTTCACGCGCCCCCACCGTGAGCGGATCGACGCGGCCGGCGGCGGGCAGTCCGCACGGTTACCCGGCGCGGCCCCCGGGTAGGCATGCCGCCATGGCGGAACTGCGAGCCCTCTGGATCGTGCGGCACGGGGAGAGCACGGCGAACGTCGCCGCCGTCGCGGCCGAGGCGTCCGGCGCGGAACTGATCGACCTCACCCACCGCGACGCCGACGTGCCGCTCTCGCCCACCGGCGAGGAGCAGGCCCGGGCGACGGCCCGCTGGCTCACCGGCCTGCCCGGGCAGCGGCGGCCGGACGTGGCGGTGATGTCGCCGTACCTGCGGGCGGTGCGGACCGCCGAGCTGGCCCTGGCCGGCACCGGGATCCCGGTGAGCCGGGACGAACGGCTACGCGACCGGGAACTGGGCGTCCTCGACGGGCTGACCGGGTACGGGGTCACCCGGCGGTTCCCCGAGGAGGCCGCCCGCCGGCGGCGGCTCGGCAAGTTCTACTACCGGCCGCCCGGGGGCGAGTCCTGGGCGGACGTGGCCCTGCGGCTGCGCGCGCTGCTGGGCGACCTGCGCCGCGACCACGGGGGCCGGCGGGTGCTGCTCTTCGGCCACGACGCCCTGGTCTTCCTGCTCCGTTACCTGGTGGAGGGCCTGACCGAGGCGGAGCTGATGGACCTGACCAGACAACACGTGATCGCCAACTGTTCGGTGACCGGTTGGTTCGCCGACACCGGGGGCCGGCTCGTCCCGGACACCTTCAACGACGTACGACACCTGCGCCAGCACGGTGCCCGGCCCACCGAGGAGGACGAGGTCCATGCCGAACCGGTCTGACGTGCGAACCATCACGCCGGCGCTGCTGCGGGACTGGGCGCTGCCCGTGCCCACCGGCGGCAAGGAGCAACGGGGCACGGTGCTGGTGGTCGGCGGCTCCCGCTCCACCCCCGGGGCGGTGCTGCTGGCCGGGGTCGCGGCGCTGCGCGCGGGGGCCGGGGTCCTTCAGCTCGCCGCCGCCGAGTCCACCGCCACGGCGCTCAGTATCCAGGTGCCGGAGGCCCTGGTCGTCGGGTTGCCGGAGACCAGTGACGGTTCGGTGGCCGGCGACCCCGGGGACCGGCTCGCCGAGTTGGTCGGGCAGGCCGACGTGGTCGCCGTCGGCCCGGGTCTGCACGACATCGACGAGACCCGGGCGGTGCTGCACCTGGTCCTCGATGCGGCCGGGCGGGAGACCGCGCTGGTGCTCGACGCGTACGCCCTCGGCGCGCTCAGCCACGAACCGGACCTGTTGGTCGGCTCCGGCCGGCCGGTGGTGCTCACCCCCAACCTGACCGAGGCGCGGCACCTGCTCGGCCGGGAGCCCGGTGACGACCTGGTCGCCGAGGCCCGCGAGCTCGCCCGCCGGTACGACGGGGTGGTCTCCCTGTACGGACACATCGCCACCCCGGACGCGACGGCGTGGCGGGAGGAGAGCGGCGACGCCGGGCTGGGCACCTCCGGCAGCGGCGACGTCCGGGCCGGCCTGCTGGCGGGGCTGCTCTCCCGGGGAGCCGAGCCGGCCCAGGCCGCCTGCTGGGCGGCCTGGGCGCACGCGGTGAGTGGCCAGCGGCTGGTCCCCCGGTTCGGGCGGATCGGCTTCCTCGCCCGCGAGCTGCTCGACGAGATTCCGCACACCCTCGCCACGGTGTGACACGCCCCGGGCGCGTCGCACCGACGCGCGTAACGCCAGACCGGGCTGCGGCGCTGATGGTCCGGAAGTGGGCGTCCCGCCCTCTTCCCGCCGGCCGCTCCCCACCCGCGGGCGTGCCCGGCTGGAGACAGCCCCTGGGAGTCTGTGTGAAGAACCTGCGCAGCAAGACACTGGCTGCCGCGTCCGCCGTGTCCCTCGGTGTCGGCCTCGCCGTCACCGGCGGGCTGGCCCCGGCGGCGTCGGCCGCCGGTCCGGACACCACGTTCCTGGTCCTGGCCCCGCAGGGTGCCACGACCGGCAAGGCGGCGGCCCGGGTGACCGCGGCCGAGGGCACCGTGGTGGCCACGTACGACCAGATCGGCGTGCTCGTCGTCCGCTCGGCCAACCCCGACTTCGCCACGGACGTGGCGGGCGCGGGCGTCGAGTCGGTGGCGTCCACCGCCGGCCTGGGCACCGCCCTGGAGGAGGGCGAGACCCTGGAGGTCTCCGCGGCGCAGGTGGCGAACGCCGCCGCCGACCCGACCGCCGAGCCCCTCTTCGGTCAGCAGTGGGACATGTCGATGATCGACGTGCCCCAGGCGCACGCCGTCAACGCCGGCCGGGCCGACGTGGTGGTGGGCGTGCTGGACAGCGGCATCTCCAGCAGCCACCCGGACCTGGCCAGCCAGATCGCCAAGGACAAGAGCGCCTCCTGCCTCGGTGGCGTCACCGACACCGCCGAGGTCGCCTGGAACCCCACCACCTCCGACCACGGCACGCACGTGGCCGGCACCATCGCCGCCGCCGTCAACGGCGTCGGGGTGACCGGTGTCGCGCCGGGCGTCAAGGTGGCGGCGGTGAAGGTGGTCAACGACGACGGCTACATCTTCCCGGAGGCCGCGGTCTGCGGGTTCCTGTGGGCCGCCGAGCACGGGATGCAGCTGACCAACAACAGCTACTACATCGACCCGTGGGAGCTCAACTGCCGCAACGACGCGCGCCAGCGTCCGGTGTGGCAGGCCGTCCAGCGGGCCATCCGCTACTCGCAGAGCAAGGGCGTGCTCCACGTGGCGTCCGCGGGCAACTCCAACTACGACCTGGCCCACAAGATCACCGACGACGGCAGCCCGAACAACGGGACACCCGAGACCCGTGAGAACCTCACCAACGCCTGCCTCGACCTGCCGGCCGAGGTGCCGGGCGTGGTGACCGTCTCGGCGGTCGGCCCGACCGGGGCGAAGAGCTACTACTCCTCGTACGGCCAGGGCGTCATCGACGTGACGGCACCGGGTGGCGACACCCGCTTCCGTACCCAGGGCGTCCGCTCCACCCTCACCGACGGCATCCTGTCGACCACCTTCAACCCGGCGACGAAGACCAACGGCTGGGGTTACAAGCAGGGCACCTCGATGTCCGGCCCGCACGCCACCGGCGTGGCGGCGCTGGCGTTGTCGGCGCACCCCGACATGAAGCCGGGCCAGCTGGCGTCCTTCCTGGAGCGCACGTCGGTGGCGCAGTCCTGCCCGGAGGGCGTGTACAACCCGGTGCCGCTGATCCCGACCGGCCCGCACGCCTACGACGCGACCTGCTCCGGCGGCGCGCGCAACGGCTTCTACGGCGCCGGCCTGGTCAACGCGTACCACGCGGTGCGGTAGCCGCACCGCACCCCGGGGCCCGGCGGATCTCCGCCGGGCCCCGTCCGTTTTCGCAGCTCACCACCGGGGTACCGGGAAACCGTCAGCCGAATCAAGGAGGTTTGCCGGTGTCCACCGATGCCATCGTCCTACTCAAAGAGGACCACAAGGAGATACGTCGCCTGTTCCGCCAGTTCGCCCAGGCCGAGGACGGGCCGGCCGCCGAGCGCGGGAAGCTGGTCCGGCAGATCCTGGAGGCCCTGACGGTGCACACGTACCTCGAGAACGAGGTCATGTACCCGGAGATCCGCAAGCTGCTGCCCGACCTGGAGGACGACATCCTCGAGTCGTACGAGGAGCACCACGTGGCCGACCTGCTCTGCGCCGAGCTGGCCACCATGGACCCCTCCGACGAGCGCTTCGTGGCCAAGACGACGGTGCTGATCGAGAACGTCGAGCACCACGTCGAGGAGGAGGAGCAGGAGTGGTTCCCGAAGGTGCGGGAGGCGCTCGGCCGCAACCAGCTCCAGGAGATCGGCCAGCGCATGCTCGACATGCGGGCGACCGCCCCGCGTTCCCCCGCCGAGCCGAAGGCGATCAAGAAGGCCCTCGACGCGCTCACCGCCTGACCGTGCGGCACCCCGGGGAGGCCGGCAGTCGGCCGGCCTCCCGAGATGTCACCAGGCCGTCGGTGGCACCCCGTCGGGTGCCGGCAGGATGCGGCGCGGCTGCCCCGGCGGCATCTTGCGGTTGCGCCACTCCCGCGGGTAGCCGAGCGACACCTCCTCGAAGCGCACCCCGTCGTACCAGGTGGTGCGGGGGATGTGCAGGTGCCCGTAGACGACGGCGACGGCGGCGAAACGCCGGTGCCAGTCGGCGCTGGCCTCGGTGCCGCACCACTGAGCGAAGATCGGATAGCGCAGCACCCGCGTCGGGTCGCGCACCAGCGGCCAGTGGTTGACCAGCACGGTCGGCAGG
This sequence comes from Micromonospora sp. KC213, assembly GCF_004348325.1. Taxonomy (GTDB): domain Bacteria; phylum Actinomycetota; class Actinomycetes; order Mycobacteriales; family Micromonosporaceae; genus Micromonospora. The sequence goes on along the minus strand of NZ_SMKF01000008.1, from coordinate 43,376 downwards.
CCGGGCTCGCGGGCGTCGAGCCGCCGGGCCGTCTCGACCACCCGGGCCTCGGACCACGCCTGTCGGCTCGGGTACGGGTCGGGGTGCAGCAGCATCTCGTCGGTGCAGACGATGCCCGTCCGGTACGCCTCGGCGAGGGCTGCCGCCCGGTCCAGCCCCTCCGGCCGCCAACTGTAGTCATAGAGCAGGAACAGCGGGGCCACCACCGCCGGGCCGCCGGGCCCCCGCCACACCGGGTACTCGTCCTCCGGGGTGAGCACCCCCAGTGCCCGGCAGCGTCGCACCAGATGCGCGTAGCGGGCCTCGCCCCGCAGCGTGACCGGGTCGCCGCGTGGAGTCCACAGCTCGTGGTTGCCGGGTGCCCACAGCACCTTCGCGAACCGCCCCGCCAACAACCCGAGCGCCCACTCGACGTCGGCGACGCTGTCGGCCACGTCGCCGGCGACGATCAGCCAGTCCTGCGGTGAGGACGGGCGCAGCGCCTCCACCAGGGCACGGTTCTGCGCGTACCCGACGTGCAGGTCGCTGATGGCGAGCAGGCTGCCGCCGCTCTCCTCCCCCACCATCCACCGATGGTACGCAGACCGAGACGGGTCGTGGGGCCTCGCCCCGTGCGGGGTGGGTCGGCCGGGACGCACCCAGGTGGCGCACAGGAAATCGATCATGGGCACGCCGTACGGCGAGGTGGACCCCGGGGGCCGACGGCGACCCGGTAGGATCGGCTGCGGGCCGTGACTGGCGCGTGGGGATGGAGCACCATCGGGAAGCGGCCCCGTCATGAGGACGCACGCCGAGCGCCTGGGCCTTCCGCACGTCAGTAGGAGGTCGCATGTCGCCGAACGCCGAATCCACCGCCTTCCGCAGCGCGCTCGAGGTGATCCGCGCCGTCGAGCCCCGGGTGGCCGACGCCATCGGCGCCGAGCTGACCGACCAGCGTGAGTCGCTCAAGCTCATCGCCAGCGAGAACTACGCCTCCCCGGCCACCCTGCTGGCCATGGGCAACTGGTTCAGTGACAAGTACGCCGAGGGCACCGTGGGCCGCCGCTTCTACGCCGGCTGCCAGAACGTCGACACGGTCGAGGCGCTCGCCGCCGAACACGCCCGGGAGCTGTTCGGCGCTTCGCACGCGTACGTGCAGCCGCACTCCGGCATCGACGCCAACCTGGTGGCGTTCTGGGCGATCCTCGCCGACCGGGTGGAGTCCCCCGCGCTGCGCAGGGCCCAGGTACGCCAGGTCAACGAGCTCACCGAGGCGGACTGGTTCGCGCTGCGCCGGGAACTGGGCGACCAGCGGATGCTCGGCATGTCGCTGGACGCCGGCGGCCACCTCACCCACGGCTTCCGGCCGAACATCTCCGGCAAGATGTTCGACCAGCGCAGCTACGGCACCGACCCGACCACGGGGTTGATCGACTACGACCGGGTCGCCGAGGCGGCCCGGGAGTTCCGGCCGCTGATCCTGGTCGCCGGTTACTCGGCGTACCCCCGGAAGGTGAACTTCCGGATCATGCGGGAGATCGCCGACTCCGTCGGCGCCACCTTCATGGTCGACATGGCGCACTTCGCGGGCCTGGTCGCCGGCAAGGTCTTCACCGGCGACTTCGACCCGGTGCCGCACGCGCACATCGTCACCACCACCACCCACAAGTCGCTGCGCGGTCCGCGCGGCGGCATGGTGCTCTGCGGGCCGGAGCTGGCCGACCAGGTGGACCGGGGTTGCCCGATGGTGCTCGGCGGCCCGCTGCCGCACGTGATGGCCGCCAAGGCCGTCGCCCTGGCCGAGGCCCGTCGCCCCGACTTCGCCGACTACGCGTCCCGGATCGTGGCCAACGCGCAGGCGCTGGCCGACGGGCTGCTGCGCCGGGGCGCGAAGCTGGTCACCGGCGGCACCGACAACCACCTGGTGCTGATCGACGTCTCCGGGTACGGCCTGACCGGCCGCCAGGCGGAGCAGGCGCTGCTCGACTCGGGGATCGTCACCAACCGCAACGCCGTCCCGCAGGACCCGAACGGCGCCTGGTACACCTCCGGCATCCGCATCGGCACCCCGGCGCTGACCACCCGGGGCCTGGGCACCGCGGAGATGGACGCCACCGCCGAGCTGATCCACACCGTGCTCAGCCAGACCACGCCGGGCGCCAACGCCGACGGCAGCGCCTCGAAGGCGAAGTACGTCCTCGACCCGGCACTGGCGGACAAGGTGAGCCGGCAGGCCGGCGAGCTGCTGGCCGGTTTCCCGCTCTACCCCGCCGTCGACCTGGGCTGACTGGACGCCTTCCGGGGTGGCGCCGCCGCGCCGCCCCGGGCGGTCAGCCGATCGGGCGCTTGAGGTGGTAGCGGTGCACCTCGGTGCTGCCCTGCACGTTGTTGACGTCCTCGGCGGCGGAGACCAGCTCCCAGCCCTCCCGGCCGACCCGGTTGAGGTGCGCGATGGCGGTGTCGCCGTACGCCGTGACGTCGGTGCGCGACCCCTCGGGCCCATACCAGACGAACGAGACGTGGAAATTGCGTCCCTGCCCCTGGTAGCGGCGGACCAGCAGGGCGTACTCCCAAGCGACCATGCGGCCCATTATGACCGTCCGATGGGGACACGTGGAAGCACGAGCGGCGGCGGGTCGGCCACGGTGCGTCGTCACCGGGTCCGGCGGTCGTCGGGCGCTGCGGTGCGCCGGGACTCGTCGGCGACGAGCGCGGCGAGCCGGTCCAGGCCGAGGTCGATCTGTTCCGGGGTGACCGCGCTGACCGACAGGCGCAGTGCGCGCACCGGCGTACCGTCGTCGTAGAAGTGCGCCATCGGCGTCCACAGCACCCCGTGGCGCTCGGCGGAGCGGCGCAGCAGCGCGTCGTCCACCGGGAACGGCACGCTCACCACGACGAAGAAGCCACCCGCGGGGACGGTCCAGGTCACCGGCGAGGGTGCCGGGAACCGACGGGCCAGGCCGGCGAGCAGGTGCCGCAGGTTGCGGGTGTACGCGGCGCGCTGCCGGACGGTGGCGGTCACCAGCGAACAGTCGTGTTCCAGCAGCGCCCCGCCGATCACCGCCTGGGCCAGCGGCGCGGTGTTCACCGTGACCATGCTCTTGATCCGGGCGAGCTGGTCGGCGAGGAGCCCGACGCTGCCGTCGGCTTCGGCGACCCGCTGGTCGGCCACCACGTACCCGACCCGGGCCCCGGGCAGCACCGTCTTGGCGAACGAACCGAGGTAGACCACCCGACGTCGGGTGTCCAGCGCCTTGAGCGTCGGAAGCCGGCCCTGCTCACCGGCGGGAAACAGCCCGTACGGGTTGTCCTCGACCAGCAGCAGCTCCTCCTCGGCGGCCAGGTCGAGCAACCGGCGGCGGTCGGCCAGGCTGATGCTGACGCCGGACGGGTTGGCGAAGTCCGGCATCACGTAGCAGGCCCGTGGGCGCAGCCCCGCCGCCCGGGCGTGGCGGGTCTGGGCGCGCAGGTCGGCCAGGTCCACCCCGGCCGGGCCACCGGCCACCGGCCGGACCGGCAGGTCGACCAGGCGGGCCGCGCCGGTCAGCCCGACGTACGTGGGGGCGACCGCGAGCAGCACGTCACGTGGCCCGGCGCGCAACGCCCGCAGCACCAGGAACATCGCCTCCTGGCAGCCGACGGTCACCACGACGGCCTCCGGGTCGACGTGCGTCTCCTCGTCGACGGCGAGGTTACGGGCGATCAGGTGGTGCACGATGCCCTTGGTCCGGCCGTACTGGAACAGGGTGCGGTTCGCCTGCGCCGGGTGCTGACCGAGGTCCTCGACGAGGTGTCGACGGAACCGCTGCAGCCAGCGGCGCGGCGCGTCGTCGTCGAAGAACTCCTCGTACGGGCGGCCGGCGGCGAGCGACACCGCGTCCGGCCAACGCCCGGCGACCTCGTTGAGGAAGTTCATCGAGTTCAGTACGGGGTCGTCGACGGCCGGGTGCAGGTCGGCGACGGTCAGCTCCACCGGTGCGTTCACGCTCACCCGCCGATCAGGGTGCGCAGCTGCCGGGCCTGCGCGGGGTCGGCGCAGCCGCACAGGGTCAGGGCGTCGCGCAGTTCGGCGCCGAGCAGCGCCAGCGCCGCCTCGGCGGCGGGCTGGCCGCCGGCGGCGAGGGCCCAGAACGCGGGCCGGCCGAGCAGCACCCCGGCGGCGCCGAGGGCGAGGGCGCGCAGCACGTCCGTGCCGCCACGCACGCCGCTGTCCAGCAGCACCTCGACCCGACCGTCGACCGCGGCGACCACCTCCGGCAGCACGGTGGCGGTGGCCGGGGCGGCGTCGAACTGGCGGCCACCATGGTTGGACACCACCACCGCATCCACGCCGCTGTCTGCCGCCCGCACCGCGTCACCGGGGTCGAGGATGCCCTTGACCAGCAGGGGCAGTCGGGTACGGGCACGCAGCCAGGACAGGTCCGCCCAGCGCAGGGCCGGGGCGAAGACCGCGTCGGTATGCCGGGCGATCGCGGACACGCCGGGGGTGCCGGCGTGCGCCAGGTCATCCCGCCCCCGGGGCAGGTTGGCCGCGGTGACCTGCGGGGGCAGCGCGAAGCCGTTGCGGACGTCGCGCAGCCGACGGCCGAGCACCGGCACGTCCACGGTCACCATGAGCGCCGCGCAGCCGGCGGCGTGCGCGCGGTCGAGCAGGTCGGTGACCAGGCCCCGGTCGCGCAGCCAGTAGAGCTGGAACCAGACCGGCCCGCCGGCCGCGGCGGTCACCTCCTCGATCGGGCTGCTGCTCAGCGTGCTGAGCACGTACGGCACACCGGCCGTCCCGGCCGCCGCGGCGAGCGCCCGCTCGCCGTCGGGGTGCAGCAGCCGCTGGTACGCCATCGGCGCGACCGCCACCGGCATCGCCTGCTCCCGGCCCAGCAGCCTCGCGTCGGTCCGCGGATTCTCCACCCCGGTGAGCATCCGGGGCAGCACGGCGACCCGGTCCAGCGCGGCCCGGTTGGCCGCCAGGGTGGTCTCGGCGCCGCTGCCGCCGTCGACGAAGTCCCAGACGTGGGTGGGCAGCACCGCCCGGGCGAGCGCCGCGAACTCGGCCACGCTGGCCGGCGGCACGAATCTGGACGAGGTCACCGGCCCTCCTGTCGCCGTCGGCGGCACGTCGAAGCCCGGCGCCGACCCGGAGCGGGGCACGCGCAGCACCGTGTCGGTCATCGAGGGCCGCCCGGCGTCGAGGTGACGGTCGGGCCGGTTCCGGCGAAGCGGTCGCGCAGGAAGGCCGCCGCCTCGTCCTGCGCCCGCCGGCCGGCGTCGAAGACCCCCGGCATGGCGAAGAAACCGTGGATCATCCCGGCGTAGCGGGTGAGCCGTACCGCCACGCCGTCCGCGCGTAGGCGCTCGGCGTACCGCTCCCCCTGCTCGCGCAGCGGGTCGTGTTCGGCGGTGACGACCAGGGCCGGCGGCAGGCCCGACAGGTCGTCGGCGAGCAGCGGCGAGGCCAGCGGGTGCGTCGCGTCGGCCGGGTCGGCCAGGTAGTGGTTCCGGTACCAGTCGACGGAGTGCCGGTTGAACAGCAGCGGATCCTCGTCACCGGCCGGGGCACCGCCGGCCCGTTGGTCGGTGTTCGGGTAGACCAGCAGCTGGCCGGCGAGGCGGGGGCCGTGGGACCGGGCCAGCAGGGTCACCGCGGCGGCCAGGTTGCCGCCGGCGCTGTCGCCGCCGACGGCCAGCCGGTCCGGGTCGACGCGGAACTCGGCGGCGTGCGCGGCGAGCCACGCGGTGGCGGCGTGGCAGTCCTGCACCGCCGCCGGGAAGGGATGCTCGGGGGCGAGCCGGTAGCCGACGGTCACCACCTGACAGGGCGTGGCGTTGGCCAGCCGTCGGCAGATCCCGTCGGCGGTGTCGACGCTGCCGAGGGTCCACCCGCCGCCGAAGAAGTAGACCAGGGTGGGCAGCGGACCGTCCCCGGCCGGCCGGTGGATGCGCACCGGCAGGTCGCCGGCGGGGCCGGGAAGGTGCGTGTCGCGTACCTCGTGCACCGGTTCGACGTCGCCGCCGCCGGCGCGGATCGCGGCGAGGTCGGCGGCGCGGGCCTCGGCGAGGGTCCGGGTGTACAGCGGCGGGGTGCCGGCCGCCGCCCGCGCGGCCCGGTACGCCACCACCTGGGGGTCGAGAGACATGTCGGCTCCTATCCGCCGGTCGAGACGACGAGCTTGTCGATCCCGCGCAGGAAGAGACTCCCGCTGTACGTCGGGGTACGGGTGAGCGTCAGGTTCGGAAAACGGGCGAAGAGCCGGGGCAGGGCGAGCCGTCCCTCCAGCCTGGACACGGCCGCGCCGAGGCAGAAGTGCGGGCCGACGCCGAAGGCGAGCGACGGTGGGCCGTCCCGACGCGGGTCGAAGCGGTCCGGATCGCAGAACCGGGCCGGGTCCCGGTTGGCCGCCGCGACGATCAGCAGCACGTTCTCGCCCCCGCGCACCGCCACGCCACCCAGGTCGGTGTCGGCCGGTGCGACGCGGGCCAGGAAGTGCACCGGGCACTGCATTCGCAGCACCTCCTCGACGCAGCCGCGGGCCAGCGCGCCGTCGCCGGGCAGCGCCGCGACGGTGTCCGGGTGGGCCAGCAACAGCGGTAGCCCGTTGCTGAGCAGGTAGACGGTCGTCACGAAGCTGGCGTTGAACAGCACGATCACGTTACTGATCAGCTCGTCCTCGGTCAGCTCCACCTCGTGCGCGTCGAGCGCCCCGACCAGTGCGCTGATCAGGTCATCGCCGGGCCGGCGGCGTCGGTGCGCGATCAGGTCCCGGTAGTACTCCCGCAGCTGCGCCGCCGCCTGGTTGGCCCGGGCCAGCCGCTGCGGCGTCTTGCCGGCCACGTCCAGGAACTCGTCGATCCAGTCGACCCGCTGCCGGTACCAGGGCAGGTCCGCTTCGGGCAGGCCGACGAACTCCGCCATCACCAACGCCGGTACGGGGTACGCGAAGTCGGCCACGAAGTCGATCTCCGCGCCGCCGGCACCGGTCTCGGCCATCCGGTCGAGCAGCCGGTCCACCACCCGGACGATCACCGGTTCCAGCGCGCCCAGCCGGCGCGGAGTGAACGCCTTCGTGAACACCGCCCGCATCCGGGTGTGGTCGGGTGGATCGGTGAACATCATCGAGGACATGAAGGTGCGCAGCACCTCCTGCTCCGACCAGCCCGGCGGGGTGCCCTTGCGCCACGCGGCGTCGCGCAGCACCCGGTCGACCAGGTCGTACCCGACCGCGACCGCGCTGACCGTGCGGTGCTCGGGCCGGGCCGGGGCCGCGCTGACCGGTCCGAGCGCGTGCAGGGCCGCGTACCACGGGTAGGGGTCCTGCCGGCCCGCCTCCTGGTAGAGGCCGGACAGGATCTCGTCGACGTCCACGTTTCCTCCCCGGGAACGGAGGGTGGGGCGGCGGGCCACCCGCCGCCCCACCCGGGGGTCACAGGCCGAGCAGGCGCAGTGGGACGGCGTCGGCCATCGCCTTGTTGCCGGCGTCGTTCGGGTGGATGTGGTCGCCCGAGTCGTACGCCGGCAGCAGCCGGCTCGGCTGTGCCGGGTCACGCAGGACGGCGTCGAAGTCGAGCAGGCCGTCGAACTCCCGCGCGCCCGCTCCCCGCAGCCACGCGTTGACCGCCTGCCGGGTGGCGTCCTTCTCCGGCGTCCACACCCCCGGGTTGCCGTGCCCTTCGTAGGGGGTGAGGGTGGCGGCGAGGCTGCGCAGGCCGCGCGCCCGGGCCTGTTGGTTGATCTGCCGCAGGGTGGCGATGATCCGCTCGGCGGAGTCGCCCGACATCCAGATGTCGTTGATGCCGAGGTGGGTGACCAGCGTCTTCACCCCGGTCTGCGGGAAGACGTCCTCGTTGAGCCGGGCGAGGGCGTTCGGTCCCAACTCGGGGTAGCCGGGGAAGCCACCGGCGCCGGGCTCGGGGCCCTCGTGGTTGAGCCGGTTGCCGGCCAGGCTGAGGTTGAGCACCCCGGGGGTACGCGCCTCGGGCCGGGCGGCGCTCAGCCGGTCGGCGAGCAGGTCCGGCCAGCGCTTGTGGGCGTTGACGGTGCTGCCGTTGCCGTCGCCGATCGAGTCGCCGAGCACGACGATGGCGCCGGGGGTGTGCCGGCGCTGCACGTCCAGCCCGGACAGGAACATCCAGCAGCAGTTCGGCCGGATGGTGAAGCCGGCACCGCCGGTGGCGGTGGTCAGGTCGGTGGCACCGATGAAGGTGGTGACCTTGGACTGGCCGTGGAAGGTGACCGGCCCGGTGAGCACCGGGAAGTGCAGCGTGACGACCAGTTCCTCGCGCTCGGCGACCACGAGGTCGAGCGGGTCGCTGAGCAGCTCGGCGCCCCGGTTCATGGTCGCCGAGGTGGCCCCGCCGAAGGTCAGCTCGCGCAGGCTGGCCGGGTCGATGTCGGCGCGGTCGTCGACGGTGGCGTGGTTGGGGCGGGCGACGGTGGCGTGGCCGACCTCGACGGCCTGCTCGCCGTAGAGGTTGCTCAACCGGACCCGCAGCCGGTCGCCGCCGACGCTGGTGCGCACGGTCATCCTGATGCTCTGGTTGTTCAGGCCGGTGTTGGTCAGGCCGACGGTGTTGCCGCGGGTGACGGCGGCGGCCCAGGTGCCCGCCCACTCGCCCCGGGTGTGCCGGGCGGTGTCGGCGTCCGACGGACCGGCGCTGGCGACCATGGCCGGGGCGGCCACCACCAGCAGGGTGGCCGCGGAAATTATGACCTGCCATCGTTTCGGGGTCAGCAAGGGAACCTCCATCTGTGGCAGCCCAGGCCGGCTTCATGATCGCCAGGGCCGGGCGTTGGACGGAAACTATCCGCCGGTTCTGACGAGCGTCAATCAACCCGATCGACATGATCAAATGTCCACTGTGTGGACTCGGCCGCCGTTCGGCCCTGTTCGGTGCCGGTCCCACCCGCCTAGGCTCGGGTGGCGGCGGTGACCCGGTCTCCCGCCGGCTCCACCCGCCGTGACCTGCCCGGACACCGCTGCCGGCCGATCGCCCCGACGCGAGCCGCGGGCCGCCACGGTGACCGCCACGCATCGACTGGGGGCTGCGCGATGACCGATCGACCGACCAGCTACGTCCACCAGGCGCTGGACCTCCTCGCCACCTTCGGCACCCGGGAGGCGCTGGTTGGCGACGGACGCCGGCTGACCTACCCCGAGGTCGCCGACGAGGTACGCGGCCTCGCCGGCGCGCTGACCGCCCACGGCGTACGGCCCGGCTCGGCGGTGCTGGTGCTGCTCGGCAACACGGTGCAGGGGCCGCTGCTGCAACTCGCGCTGCACCTGCTGGGCTGCCGGACGATGTGGGTCGCCCCGGTCACCTCGCCCCGGGAGGTCGACGAGTTCGTCCGGTTGGCCCGCCCCGACGTCCTGGTGCACCACGCCGACGCCACCGACGGGCTCGGCACCCGGATCGCCGCCGCGCTGCCGGGCGTGCCGGTGCTGCGTCTGGGCGCGGAACTGACCCCGGTCACCGGTGTCGCGCTGCCCGACCGGGTGCCGGAACCGGAGTCGTTTTTGCAGACCAGCGGCACCACCGGCACCCCCAAGCTGGTGCACCACCGGGAGAGCTTCTACCTGCAGGTCCTCGCGCTGGCCGCCGGCTTCCGGGCCGCCGGGTTCCCGCTGCTGCGCCACCTGTCCCACTCGCCCATGTGGCTGGCCAGCGGCCAGATCACCTCGCTGTTCAACCTCTTCACCGGCGGGGTGCTCTTCCTGCGCCAGCAGTGGGATCCGGAGGCGTTCATCCGCACCGTGCACGCCGAACGGATCACCTCCACCTTCGTCACCCCGCCGATGCTCTACGAGGTGCTCGACCATCCGGCCCTGCCCGGCGCGGACTTCTCCGCCATGTTCATGTTCAACGTGGGTGCCGGGCCGGCCGCGCCCGCCCGGCTGCGCCAGGCCATCGCCCGCTTCGGCCCCTGCCTGCGGATCGTCTACGGACTCAGCGAGGCCGTGGTGATCAGCGCGCTGCCCGGCCTCACCGACGACCCGGCGCACCCGCAGCGGCTGCGCTCCTGCGGCAAACCGTACGGGGACGTGACCGTCGAGATCCGCGACGACGCCGGCCGCGCACTGCCGCCGGGCGTCGACGGCGAGGTCTGGGTCCGCACCAACCTCAGCTTCCACGGCTACCACGGCCAACCGGAGCTGACCGCCGAGACACTGGTCGACGGTTGGGTACGCACCCGCGACATCGGCCACCTCGACGCCGACGGCTACCTCTACCTGGTCGACCGATCCCAGGACCGGATCCTCACCCGCCAGCGCAGCTGGCCGATCTACTCCCGCCCCATCGAGGACGTCCTCGCCGGGCACCCCGGGGTCCGCGCCGCCGCGGTGATCGGCGTACCCGACCCGGTAGCCGGCGAACTGCCGTTCGCGTACGTGGTCCGCACGCCCGGCGCCACGGTGACCGGTGGCGAGCTGATCGACCTGGTCACCACCGAGCTGAGCGAGACCTGGGCCCCGGGCGGGGTGGAGTTCGTCGACGCACTGCCGCTGAACCGGTCGGCCAAGGTGGACAAGCGGGCACTGCGCGACCGGTACGCCTCGGGTCACCGCACCGACCCGGTCGGCGAGCCGGCGTGACGGCCGACGCCGGGCCGGAGCCCCGGGCGCGACCGGATGACGCTCCCCGTCCCGACCGGTCCGCCGCGCGCCGGGAGCTGGTCACCCTGGTCGCCGCGGACCTCATCTCCAACCTGGGCAGTCGCGTCTCCGTCGTGGCGATCCCGTGGCTGGTGCTCACCACCACCGGCAGCCCGGCGAAGATGGGCCTGGTCGCGGCGGCGGAGTTTCTGCCGTACATGCTCTCCAGCTCGCTGGCCACCCCGTGGGCCGACCGGTTCGGGGTGCGGCGTACCTCGGTGGTGGTGGACGCGGCCAGCGCGGTGGCCATGGCGGTGGTCGCCCTGACCCCGTGGCTCGGCTTCGGGGCGCTGCTCGCCCTGGTCGCCGTGGCGGGTGCGCTGCGCGGCATCGGCGACCGGGTCAAGCACGTGCTGTTCCGGCCGGCGGCGCAGCGCGCCGGCGTGCAGCTGATCCGGCTGACCTCCGCCTACGACGGGTTGTCCCGGGGGGTCGCGTTGTTCGGCGCGGTGCTCGGTGGCCTGCTCATCGACTGGGTCGGCGTGACCCGGGCGATCTGGATCGACGCGGGCAGCTTCGCGCTCTGCGCGCTGCTGGTCGGGGTGCTGGTGCGTCCACCCGCCGCCGACGCGCCGGCCGCGCCGAGCCAGCCCTACCTGCGGGCGCTGCGCGCCGGGTTCGGCTACCTGCGTACCGACCGGGTGTTGCTGACCATGCTGGTGGTGATCTCGGCGCTGAACATGTTCGCCGCCGCGCACACCGCCGTCTGGGTGCCGCTGTGGGTCCGCGACGTGCTCGGTGACCCGGCCGGCTTCGGTCTCGTGCTCGGGGTGTTCGCCGCCGGCGCGCTGCTGGGCAACGTCGTGTTCACCGTGGTCGGTCCCCGACTGCCGCGCACGCTCGTCTTCGCCGTCGGCGCGGCGGTCAGCGGCGCGCCCCGGCTGCTCGCCCTGGCCCTCACCGACCATCTGGTGACGGTGCTGGTGGTGACGTTCCTGTCCGGGATCGGGATCGCCACGGTCAACCCGCTGCTCGGAGCGGCGCTGTACGAGCGGGTACCGGCCGAGTTGCAGACCCGGGTGCTGGGAATGGCCGGTTCGCTGGCGTTCGTGGGGCTGCCGGTGGGGGCGCTGCTGGGTGGCTGGTCGGTGGCCGCGCTCACGCTCCGGCCGGCGCTGCTGGTGATGGCGGTGCTGTGCGCGGTGCTGACCGTGCTGCCGCTGCTGGTCGGGCCGCTGCGGGCCGGGCGCTCGGCCAGCCGGACGTGATGCACCCGATCGCTCGCAACGCGGTGACGAGCTGGCGTCCGGCCGATCGCGTGATCGTGCCGAAAGTAGTGTCGGATCTTGCGAGGTATCAAGCACTTCCTGGCCGTGTACGCGGCCTTTGGAACACACCCAACGCTCGCCGCTTGGGCGAGATCGGCCCCTCCAGGTGCCGCGCCCGATACGCCCGGAGGGACACCGGCGCGGTCGCTGCCCTGCGATGCTCTTGTGTCGTGCACTCTTTCCGACACTTGGTGACCTCGGGCTCACCGCTGGAACCGGAGATCGGCTTCTCACGCGCCGTGCGTATCGGGCCGTACGTATCCGTGGCCGGCACCGCGCCGATCGCGGACGACGGTGCCACGGCTGGGCTGGGAGATGTGTACGCGCAGTCCGTGCGTTGTCTGGACATCGCCGAGCAGGCGCTGCGCGAGGCCGGTGCGACGCTGGCTGACATCATCAGGACCAGGGTCATGCTGGTTGACATCACCCGTTGGCGGGAGGCGGCGCGCGCCCATGGCGAACAGTTCGATCAGGTACGACCGGCGTGCACGTTCGTAGAAGTATCACGTTTCATCGATCCGGAGTGGCTGGTCGAGTTCGAGGTTGACGCCGTCGTCGCGACGGTCGACCGTGCGCCGTCGGCATCCCAAACTTGCCGCACATAGAGCACTACCGGGGTGATGAGCTCCGTCGGGTGTCGGAGACCTCACGGTCTCCGGGGTACAGCTGACGAGCGGAGCTTCCGTCCTGTCGCGCACGCCGAGGACCTCGTTGACGAAGTCGTCCTTGCGGGGCCGGTGTCGCCCTGGCAGGAGGCCGCCATCCGTCCCCACTCGTCCCACGGCAACGTTTCGGCCTTGTTCAGCGCGGACGAGATCCCTGATCGCGTTTCCCCGGATCTCGGCCGGCCCCCAGTTCTCGGTGCCGTATCGGGTTCACCGCGGTACCGGCGATGATCCTGACGACGGTGTCCCCGGTGCTGCTCGGCGGCGTGCTGGCGTTCGCGTACGCCACCATCTACCTGACCATGCTTTCCGCGGCGGACCTGCTGCGCCTCGGCGCGAGGGCCGGTAGCCACCGGTGTTACGTCTCGACCGCCAGCGGGTCGACGAAGCGCTGGGCAAGTGCACCGACATCCGGGCCCCGAGGTGGTACGTCCAATTATCCCAGCCCTGGCATTGCACGGGTCGGATCGGCAGGTCAGCCCAGTGTGGAAACTGCGTGGCGATCAGTCGCCGGACGAGGCTGGCGTCAATGCGCCGACGATCCGTCACGGGCCCACCGTCACCGCCATAAACTCTGCCGGCAAGCGACAATCGCCACCCGACGGCGTCCGCCGCGCCGCCCGAGCGCGGTCGTGCAATTGGCTCCTGGCGGCGCGCGCCGGTCAATGCTGGGACCTTGGGCACACCGCCTGGCAGCCTCCGGGCTCAGTGCGGCGGCAGGGCATCGGCGCACCCGCGAGAGGCAGCGCCGGTCGGTCGGCGACGCGCCCGCGCCGCCGGCCGCTTCCGGGCCGGACCAGGTGAGGTCGCTCACAACCGGCCGGCGGGAGACGGCGGGCCCCCGCCGGCGCTCGACCGGAATCGATCGATGGGCGGGCCGCGCTCCGCTCGCCGTTCTTATCGGTACGGGAATGACCGAATTGCGCACCGGCGCCGGCGATGCCTGCCCGAGGAGGCGGGGGCCTCGGCGTGGTTCCGGTGACTGAGATGTGGTGGAGTGTGCTCCTATGCTGGGCTGGGAGACGAGTGTTCCAGTTGATCCGCGGACCACGCTGTGGTTGCAAACTCGGAAAGACCCTGGAAAGGGTGAGGGGGAAAGCACGCCGATGACCGGTTTAGCCACACGACTCTGGGATGGCATGATCATTCCAGCAGCCGGGACATATCTTCTCGATCCGGCACACAAGCGGATCGGTTTCCTCGCCCGGCACATGATGGTGAGTCCGGTGCGCGGTGAGTTCGGCGAGGCCACCGCCCACATCGCCGTGGCGGAGGACCCGTTGGCCTCGTCGGTCGTCGCAACGATCCAGACGGCGAGCATCAGCACCGGAAATACCGACCGGGACACACACCTGAGCAGCGCCGACTTTCTCGACGTGGAAAATTACCCCACGTTGGAGTATCGCAGCACGGGAATCAAATGGCAGCCGGTCGACGACCCCATCTTCTATTGGGCGCGGTTACGCAATAACGGGCTCAGCCGGAGATCGGTGCCGGGCAACATTCCCAACCCACAGAATCGCACGAGTGGCAGATTCGTGCTCACCGGCGATTTGACCGTCAAGGGGATCACCCGACCGGTCGACCTCCAGGTGGAGTTCGGTGGCGCTCGCCGGGATCCGTACGGGCAGGACATCTTCGGCTTCAGTGCGACGGCGGAGATCGATCGTGAGGACTACGGCCTGCTCTGGAACGTCGTTCTGGAGAGCGGTGGTGTCCTGGTCGGAAAGAAGGTCCAGATTGAAATCGCCGGCGAGGCCGTTCGTCAGCCCTGAGCAGCAGGATGTGCCGGAAGACCGCCCCCGCGCAGTCAAGAGGTAGCTTCAATGAGTCGCCAGTTTTGGCGTGCTATGTAGCGTCAGCTTCGGTGATCTCGCGTGGTGTGCGGCCTTCGGCGGTGCGGCGGGTGACATCAGGACGACCGCGGCGGGTGGACGTGCCTACCTGGGTACGGCCGAACCTGCGTTCAGCGGTCAGTGATCGCCGCACCGCCTCAACCTCAATCAGAAGATCCGGTCGGAACAGACCCGCCACCTGGACAAGCGAGCTGGTCGGAGGGCGTTCGATGTTGATGAACTCGTCCGGTACGGCCCGTACAGTCGCCAGCGCCGAGGTGTCGATGCCGAGCGGATCGCCGCCGACCTGACCGAGGGCGTGCCGCCCGTGGTGCCGGCCCCACAGCCGTCGATCAGGTGGTGTTCGGTCGTGGTCACGTCAGTCAACTGTCGCCCGCAACGCCTGCTCGTACTGGCTGCGGTCGAAGGCAATGTCACGCAGCTCGCGGTAGTCCCATTCGCGATACCCGGTGCGGTACCCGGACCAGGCGACCCTGTCCGCGGTCACCCTGACGATCGCGGTGAACGGCCAGCAGCCCCATTCACCGCACACGCACCCGAGCAGGACGGTGTCGCCGGTGCCGAAATGGCTGAGGACCGGGTCGCCGAGGTAGTGGCGGCTCGGCCAGCACACCTCGTCCTTCAGCAGGCCTGCGTATCCGCCCGCGAGGTCCGGGTTTCCCTCCCGGCGCGCAGAGGGCAACTCGACCCGACGCACCAGATCAGGCAAAGCCACGCCGTTGAGGTAGGGGACGAGCGTCGGAAGCAGCCCTCCGACGCCAAGCTCCCGCTCGATGGTACGGAACTCGATACGCTCCATGGCCCCACGCTAACCGCCGCCCAGCGCGGGACCCGGTGACCTCCGACGCCCCGGTGACGACCAGGCGAGAAGCCGGCCGAGGGGTGCCGGGGGTCTTCCACGCTCTGCGAGTCCAGGGCCACCGCTGACCGGCTCACGTGGCGTCCCCGGCCCGGCGGGCCTGCTCCCGCAGCACGTCGCGGATCCGCTGCGTGATCCCATCGGTTTCTCACTCGGCGTAGTAGCCACACCGTTAAGAGGTTTCTCACCGGCGGCTTATCAATGACTCACGCCCGACCGGCACCGTCGACGGCATGACCGTTACCGACGAGCCACCCGCCGCGGTGGACACCGACCTCGACCTGCTGACCGGGCCGGACGCGGCCGGCCCGCTCGCCGCCGCCCTCGCACCGGCCGGCGGTCGGATGCTGTCGTGGCGCGCCACACAGGTGGACCACCAGCCGGGCCGCGGCTGCACCGTCGGGTACCACGTCCGGGTGGCCTGGCGGGACGGGCGGATCAGCTTTGAGCGGCTCGCGGCCACCACCGCCCCCGCGCCGGGCGGCACCCTGCTGCTCGACGACGGCGTCGATCGCGTCGCGGTCTGGCGGTTCCCACACGACCCGCACCTGCCGGCCCTGCCCGCGGCCACCGACCCGGTCGCGGTCGGGCGGTTGCTGACCGAGTTGGGGTACAGCGCTGAGCGGCCCCGGCTGCGGGTGCGCGCCTACCGGCCCGGTCGGCGCGCGGTCGTCGAGGCCGTCGCCGGCCGGGACCGCCTGTTCCTCAAGGTGGTCCGCCCGCGCCGGATAACCGCGCTGCACGAACGACACCGGCTGCTCACCGGTGCCGGCGTACCCGCCCCGTGCAGCCTCGGCTACACGTCGGACGGGCTACTGGCTCTCCAGTCCCTGCCCGGCCGTACGCTGCGTCACGCTCTGGCACGCGGCGCCCCGACGCCGTCCGCGCGGCAGGTGCTGTCGCTGCTGGAACGGCTGCCGGACGCCCTCGCGGTCGGCCCGTCCCGGGCCTCGTGGCCGGACAAGGCCGCCCACTATGCGTCCGTCGTCGCCGCCGCCCTTCCCGACCGGGCCGCCCAGGCCGGTGATCTCGCCGCCGAGATCGTGGCCGGCGTGGCGCCGGAGCCGGTCACGGCGGTGCACGGGGATCTCTACGAGAGCCAGTTGCTGGTCAGTGGCCGGCACATCACCGGACTGCTTGACATCGACACCGCCGGCGCCGGGAACCGCGCCGACGACCTGGCCTGCCTGCTCGGCCACCTGAGCGTACTGGCCCAGATAGATCCGGGCCGCGCACCCACGATCAACCGGCTCGGTGCCGAGTGGCTGGCCGCCTTCGACACCCACGTCGACCCGGCCAGCCTGCGCCGTCGCGTTGCCGCGGTGGTGCTGTCCCTGGCCACGGGCCCGCATCGGGTGCAGGAGCCCGGTTGGCCCGCCGCAACCCGGGCCCGCCTCGACCTTGCCGCCGCCTGGCTCGCCAGCGCCGGATGAGGCAGCTCTCACCGGCAGCTCAGAACCATCTCATGCCCGTCCAGGACCGTCGTACATAACCGCACATCCAAGGGAGGACCCATCATGCGAATCACCCGACCGTGGCGGATCGCCGCAGCAGGTACCGGCGCCGCCGCGATCCTCGCCGGGCTGGGCGGCGCGGCCGTCGCCAGCGACCGGATCGACCTTCAGGACCAGGACAAGGTCAAGCCCATCGCCGTCCAGTACGACGATGTGGCCGGCTCGGACGACTCCGCGGGCTCGGTCGAGTCCGTCGACAGCCCGCACGCGTCCCCGTTCGATTCCGCCGACTCGCCCGCGGGCGCCGTGGACACGTCACCGGAGTCGGCGGACAGCCCGACCGCCTCCACCGCCGACTCGCCGAACCCGCCGGCCAAGCGTGCGGTCAGCGACAACTCGGCGGACTCGCCGAATCCGCGGCCGAAGAAGGCGCCGGCTGGTGCCGACTCGGCTGGTTCGCCAGCTTCGGCCGGTTCGCCAGCTTCGGCCGGTTCGCCAGCTTCGGCCGGTTCGCCAGCTTCGGCGGACTCCGCTGACTGACCATTCCGCATCTCGATCCCGCGGCCCGACCTCCCCGAGGTCGGGCCGCGCCCTGTACGGGCGTTCGCCAGCGTTCGATGAGAGTGTTCTCATCCGCCGCTCATGCTTGCCTTATCCGGAACGGGCAGCGTCACGGTCATGAGCGCGCAGCGGGTGGCCACCGGGCTCGGGCTTGCAGGCCTCGTTGGGCTGCTGGTCTGGGTGGGCTTGCCGGCGCTGGCTCCGCCACCAGCGGTTCCGGTGATCAACATTGTCGAACCGACCGGGGCACGGCCCGAGGACGCGGACGACAATGAGCAGGACCCGACCGGGCCAGCCACCGATGGAGGCGATGATGACGACGCCGGAGACGCCGACGATGGCGACGACAACGCCGACGGCAACGGTTCCGACGACGATGACGACGGCTCCGACGACGATGGCGGCTCCGACGACGATGGCGGCTCCGACGACGACGATGGCGGCTCCGACGACGGCGGAGACGACGACTGAGCCGCCGGCCAGCGCGCGATGGCGGGTCCGGCTGCGTCCCATGGTGGGGCTGCGGCTGCGTCTGCTCGGGTGGGCATTGGCCTTGCTGGCCGTCGCCTCGATGTCGACGGTGGTGGTGATCCGGCAGGTGCTGCTCAACCAATTGGAGAACCGGATCACCACGGACATGCAGCAGGAGGTGACCGAGTTCCGCCGCCTCGTCGGCGGGCAGGACCCGGCCACCGGCCGGCCGTTCGGCACCAACCTGCGCGCGATCGCCGACACCTACCTGCTGCGCAACGAGCCGCAGGACGGGGAGGCCGTGCTGATCTTCGTGGATGGCCGGTTCTACCAGGGCACTGCGGACGCGCCGCATGATCTGGTCACCGACCCCACGCTGGTGGCCCGCTGGACCGCTCTCACCGACAGCCTCTACGGGCAGGTCTCGGATACGCCGGCCGGCTCCGCGCGATGGCTCGCGGTGCCGGTGACGATCGACGGCGCGGTTCGTGGCCACGTCGTCGTGGCCGAGTTCGGCGCCGAGCGGCGGGCCGAGATCGATCGGGCGGTCCACCTGATCGTCCTGGTGTGCCTGCTCGTCCTGGTCATGGTGGCTGCGGGCGGCTACCTGGCCATGGGCCGGGCGATACGGCCGCTACGCACGGTCACCGAAACCGCCCGGCAGATCGAGGAGACGGACCTGTCCCGGCGCATCCCGGTGTCGGGCAGCGACGAGGTCGCCGATTTGGCCCGCACGTTCAACGCGATGGTGGGCCGGTTGGACCGGGCGTTCGCCGCGCAGCGGGCGTTCCTGTCCGACGCCGGACACGAGCTGCGAACGCCGATCACGATCGTGCGCGGCCACCTGGAGCTGATGGGTGAGGATCCGGCCGAGCGGGCGGACACGGTCGCGCTGGTCGTCGACGAGCTGGACCGGATGAAGCGGCTCGTCGACGACCTGCTGATGCTCGCCAAGGCAGAGCAGCCGGATTTCCTGCAGCCGGGCCGGGTGGAAATCGCCGAACTCGTCCACGACGTATACGTCAAGGCCGTCGCCCTCGGCGACCGGCAGTGGCGTCTCGGTCGCGTCGAGGAGGTCGTGGTCTGGGGCGATCGGCAGCGGCTCACCCAGGCGCTGACGCAGCTGTGCCAGAACGCGGTTCAGTTCACCGGGCCGGGCGACGTGATCGAGTTGTCCAGCACCGCTGCCCACGGACGGGTCGTGATCTCGGTGCGGGACACCGGTGCCGGGGTCGCCCCGGAAGACCGGCAGCGCATCTTCGAGCGCTTCGTGCGTACCGAACACGGGCGGCAGCGGGCCGAGGGTGCCGGCCTCGGCCTGGCCATCGTGGCCGCGATCGCGCACGCCCATCACGGCGCGGTGGCCGTCGAGAGCATCCCCGGTGCCGGCTCCACCTTCAGCCTGGCCCTACCCGACCAAGGAGGGTCGCGCCCGTGAATCGCATCTTGATTGCCGAGGACGAGCCACGCATCGCCTCGTTTCTCACCAAAGGGCTGCGGTCCGCCGGCTACATGACCACCGTGGTGGACAACGGTGTCGATGCCGCCGCCTGCGCCCGCAGCGGCGACTTCGACCTGCTCATCCTCGACCTCGGCCTGCCGGGCCAGGACGGGCTCGCGGCCCTGGCGCAGCTTCGCGCCCGCGGCGAACGCCTCGCGGTGATCGTGCTGACCGCCCGCGACGCCGTACCCGATCGGGTCACGGGCCTCGACCTGGGCGCCGATGACTACCTGACCAAGCCGTTCTCCTTCGAGGAACTCCTCGCCCGGATCCGGGCCAGGCTACGCGAGCCCGGTCGCGACACCCCGACCACCCTGTGCGCCGGAAAGGTCACCCTGGACCTCGTACGGCGCACTGCCACCGTCGACGGACGGCAGGTCGAGCTGACCGCCCGCGAGTTCCTGCTCGCCGAGACCCTCATGCGCCACCCCGGGCAGGTTCTCAGCCGGGAGCAGTTGCTGGACCGCGTATGGGGGCTCGCCCATGACCCGGGCTCCAACGTCGTCGACGTCTACATCGGCTACCTGCGCCGCAAGCTCACTCCCGACCTGATCAACACGGTCCGCGGCATCGGCTACCGGCTCGCCACCTGACCCCCGAGGAAAGACCGGGGTGTCAATCACCAGGCAGCACTGCGACCTGGTGCCGCAGCACGAACACCTCGGCCTCGGCGCGCCGACCGCAACGGTCAGGATCATGTGAACGGTCTTGCCCACATGCAATGAGAACCATTATCGTTTCGCGGTCCATCCGCTATCGGAAGTACAGGCCGTGACACGTCATCGCAACGCCCTCACCGCTCTCCTCGTCGCCGCAGCCGTCCTGACCGGCTGTGGCAGCGCCGACCCCGCTCCCGCCACCACGCCGAACGTCCCTTCCGCGCCGCCCGTCGAGACGGTCGCGCACCGGCTCAGCATCACCGACGTCCGGGGCACCACCGTCACGCTCAAGGCGAAGCCGGAGCGGATCGTGTGCCTCACGGGGTTGTGCGACGACGCCCTGGTCGAACTCGGCCTCACTCCGGCGGCGACGACCACGCCCAAGCTCATCGGCCGCCCCGACTACCTCGGTGCCGCCGGCGCGGCGGTGCCGACGCTGCCCGGCACCTTCGGCAACGAGGACGTCGCGTCGATCGCCACCACGCGTGCCGATCTGGTCATCGGCCTCGCCGGCGTACACGACCAGCTGCGGCCCGCGGTCGAGAAGTTCGCGCCGCTGTGGCTGGTCAGCGTCAAGACCTACGAGGACTCGGTGCGCTACCTGCGCGACATCGCCACGCTCACCGACCGGGGCGCGCAGCAGGCGAGTGCCGAACAGAAGTTCCGGGACCGGCTCGCCGCCGCCCGGGCCGCCGCCGACCAGCGCGGCCTGCGGAAGACGACCGCGCTGGCGATGTACGGCGGCACGTCGATCGGCGTGAACACCTCCGACGACCTGCTCGGCCACCTGCTGGCGCAAGTCTTCGACTACCCGTGGCCGAGTAAAGGGGGCGGCTTCGACACCGCCCAGGCGTACAGCGTGGAGGAGATTCTGACGCGCGACCCGGACATCGTGTTCATCCAGTCGTTCACCTTCGGACCGGACGCCAAGACGGTCACCGCCCAGTACGCCGAGAACCCGGTGTGGAAGCGGATCACCGCCGTCCGTGAGGGCCGCGCCCACGAGGTGTCGTCGGAGCTGTGGGCCTCCGGCCGGGGCACCCGGGCGTTGGGGTTGATCCTCGATGAGGCGGTTGCCAAGGCCACGGCGTGACGGCACCGACATCGGCCGCCGACGGCACGGTCGGGGCGCCGCTCACGCCGCCCCGGACGGCTCGTCGGTGGCCGGCGGCGGTCGCGTTGCCGATCACCCTGGCAACGGCGATCCTGCTGACCCTCGCTCTTGCCCTGCCCGCCGACGCCGAGGTCGCCCAGGTGGTCCTCTGGGAACTCCGGACGCCCCGACTGCTGCTGGCGCTGCTCGGCGGGGCGGCCGTCGGCGTGGCTGGGCTACTGATGCAGGCCGCGCTGCGCAACCCGCTGGCCGTACCCGAGTTGCTCGGGGTCTCCACCGGCGGCGCGCTCGCCGCCGCCGTGGTGGTGGTCTGGGCACTCCCGGTTCCGGCGGCGGCGCAGCCCGTGGTAGCCCTGGCAGGGGCCCTCGGCGGCGGCGCGCTCTGCCTGGCCGCGGCCGGGACCGGCCGTGGTCCCGGTGCGGTCCTGCTCATCGGCGCGGCGATGTCCACGGCGTTGCAGGCGGTGCTGCTGGCGGTGATGGCCGCCGCCGACCGCCTGCAGTACGACACGCTCTTCCGCTACCTGGTGGGCAGCCTCACCGGCATCACCTGGGACCACGCGCGGCTCACCCTGCCGTGGCTACTGCTGTGCGGGCCGCTGGTCCTGGCGGTCCTGCCCGCGCTCGGCGTGCTGCGCCTCGGCGACGAGGCCGCCACCGCGCTCGGGTTGCACGTCGGGCGGGCGCGCGTCGCGGTGCTCGGGCTCGCCGCCGTCCTGGTCGCCGTCGTCGTCGGCCCGTGTGGTCCGATCGCCTGGATCGGGTTCGTCGCCCCGCACGTGGCCCGGCGGGTACGCCCGGACGCCGACGCCCGGGCCCTGCTGCCCTGGGCGGCGGCGTTCGGCGCGCTGTTCACCACCGTCGCCGACCTGGCCGCCCGACACGCGTTCGCGCCGGCCGAGACTCCGCTGGGTGCGTGGACGGCCGCCATCGGCATCCTCTCCGGCCTGGTGCTGCTCCGCCGCCGGGGTACGTCGTGAGGTGGTGGTGGGCGGTCGCGGCGCTGGTCGTCGCTGTCGCCGCCGAACTCGCCGTCGGGCGGGGCGTCGACTGGCCGCAGCTGGATCCGTTGGAGCAGCGGATCCTCGTCGAACTGCGGCTGCCCCGGCTGGCCACCGCGCTGCTCGCCGGCGGCGGGCTCGGCGCGGCCGGGCTGCTGCTGCAGGCGGTGCTGCGTAACCCGCTCGCCGCGCCGGAGTTGGCCGGGGTCAACCCCGGTGCGGTGCTGGGCGTGCTCGGCGGTATCCAGCTCGGCCTGGTTCCGGCGGACTCGGCGGCCGGGGCGCTCGTGGCGGCGCTGCTCGGCGGGGCCGCCGGCGGCTCGCTGATGTGGCTGCTGGCCCGCGATGGCACCCCGGCCCAGATCGCGACGTACGGGCTGCTCGGCTCGGCCGCGCTGGCCGGGATCACCACGCTGCTGCTCGCGTACCAGCCGGGCCGGTTCGGCAACGCGCTGCGCTGGCTCGTCGGCTCGGTGGACGGGCGGGTCTGGGCGCACGTGTCCGTCGCCTGGCCGTGGCTGGCCACGGCGCTGCTGCTGGCCTGGCTCTGCTCCGCCGTGCTGGGCATGCTCGCGGCCGGTGACGGGCACGCCGCCGCGCTCGGGCTCTCGCCCCGGCCGGCGCGTGCCCTGGGTCTGGCCCTGTCGGTGGCGCTGGCCGCCGGCGCGGTGGCCCTGGCCGGCGCGCTGGCCTTCGTCGGGCTCGTCGTCCCGCACGTCGCCCGCGCCCTGTGCGGGGCCGACCTGCGCCGTGCGCTGCCGGCCGCCGCCCTGCTCGGCGCCACCATGGTCGTCGGCGCGGACGCGGTGGCCCAGGTGCTGACCCTGCTGGTGCAGTCCGGGTCGGCCGGGCAGCGGCTCGCGGTGCCCGCCGGTGCGGTCACCGCCCTGCTCGGGGCGGTGGCGCTGGTCGTCGTCGCCCGCCGCTCCCCACACGTGGAGGTGTCGTGACCGAACCGGTCTTCACCGTCGAGCAGGCCCGCTACCGCTACCGCGAGCGGGTGGTGCTCGACGGGGTGTCGCTGACCGTCCGGGCTGGTGAGTCCGTCGCGCTCGTCGGGCGCAACGGCTGCGGCAAGTCCACCCTGCTGCGGCTGCTCACCGGCGCCGACCGGCCCGAGAGCGGCCGGGTGCTGCTGCACGGCCGCCCCGCGTACGCGCAGCGGCGGCGGGACGTCGCCCGGCAGGTGGCGGTCCTGCACCAGCAGTTGCCGCCGGTGCCCGGGCTGACCGTCCGACAGCTCGTCGCGCAGGGCCGCTACCCGCACCGGGGCCCGCTGGGCATGCTGTGGCGGCCCGAGGACGCCGAGGCGTCCGCGGCGCTCGCCGCGACCGGTGTCACCGGGCTGGCCGACCGGCAGGTCGACACGCTCAGCGGCGGAGAGCGGCAGCGGGTCCGGCTCGCGCTCGCGCTGGCCCAAGGAACCCCGGTGCTGCTGCTCGACGAGCCGACCACCTTCCTCGACGTCCGCCACCAGTTGGAGGTGCTGTCGCTGGTGCGCCGGCTGCACACCGAGCGGGGCCTGACCGTGGTGACGGTGCTCCACGAGCTGGACCACGCCGCCCGCTTCACCGACCGCGTGGTGGCGCTGGCCGGCGGCCGGGTACGCGCCGACGGGCCGCCGGGCGACGTGGTGACGCCGGCGCTGCTCGCCGACGTGTTCGGCGTACGCGGGCGGGTGTTCGCCGACGCGCACACCGCGACGGTGCGCGCGTTGGCCGACGAGCCGCTGGAGGAGGGGTGATCGTCCACCGGGAACTGATCCGGCTGGCCGGTGCCGTCACCGGACCGGTCGTCGGATGCGCGGCGCTCGGCATGGCCGTGTCGGCCGCGTACGTCGGTCAGGCGCTGCTGGTCGCCGGCGCGCTGGCGGCGACGGCCCGGCGTGACCTCGCCGCCGCTACCGGTCTACTGGTCGGGGCGCTCGGGGTGATCCTGGTGCGGGCGGCGCTGCTCTGGTGCCGGGAGGTCGCCGGCGCGGCCGCCGGCGCCCGGATCCGGGCGCGGTTGCGTGACCGGCTGGTTGCCCGGCTCGCCGAACTGGGACCGGCCTGGCTCGCCGGATCCCGCACCGGCCGCACCCAGGCCACCCTCGTCGACGGCGTGGAGGGGTTGGACGCCTACTACCGCCGCTACCTACCCCAGGTGCTGGTCACGGTCACCGTACCGACCGCACTGGTGGCCTGGCTCGCCACCGTGCAGCCGGTCGCCGCCGGGCTGCTCGGCACGGCCGTGGTGCTGGTACTGACCGTCCCCCGCATCTGGGACGCCACCCTGCTACGCCGTGGACGCGGCCGGTGGGCGGCGTTCACCGCGCTCGCCGCCGACTTCCTCGACACCCTCCAGGGCGCGGCGACGCTGCGCGCCTTCGGCGCGGTCGGCCGGATGCGGGACGGGATCCAGGCGCGTACGCACGACCTGCACACCACCACGATGGCGCAGCTGCGCCTGTCCCTGATCGAGAGCGGGATCAGCGCCCTGCTGATCCAGGCCGGTCTCGCCGCCGCGGCCGTGGCGGCGGCGGTCGCCGCGTACGCCGGGCGGGCCGACGCGGCTGCCGTGTTCCTGGTGCTGCTCGTCTCGGTGGAGTGCTTCCGGCCGGTACGCGACCTGGGCGCGCACTGGCACGCCGGCTACCTCGGCGTCACCGCGGTCGACGGCCTGACCGAACTGCTCCGCACGCCGCCCACCGTCCTGCACCGCGGACACGTCGACCGCCGGTTCGACCACGGTCCGGCCGTGGTCTTCGACGCGGTCAGCCACCGCTACCCCGGCCGGCCCGAGCCGGCGCTGCGGGAGGTGAACCTCCGGCTCGCTCCCGGCGAGACCGTCGCGGTGGTCGGCCGCTCCGGCGCCGGCAAGTCGACCCTGGCCAACCTGCTGCTGCGGCACCTGGACCCGGCCACCGGTCGGATCACCGTGGACGGGATGGACCTGCGCGACCTCACCGCGCAGACGCTGCGCCGCACGGTGACCGTGGTGGCGCAGGAGACGTACCTGTTCCACGGCTCCGTGGCCGACAACCTGCGGTTGGCCTGCCCGGAC
The DNA here is from genome assembly GCF_004348325.1 of Micromonospora sp. KC213. GTDB lineage: Bacteria > Actinomycetota > Actinomycetes > Mycobacteriales > Micromonosporaceae > Micromonospora. Next base: position 18,297 of record NZ_SMKF01000008.1, on the reverse strand, counting down.
GCCACCGACGCCGACCTGGTGGCCGCCGCGCGGGCCGCCGGCGCGCACGAGTTCATCGAGGCGCTGCCGCTCGGGTACGCCAGCCCGGTCGGCGAACGCGGCACGTCCCTCTCCGGCGGGCAGCGGCAACGCCTGGCCATCGCCCGGGCCCTGCTCGCCGACACACCGGTGCTCATCCTCGACGAGGCCACCTCGAGCGTGGACGGCCGGCAGGAGGCCGCGATCCTGGAGGCGCTCGCCACGGCCGCTCGGGGCAGGACCTGCCTGGTGATCGCCCACCGGCTCAGCGCCGTGCGGCACGCCGACCGGATCGTGCTGCTGGGCCGCGGCCGGGTCGTTGCCGAGGGCCGCCACGAGGACCTGCTGGCCTCGTGCCCCGAGTACGCCGACCTGGTCGCCGCTCAGGAGGTGTCCGGATGACCGCGCCGGACCGGCCGACGGCGACGAGACGACCCGGTGCGCTGCGCCGGCTGCTGCCGGCGATCGCCGGGCATCCCCGCGCGTTCCGGGGCACCCTGACGGCGAACCTCCTCGGGCAGCTCGGCGGGCTGACCACGGCGGTACTCGGCGCCGCCCTGGTGGGGCGGGCCGTGGCGGGTGTCCCCACGCCGGTCGGTGTGGTCACGGCACTCCTCGGCGCGCTGGTCGCGATCGTCACCGTGGCGACCTGGTGGGAGATGTACGTCTCCCACGACCTCACCTACCGCATCCTCGCCGACCTGCGCACCCGGGTGTACGACGCGATCACCCGGATCGCCCCGGGCGGTCTCGGCGGACGTCGCTCCGGCGACCTGGCCACCGTCGCGCTGTCCGACATCGAGACGCTGGAGTGGCTGTTCGCGCACACCATCGCGCAACTGCTCACCGCCACCGTGGTCCTCGGCGTCGGCACAGCCCTGGCGGCCTGGATCGACCCCTGGCTGCCCGCTGTGGTGCTGCCCGCCGCGGCTCTGATCACGGTGACCCCCTGGCTGCTGCGCCGGCACGCCGACCGGCATGGCGCCCAGGTCCGCGCCGCCACCGCGGAGCTGACCGCCGACATCGTCGACACGGTGCACGGCCTACGCGAGCTGACCGTCTTCGGGGCGCTGGAGCGGCGCCGCGCACACCTCGCCGCCCGTACCCGACAGCTCGGGCGGACCCAACGGCGCAACGCCGCCCGCGCGGGCCTGGAAACCGCGCTGATCGACGCGCTGGTCGCCGCCGCCGGGGTCAGCGCGGTGCTGGTGGTCCTCGACGGCGTCCGCGCCGGGCGGCTCGACGTCGCCGCCGGCCCGGTGGCGCTGGTCCTCGCCGGCGCGATCCTCGGCCCGGCCAGCCAGGTGGCCCTGCTGCTCAAGGAAGCCGGCACCCTGCGCGCCGCGGCCGACCGGGTCGACGCCCTGCTTCAGGCGCCCTCCCCCGTCCCGGCACCGGCCCGGCCGGTACCCGCACCCGCTGACGGCGAGGTGATCTTCGACGACGTGCACTTCGGGTACCTGCCGGACCGACCGGTGCTGCGCGGCGTCTCGTTCACCCTCCGGCCCGGTGAGACGGTCGCCCTGGTGGGCGCCTCCGGGGTGGGCAAGTCCACCTGCGCGCACCTGCTGCTTCGCTACCACGACCCGGGCGCCGGGCGGATCACCGTCGGCGGGGTGGACCTGCGGGACCTCGACGACGCCGATCTGCGGCGCACGGTCACCGTGGTGCCGCAGGACGTCCACCTGTTCCCCGGCTCGGTCGCCGACAACATCCGGCTGGGCCGGCCGGACGCCACCGACGCCGAGGTTCGCGCCGCCGCCGAAGCCGCCCAACTCACACCGTTCCTCGACGCGCTACCGGCCGGTCTCGACACGCCGACCGGCGAGCGGGGAGCAGCACTGTCCGGCGGTCAGCGGGCGCGGGTCGCCGTCGCCCGGGCCCTGCTCACCCGGGCACCGGTGCTCGTCCTCGACGAGGCCGCCGCCAACCTCGACGCCGCCACCGAGGCCGACTTGGCAGTCGCCTTGGAGTCCACCGGAGACCGCCGGACCACCCTGGTGATCGCCCACCGCCTCTCCACCATCATGCGCGCCGACCGGGTCATCATCCTCGACGGCGGGCGGGTCGTCGCCGACGACGCACCTGAGCGGTTGCGCGGGCGGGGAGCACTCGCCGCTGCGGTCCGAGGTGACGCGGCCACGGCCGCCGGAGGACCCGCGTGACCCACCTGGCGACGTCGTCCGCCCCGGGGCGGTCATACTGCGCGACGTGCCACAGGTTCCCGCCGTACCGTCCTGCCCGGAAACACCGGCGGTGACGGTGTGGGTCCGTCAGCCGCGCAGGTAGGCCAGCACCGCCCGGACTCGGCGGTGGTCGTCCTCGTCGGGGTGCAGGTCCAGCTTGATGAGCACGCTGCCGATGTGTTTGGCCACCGCCGTCTCGGTGATGAACAGGGCCCGCGCGATTGCTGCGTTCGACCGGCCCTCTGCCACCAGGCTGAGGACCTCACGCTCCCGGGGGGTGAGCCGGGTCAGCGGGTCCCGGCGCCGGCAGAGCATCTGGCGTACGACCTCGGTGTCAACCACCGTGTGGCCCTCGGCGACACGGTCGATCGCCTCGATGAACTCGACTGCCTCCCCGATGCGATCCTTGAGCAGGTAGCCGATGCCCGCGGTGCCGGGACGGGCGGATTCCAGCAGTTCGGCCGCGTACGTCTGCTCGACGTACTGACTGACCACGAGAATCGGCAGCATGGGGTCGTCCTGACGCAGCCGCAACGCGGCCTGCAACCCCTCGTCGGTGAAGGTCGGCGGCATCCGTACGTCGGTGACCACCACGTCCGGCCGGTGCTCGCGCACCGCCGCGACGAGAGCGTCGGCGTCACCGACGGCGGTCGCAACCCGGTGCCCGAACCGGGCGATCAGGCTCATGATTCCCTCCCGGGTGAGCACGTCGTCCTCCGCGACGATCACCCGCCGCTCACGCGGCATCGGACACCGCCGGGGCGAACTCCGCCTGCACCACGGTCGGCCCGCCTGGCGGACTCGACAGCGACACCTTCCCTCCGACGGCCGCCACCCGGTCGGCCAGTCCGGCGAGCCCGGTTCCGGCCTGCGGGTCTGCGCCGCCTACCCCGTTGTCGCTGATGCGCAGTATCAGCCGGTCATCGTCCAGGTCCGCCGTGACACCGGCCCGACCCGCCCGGCTGTGCCGGGCGACGTTGGTCAACGCTTCGCCGACCACGAAGTACGCGGTGACCTCGATGGCCGGCGGAAGTCGGCCGGGCAGCCGGACGTCGACGTCGACCGGCACCGGCGAGCGCCCGGCGAGGTCGTGCAGTGCTGCGCCAAGCCCGCGGTCGGTGAGTACCTGGGGGTGCACACCGCGGATCAGCTCACGCAGTTCGCTCAGTGCCCGCCGGGCCAACTCGTGTGCCTTGACCAGCGGGTCATGCCCGGGTGACCCGGCCGGTACCTCCAGGCGGGCGAGCCCGAGATACACGTTCAAGGCCACGAGCCGCTGCTGTGCCCCGTCGTGCAGGTCGCGCTCGATGCGGCGGCGCTCCACCTCGAACGCATCCACCAGCCGCGCCCTCGACCGGGTCACCTCGATGAGCCGGTCACCGAGCCGGTCCGACTCGCGAGGCCCGAGCAGCGCCCGCGCCATCGCAGCCCGGGCACCGGCCCAGGCCGTCACCACGTACGGGGCCGCGGCCAGTAGGCCCACGGCCATCCCCACCGATACCAGAGTCGCCAAGGGTCGGTTGTCCTGCTCGTGCAACGGGCTCAGCACGGCGGCTACCGGATAGCCCACCGCGCATGCCAGCACCACCGCGTCCAGCCAACACAAGACGCCGATCGAGATGCCGACGAAGCCGATCTCGCGCCAGGTGGCCTGCTCGCGAAGCCGTGCCCGCAACGCGTGCCGCCAGCCTCGCGGCGGTAGCGGCCGATGGGCGTCTGGCACCGGCACGCTGTCGACGAGACGCAACCGCCACCGCTCCAGCCTGCCGAAGACGATCCCGCCCGCCGCGAGCGTCGACACCGTCGCGAGCAGCACCGGAACCGGGTCCTCGATGCCGTACCGCATCAGCAGGACAATCGCCGGCGCGCCGGGCAGCGCGCCACCGACCAGGTAGAGCGCCGATCGCCAGGGCCACGAGCTGCGCACCAGCCGTGTCGGCGGCAGCGACAGCGCATCCAGCGCGGTGCGGATCGGCATGTCGGCCCACGCTACCGCAGCGCGGCCGGCGGCGCGGTATAGCTGGGTACACCTTCTGGCCCCCCGCTGGAGACAGTGTGGGCGGCGCGTACGGCCGCTTGGCTATGGGCGTGACCACAACCAACGAACCGGCCGTGCGGGCCGACAATGTGTGGAAGGTGTACGGCAGCGGCGCCGCCGAGGTGACCGCGCTACGTGACGTGAGCGTGGCACTCGCGGGCGGCCGGTTCACCGCCGTGATGGGCCCCTCCGGGTCCGGCAAGTCCACGCTGATGCACTGTCTGGCCGGCCTCGACACGGTGACCCGTGGCGAGACCCGCATCGGCGCCACCCGGGTCACCGGGCTACACGACGCCGCGCTGACCCGTCTGCGACGCGAGCAGATCGGGTTCATCTTCCAGCAGTTCAACCTGCTGCCCACGCTCACCGCCCGGGAGAACATCCTGCTCCCGCTCGCGATCGCCGGTCGCAGACCCGAGCCGGGGTGGTTCGACACGGTGGTCGACAGGGTCGGCCTCCGCGACCGTCTCGGTCACCGGCCCGACCAGCTCTCCGGCGGCCAGCAACAGCGGGTCGCCTGCGCCCGTGCCCTGATCACCCGACCCCAGGTGGTGTTCGCAGACGAGCCCACCGGCAACCTCGACTCCCGATCCGGCGCCGATGTGCTCAACTTCCTCAGCCGGTCGGTCCGCGAGTTCGGCCAAACGATCGTGATGGTCACCCACGACCCCACCGCCGCCGCATACGCCGACCGGGTGATCTTTCTCGCCGACGGCACGGTCGTCGAGGACCTCGCAGCCCCGACCGCTGACGCCGTACTCGAGACGATGAAGCGTCTGGACACCCAGGGTGCGGCCCGGTGATCCGGGCGGCCCTCGCCGGCCTGCGCTCGCGCCGGCTCCGGATGCTGTTGTCTGCGCTGGCCATCGTGCTCGGCGTGGCCTTCATGTCGGCGGCGCTCGTGGTCACCGACACCCTCGGCCGGTCGCTCCGCGACCTGTACGCCGGCCTGCACGAGGACACCCAGGTTCAGGTGACGGCGAGGCAGGTGCTGCCCGGAATCGGCGAGGACTCGGCCACCACACCGGTACCGGCCGCCCTGGTTCGGCGGGTCGCCGCCGTGACGGGCGTGGCCACAGCGACCGGCGTGGTCAGCGAGGACGGCGCCCGGCTCGTCGGGGCCGACGGCAAGGTGATCGGAACCAGCTTCAACCGGCCGCGACTGGGCACGAACTGGACCGGCGAGCGAGGGTCGATCCGGTTGCGGGCGGGCCGCGCACCCACGGCGCCGAACGAGATCGCCATCAACGCGGCACTTGCCCGGGCCGCCCGTATGCAGGTCGGCGACCGGGCGGCCGTGCTCACCCAACGACCGAAGCAGATGTTCACCGTGGTCGGCATCGTCGGTTACCGCGGAGACCGGGACAGTGTGGGCGGCGCCCACCAGATCGCCTTCCACGAGTCGGTAGCAGCCGAACTCATGCTGGGCCGGCCCGGCGTGTACTCCGCGGTGGACGTCCGCGCCGCCCCCGGCGTCACCCCCGCCGTCCTGCGGGATCGACTCCGCGGCGCCCTGGGTGACGACGTCGTCGTGCGCACCGGCGACGAGCTGCGCGCGACCCAGTCCGAGTCGGCGCGGGAGGACCTCGCCACCATCACCCTGATCCTGCTGGCTGTCGGCGGGATCGCCCTGTTCGTCGGCGTCTTCCTGATCCTCAACACTTTCTCGATGGTCATCGCGCAGCGCACCCGGGAACTCGCGCTGCTGCGCGCTCTGGGCGCCCACCGCCGACAGGTGATCGGCTCAGTGGTGGTAGAGGCGGTACTGGTCGGACTCGTCGCATCGGCGGCCGGTGCCGCGTTCGGCGTGGGCATCGCCGTGCTGCTGCCCCGGCTGGCCGGCAACACCGCTGTCGGCGACCTGGGCCTGAGCGTGGCGACCGTCCCGCCAGCGGCGGTACTCACCTCCGTTGCGCTCGGCCTGGCGGTCACCGTGGTTGCCGCATTCGGACCGGCGCTGCGCGCGTCCCGCGTACCACCGGTGGCCGCGCTGCGCGCCATCTCAGCCGTCGACCGTCCACTCACGAGGCTGACCGTGACCGGCGCGGTGATCGGTGCCGTCGGCGTTGCCCTGCTCGTCATCGCGTTCGCCGACGGCACCGACGACATCCCGCTGGGCACCGTCCTCGGCGGCGTCCTGGCGAGCTTCGTCGGCGCGGCGCTGCTGACCCCGCTCATCGCGCGGCCCGCGGTGAACCTGATCGGCCGACTGTTCGCCTGGTCGCCGCCCGGACGGCTGGGACGGCTCAACGCCGGCCGCAACCCGCGTCGTACCGCGAGCACCGCGGCGGCGCTGATGGTCGGCATCGCGCTGGTCACCGCGGTGAACGTCGTGCTCACCTCGGCCACCGCGAGCTTCCACGGCACGGCGGCCGACTACTACCGAGCCGACCTCATCCTCACCGAGCCCACGAGCACCGGTCGCCCGCAGACTTTCGATCCGGCCATCCTCGACCGGATCCGGGCACTGCCTGGCGTCGCCGCCGCCACCGGCGTCTACGACGACCTGGCACTGACCGCCCGTGGTCGCACCAGCATCATCGCGGTCGACGACATCCCCGCGTGGTGGTCGACGGTCAAGGTCGAACACGTGGCCGGCTCCCTCGGCCCACTCGCACCCGACGAGGTCGTCGCGGACGCCGACACCGCTGCCGACCTCGACCTGCAAATCGGCTCCCCGGTGACAATCACCTTCGCCAGTGGCCGCAGCCGCACCTTCACCCTGGTCGGCACCTACCGCAGCGACTGGTCGGGCGGCTGGCTCATGCCCGCCTCGGTGGTGCCGGACCTGTCACGGCAGCAGCCTTCCACCGGGCTGGTGCGGTTGGCCGCTGGCGCGTCCGACGCCGACGTACGCGCTCAGGTGACATCGCTGCTGGCGGACAGTCCCGAAACCGTGGTCACCGATCCGGCCGGTTTCGTTGACATCGCCACCGGCGTCTTCCGCACCGTCCTGGCGTTGCTGCAGGTGCTGCTCGGCGTCGCCATGCTGATCGCAGCGCTCGGCGTGGTCAACACACTGGCCCTGTCGGTGCTCGAACGCACCCGGGAACTCGGCCTGCTGCGCGCGGTGGGTCTCAGCCGCGGACAGACGGTGCAGCTGGTCACCGCGGAGGCGGTGGCAATCTCCATCTTCGGCGCGCTGCTCGGGGTCGTCGTCGGCACGGGACTCGGCGCTGCGGTGGCGCGGGCGCTGCGCGCCGACGGCATCACCGAGCTGGCGCTGCCGTGGACCTTCCTCGCCGCCTACCTCGCATCTGGCGTGGTGATCGGCGTGCTGGCCGCGACGCTACCGGCCGTCCGGGCTGCCCGCACGGACGTCCTGCGGGCCATCGCGCAGGAATGACCGGCGCGGCCGGGACAATCCGGCTGCATTCGCGGCTGGAGCCGACCCGAGTTCCGGTACGAGAACGCGGAGTAGCGTGGTCGTCGTCGGCCGGCTGCCCGGCCGCCAGCTCCACGGGTGGGCGCGCCCGGCGCTGGTGCGCGACGGAACGCTGCGGCAACCGTCACAAACTCCCGGCTCCTCTGCGCCCGGCGCCCGGTACGCCCGGGCGGGGCGGCCGGCGTCAGGAAGGGGCCCCTGCTTCGCCGAGAGCATTGCCGGGGCCCCTCCTTCTCAATCCGCGCCCAGGGACGCCACGATCGGGCGGGCGAGGGCACGGCGGGCCGGCAGAACGGACGCGGCCAGCGCCGCGACCGCCAGGACCAGCCCGAGCCGTCCCGGGCCCATGATGGCGGTGAACCGGCCAGCGACGAAGTCGAGGTCGACGCCGTCGAGGGCGACGACCCGGGCCTGGCCGGCGCCGTACGCGTCGGCGCCGTTGATGGCCTCGCCGACCACGGTCAGGTCGGGCTGGGAGCCCAGCACCATCCGGAACCCGCGCGCACCAGCGCCTGGTCGTCCACGATCACCACGCGGACCGTCATGCCGCCACCTCCGTCGCCGTGCTCGACGGTAGCGGCAGCCGCGCCTCGACCTGCCACCCCCCGGCCGTCCTCGGGCCGAAGGTGAGGCTGCCGTCGTACACCGTCACCCGCTCGCGCATGCCGATCAGGCCGTGGCCGCTGGACGGCGCGGGGCGCAGCACCGGCCGGCCGCGCCCGTCGTCGACGGCTCGGACCACGACGGCGTCGGCGGTGTGGGCGAGACTCAGCGCGACGGTCGCGCCGGCCCCGGCGTGCTTGAGGGCATTTGGTCAGCGCCTCCTGCATCACCCGGTACACGGTCAGCTCCAGCCCCGGCGGCAGGACCGGCGGCTCGCCGGTGACCGTCGCGTCGATGCGCAGCCCGGCGGTACGGAACCGGTCCAGCAGCTCGGGCAGCTCCACCAGCGCGGGCCGCCGGTGCGCCGGCTCAGCTGACAGCCCCGCGGGCCCCGCCCCGTCCGGCCCGGCCGCCGGTTCGGGGCCGCTTGTCTCCCGCAACACTCCCACCAGGCGGCGCATCTCCTCCAGCGCCTGCCGGCCGGTGTCGGCGACCACCCGCACCGCCTCCCGAGCGGTCTGCGGATCCCGGTCGAACAGGTAGCGGGCCCCGTCGGCCTGCACGATCATCACAGCCATGCTGTGCGCCACCACGTCGTGCAGCTCGCGGGCGATGCGGGTGCGTTCCTGGGCCACCGCCGCGCGGGACTCGGCCTCCCGCTCCCGTTCCAGCGTCGCGGCGCGTTCCTCCAGGCTGAACACGTAGAGCCGGCGGGTGCGAACGTTCAGCCCCATCAGCCAGACCGCGCCGGTGACCAGCGCGAACCAGATCGCCGAGGCCCACCAGGCCACGGCGTTCTCGACCTGGAGCGCGGCCAGCACCACGCCGACGGCGGCGACGGCACCGGCGACGATGCCGTCGCGCAGCCGGTCGGCGTACTTCACCACGCTGTACAGGGCGATCAGCACGGCCACGTCGAAAGCCAACGGTCCCCAGCTGGCAGCCACCTGGACTCCGGCGAGCACGGCGACCACCGCCGTCACCGCTGAGGGGTGGGTACGCCGGAACAGCAGGGTCGCGGCCATCGCCGCCCCGACCCCGGTGGCCCACCAGCCGCCAGGCGGTTTGAGCGCCCCGGACAGGCCGACCAGCACCACGAGGCCGGAGACCGCCACGTCGAAGGCCACGCTGCGCAGCGGCCGGCCGAACAGGGTCTGCCTCACGGCCACCCAGCGTACGGGCCGGCGGCGATCGCGCGGGCGGGGCGGCGGTTGGGTGTACAGGAGGCGGGTCCACCGTCTTTGATACCTGTCGACGCCTGATTCTCATATTCACGTTCCGCTGCATCCGGGAATTGCTACCTCCCCGGCAAATACGGACGCCTTTTGAGCAATCGACAGTTTCGACCGTTTTATTTACGGCAGCCTCTGCCATACAGTTGTCAAGCCGGGTCACCGGAACAATTCTCTGTCACCCGACCCACCACCTGTCGAAAGGAATCGGCATGAAAATCGCGCTGGCACGTCCACGCCCGCGGCGTACGGCCCGCCTGCTGTTCGGCGTCCTGATGACCGCCGCGCTGGCGTTCTCCGTGGGCGGCACCGCCACAGCGGCGATCGACAAGGGCGGCATGGCCGTGAACAACCGCACCGACGTCTACATCAAGGACATCTCGTCGGACACGGGATTCGAACCGCACGGCGCCATCTACTCCTCGTTCTTCAACAGCCCGGACATCAAGATCTGCCCCACCGCGATCGAGTGCGCCGCGCACACGAACCCGGTCATCGGATCGACGAGCCACATTTTCGTGAACCTGCGGAACAACGGCCCGTACGGTTCCGGAATCAGCAACGGAACGTTGAAGGCGTACTACACCACCTCCGGTGGCGGCGCGAACTGGCCGATCCACTGGACGCCGATCGGCTCGAAGAGCCTGCCGGTCGCGCCCGGGGTCACCACGACGTCGATCGCGTGGCCGAACGTGCCCTCCCTCGGGCACTTCTGCCTGCTGCTGCGCTGGGAGTCGGCGACCGACCCGATGCTGTTCGAGGGTACCGCGACCTCCATCAACACGCAGTACAACAACAACATCGCCTGGAAGAACGCCAACACCGTATCGGCGGTCGGCGGCGTGGTCAGCGACCGGCCGTTCGCTCTGGCGAACGCCCTGGCCGAGCCGGCCCCGTTCGACCTCGCGTTCCGGCCGCTCGGCGAGCCGGTCCCGGGGGCCAAGATCGTCGCCGACCTCGGGCCGGAGCTGTTCGAGCGCTGGCGGGCCGCCGGTGGGCAGGGTGAGGGCGTCCAGGTGGTCGGCAGGACCTCCGTGCAGGTCGTCGACCCGTACAAGGCGCAGATCAAGGGCCTGCTGATCAAGCCGGAGGAGCGGCCCGTGGTGAAGCTGAGCTTCTCCACCGGTGAGACGCTGCAGAAGGCGTACACCCTCCAGGTCGTCCAGGTCGGCCCGGCGCGCAGGCTCGGCGAGAGCTTCGACGTCGGCGGGGTGGACTACACCTTCGAGCCGGGCCGGCGCTGACCGAGGGGCACGGTGGGCCGGATGCCGGGATCGCCCCGGTCGCCGGCCCACCGGCACGACCGCTGACCGGCAGGCGGTACCGGCGGCTCCGCGCCTGTGACGCTGCGCAGGTGGATCTCGCCCGGGCGCAGACCGTAGGTCACCGACCAGCGGTTGTGGCCCTGCCGGACGCCGACAAGGCCGGCACGCGCACTCGCCGGCTCCTCACCCGCCCTGGCCGCGTCGCGCACCTGGCCGCTGCCGCCGTGGGCAGCGCCTGGAGGGTGCCCGGTCCTGGCCGACTCGAGCAGCCGCGTCAGGACTGCGTCGGTGAGGTGGCGTTGGTGAGGAGATCGGTGAGGGCGTCCCTGGCGTTGTGGAGGGTGGAGATTCTGCCGTCCAAGCGACGAAGCTGTTGCTGCAGTGTCGGCGCCGCACAGTGCTCCAGTTCCGGGCCGGGGCCTTGGACGCAGGGCAGTACGTCACGGATGACGTTGGTCGGTAATCCTGCGGCGAGTAGGGCTCGGATGTGACCGACCACGACGGGGGCATCGGCGTCATAGCGACGGTGACCGCCGTTGACCCGGTGGGAGGTGAGCAGTCCCTGCTCCTCGTAGTAGCGCAGCAGTCGGGGGCTCACGCCGGTCAGTCGCGCCAGGTCTCCGACCCGCATCGTCATGTGATCTCCGCCATCTGTGCTTGAATCTCACATTGGTGTCAGGTTCTACGTTACTGGCATGTCTTCGTTTGTTGTGCACCGTAATGGTCGGGCGGCGACCGCCGAAGAGCTTGCACCGCTTGCCTTCGCGGGCTACGCCCACTTCACCGCCATGCAGGTACGTGGGGGCGGGGTCCGCGGTATCGACCTGCACTTGGAGCGGTTGCGGCGGGCGTCGGTCGAGTTGTTCGGTCAGGCGTTGCCGGACGACCGGGTGCGGACCCATCTGCGAGCGGCGTCGGAGGCCGGTCCCGCCGACATGTCGTTGCTGGCGACGGTGTACTCGCCGGCGGGCGAATTCACCGTGGCTGGGCCCGGTGTCGAGCCGCAGGTACTGGTCCGCACAGGACCGGCCGCGTCCGGCCCGCAGGGCCCGCTGGCTCTCGCGGCCGTCGAGCACGAACGGTTCTTCTCGGCCGTGAAGCACGTCGGTGAGCCGGCCAAGACGTACCTCCTTCGCCAGGCCGCGGGAGAGGGGTTCGACGACGTCGCCTTCGTCGACCGCCAGGGTCGGCTCAGCGAGGGATCGATCTGGAACCTGGCGTTCTGGGACGGCACCACCGTGGTGTGGCCCGAAGCCGGCATGCTGAGCGGGACCACAATGGGCATCGTCCGCCGGCAGCTGGAACAGCTCGGCGTTTCCCAACGCGTCCAGAAAGTCACCCCTGCCGACCTGCCGGCACTCGCCGGAGCGGTGGTCATGAACTCATGGACGCCCGGCGTGGCAGTACACCGGATCGGCGCAGTAACCCTGCCTGATGCGCCGTCCTTCGTCGAGTTGCTTCATCGCGCCTACCAGGCCGAGCCGCTCATCACCTTATGAGAGCCACACCCCGCGTCTCCGCAGGCTACCCCGGCAACCGCTGCGACTCTGTCTCGCCCAGCCGGAAGGAGATCATTCGCGCCGGGACAGCTGCGTCAGACAGAAAACGGTGTTCAGCTTCGGCGGAGGTGACGTTCGCTCAGCAGTTGGTGGCGCGGGCCAAGGCCGGCGGATGTCGTTGGTCGGGCCGGTTGGGCTGCTGGCGGGGATCACTGAAGGGACGAGCAGGGGTTTGCGGTGCGTACCGACATTGTCTGGTGGACCTGTCCACGTCCGGCCAGACCGTCAAGTCCATGTGCGACTACCCGCGGGACGAACCGGTCGCCGCGCTCCCCGAGCACGGTCGTCGTCGCTGCAGCCCCGGGTCCGACCCTTGTAGGTAAGCAGTTGAACGGGCTATCGGGTGCTGACACGATCGGCTGATGGATCTTCTCGCATTGCTACCCGCGTTCGTGATCGCTGTGCTGCTCATCTCGGCGTCGCCGGGGCCGGCAATGATCTTGATCTTCCGGCAGGCGGCGTTTCGCGGGTGGCGGGCGGCTGTGCCCACGGTCCTGGGACTCGAAGCGGGCCTGTACGTGTGGGCACTGGCTGCCGGTGCCGGCTTGGCCGCTCTCGTGGCAGCTTCCGAGGTGGCGTTCGTCGTGCTTCGCGTTGTCGGTGCGGTGTTCCTGGTCTACCTCGGCATCAAGACCTGGCGCACGGTGTGGCGCAGCCGCACCCACCGGGGGGTTGAACAGTCAGACGCAGAAGCCCTGATCACGCCGTCGGTGAGCCGACGGGGGTGGTGGCGGGCCTTCGGCGAAGGAACAGTGGTGATGCTCGCCAACCCCAAGGCCGCTTTTTTCATGATCGCGTTCTATCCGCAGTTCATTCCGGCACATCGTTCACTGTTTGCCACCACCGCGCTGCTGGCCGTGGTGCAGGTGCTCGTCGAGACGGCGTTCTACCTCACCTTGGCCGCTGTTGCGGGCCGCACCGGAGCCTGGTTCCGCCGACCACGGATCCGGCGTCGCGTCGACGCGATCAGCGGAGCCGTGCTGGTCGCGTTGGGGCTACGCCTGGCCATGACCACGCGCTGAACTCGTTCTGCACGGCCAGACCGACGGTCACCGGCAGCGCCGACAAACTCCGACGGCCACGTGGAGAGCCCTTCCTCGTGTTCTTCGGCGAGGTGGCGGCGGACGATCGTCCAGGTGTCGTCCGCCGCGGCGGACAGCTCTACCGGCGGCCGGCGTTCGCCCGCACGCCCGTGGCGCGGGACACGGCAACTGCTGGACGAGCGGACGGTGTGCCGGCTCAGCGCGGAACCCCTCGAGGAACTCGCGACGCTGACCCCCGGCTGTCGTGAAACCAGACCGCTGCCTCGTAGAAAGGGCACCTCATGCAGCCTCCTGTCGCAGCAGTGATCGAAGCCCACGGCGCGTTGGAGAAGCTCGTCGCGGGACTAACCGACCGCCAGGTCGCCGAAGCGTCCGCCCTTCCGGGCTGGTCGCGCGGCCACGTACTCGCGCACCTCACCGACAACGCGAGGATGTTCGCCCGTCTCGCGGAGCACGCCCTGCGCGGTGACCTCGTCGCGAGCTACGACGGTGGAACGGACGAGCGCAATGCGATCATCGATGCCACCGCGAGCCGCAGCGCCGCCGAGCACCGCGCCGAACTCGCCCGACGCACGGCCCAGCTGGAGGCAGCATGGGCACGCGCCGGCGATGAGGACTGGAAAAGGCCGGTCACGTTCCGCAATGCGGACCTCGCCGCGACGGTCTGGGCACGCTGGCGCGAGGTGTGGATCCACATGCTCGACCTGGATCTCGGCGTGCGGCCGGACGACTGGCCCGAGGAACTGGCGTGCCATGCCGTCGACTTCCTTCTCTGCCGACTTCCGGCAGGGACGTGCGTGCGCGCGGAGGATGTGCGCCACCAGTGGTCCGTCGACAACGCGCCGGGCACGGTGGTCACCGGGCGGGTGCGCGACCTGGCGGCCTGGCTGGCTGGACGGACGCCCGCCATCTCACCGGCGGCAGCGGAGGGACTGCCTGCTCTCGGGCCCTGGCCTGCCCATCCACCGCAGCGGCTGATCCCAGATGTACGGGCACCCGTGGAGCCGAACTCAGACATACAGACATGATCGTGGAGCTCCGCCGTGTCCTCGTCGCGATCCAACTGGCCTGAGCCACCGCCTGACATAACCGCGAAAGTCAAGACCAGCACTCGACGTGTCACAATCGGCCCACTGGTTGACCAGCTCATGCCTACACGTCTCGCGCCATCACACGAATCCTTGGGCCATGAAGAACGCACTTGTCATCATCGACGTGCAGGAGTCTTTCCAGCACCTTGCGGACTGGCACCTCGTCTCCGAGCCGAACATCGTCGGCAAGGTCAACCATCTCGCGGGCTGGGCGCGGTCACGGGGCGACTACATCGTCTGGATCCTCGGCTCGCGACCGGGCACGGGCACGGTGTTCGATCCCGAGCAGGGATTCGTACGCCTGATGGACGGTCTCGACCGGCGTGACAACGAACCGCTGCTCGTCAAGAACTCACACAACGCTTTCACCACGACGAGCCTGCACCAGCACCTCACCCAGCGCGGTATCCGCGGGTTGACCATCTGTGGCATCAAGACCGAGCAGTGCTGCGAGACCACCGCCCGCATTGGTTCCGACCTGGGATTCGACGTGACGTTCGCCATTGACGCCACCGCGACCTGCCCGATTCCCCACCCGGAAGGCGACGGCTCACTCAGCGTTCGGCAGATTCGGCAGCGCACCGAGTATGTGCTCAGTGGGCGTTTCGCCGCCGTCCGTACGGTGGCGGACCTGACCGGCACCAGCGGAGGCTGACGACACGATGCCCAAGGTCGTGTTCCTCCTGGTCCCGGACGTGCATCTGCTCGAGATCGCCGCCCCCGCGCAAGTGTTCTCCGTGGCTGCGGACATCGGACTTGCGTACACCCTGTCCTATGTCTCAGAGCAGCCCACAGTGGCGACGGTGCAGGGAGTGGCGCTCACCGCGGACACGCAGTGGCCGGACCTCGACCGCAAAGACCTGCTGATCGTGCCAGGATGGCGTGGTCCTACCCGGATGATCGACACCGCCACCACAGAGCGCCTGCGGGCGCACCATGCGGCCGGCGGCACGGTCGCCAGCGTGTGCGCAGGAGCGGATACGCTTGGCCGAGCGGGTCTGCTCGATGGCCGTCGTTGTACAACGCACCACACGATCCAGGAGGAACTGGCCCGAAGATACCCAGCTGCGACGGTCGTGCGGGACGTCTTGTACGTCTCCGACGACCGAGTGGTCACATGCGCTGGCGCGGCCAGCGCCACGGACCTCGCACTGCACCTGCTGAGCGCGCGTCATGGCGCCAGCACCGCCTCCACCGTGGCCCGCACTCTGGTCGCTCATTCGTGGCGGGACGGAACCGACGACCAGGTAAGCCCGGTGCTGCGCTACCGGTCGCACCTCGACGAAGCCGTCCACCGCGTGCAGAACCTGATTGACAACCGGTTCGCCGAGCGGCTTCCGCTTCGCGTGTTGGCCGCCGAGGCCGGATGCAGCCCACGGACGGTCACACGCCAGTTCCAGCAGGCCACCGGCATCACACCGCTGGCCTACCAGCAGAGCCTGCGCGTGCAACGAGCCGAACACCTGATGCAACGCGGTGCCACCGCCGAAGCCGCCGCCCGCCAAGTCGGCTTCGTCGACGGAAGAATGCTGCGGCGTCTTCGCAGCCGGGCGACACAGCGGGACGACAACAGATGACACCGCGTTAACGCCGGCCTGCCGCTTCGGCTCGGATCTGCGTCGCCGAGCGGCTTGTCGGACACCGCATCGCTCGGGCGTTCCAGCAGCCGCCGACCAGTCGGCTACCTGACCAATGCCGGAACACGGGCCGTTCTCACGAGCCGAACAGCCCCTGACAGCCGTCAGTACCTGCCGCCATACTCCGTCGGTGACCTACCAGCAACCGAACGACAACAGCGCTCCACAACCGCCATACCAGCCGCCGCCAACGCCCCGCCGGAAGCTCGGCACTCCCGCCATCATCGGCATCGCCGTCGGGGCGCTGATGCTCGCGTGCTGCGGCATCACCGGCGTCGCGGCGATCATCGGCGGCGGCACGCCAGATACGGCCGCGTCACCGCCAGCGGCGGCAGCGAAGGTAGAGGCCAGTTCACCGGCCGCGCCCCCGACCACAACCCCGGCCGAGCCCTCACCCACGACGACTGCCTCCGCCCTACCCAAGCCGGCGCCGACGACGGCTGCCGCGCCCCCACCGTCGCCCGCACCGACCGTCCCTGCCGCCCCGCAGAAAATCACGATGCCGGACATCAAAGGGCTGAACGCGGCCGTCGCCGACGACAAGCTCCGCAAACTCGGCTTCACGAACATCCAGTACGGCAGTCAGGACGAGAAAGACAAGGTCGTCTTGCTGCTGGTGAACTGGACGGTCACGAAGCAGTCCTCGAAGGCGGGCGCGAAACTCGCCGCAGATGACCTGATCGTGATCACCTGCACCAAGCAGATCTGACGGCCCCGCCGAGGGAACGCCCCGCACCTGAGCGCAGCGCGGGGCGTCCAGGGCAGGGTTGCTGATCGTGCCGGTGACACCGCCGATGATCGCCGCGGTGGTGCAGCAGGCGCGCTGGTGAAGGGTCGGTATCGGGGCGAGGTGTGGATGTGCCTGTCAGTCGGTGCCGTAGCTGGACAGGGCGGGTTCCAGCAGGTTGAAGGCTTCGGCGGCTTCGGCGGCGATGGTGTGGGCGATCTGGTCGTTGGGGTGTCCAGCGAGGGTGAGGGTTTGGATGCGGTGAAACAGCACACGGTGGACGGCGCTCAGCAGGCCGGCTGCGGTCTGGACGGTGATGTCGTCGGGGTGGGCACCGGTCGCCTCGGCCAGGGCTCGGGCCAGGTGGTGTTCACGCTGGTCGTGCAGACCGCGTAGGCAGGCACTCAGGGTCGGACTGTCGGCGATCATTCGGGCGAATTGCTGGCCGGAGAACCCGGCGACGGGGTCCTGGGCGGCCACGGCGTCGGCGAACGCGCGGCGCAGTGCGGCCAACGCCGACTCTCCTTGGCGCCGAGCGGTGACGGCGGCGGCCAGGGAGACGGCAAACTGCTCCTGGTGGTCCAGGGCCAGGTCTTCCTTGCGGGGAAAGTAGTTGGTGACGGTCTTCTTGGCCACGCGGGCGGCTGCGGCGATCTCGGCGATGGTCGTCTGCTCGAACCCCTGCGCGATGAACAGCCGGGTCGCGTGGTCGGAGATCAGCTGCCGAGTCTCCTGCTTCTTAATCTCGCGTAGCCCGGTGGTCGCGGCGGGTGTGGGGATGGCCATGGAGGCAATCTTACCCTCATGGCATCTTTATGTTGACACGCTTCGAGGCTCTGGCTATAATTACGTCCGTTGCAAGTTTGCCACGGACCGATCCGCCGCCACGCTGCCGACCCGCTCAACCGCATCAAGGAGACTCGTGCAGTTCACCGCCTCCACCGTGTCGCTGACCGTTGACGACGTCACCGCCTCCCAGGAGTTCTTCGCCGCCCACCTGGGCTACACCGTCCAGCAGGCCGCCGACGGCTTCGCGTCGCTGACCCGCCCCGACGCGGTCGATATCGTCCTGCTCGCCCGAGGCATCCCGGTCCTGCCGCCCGAACAACGCGACCAGCGCGCCAGTGGCCTGATCCTGGCCTTCACCCTCGCCAGCGGCCTTGAAGAACAGGAGAAGCGGCTGCGCGACGCCGGTGTCGAGATCACCATGCCACTGCGCCAGGAACCCTGGGGTGAACGCCTGTTCCAGGTTACCGACCCCAACAAAGTGATCATCCAGTTCGTCGAGTGGGCCACCCCGCACAGCGCCTGACATTTCCCCGCGCTCACCCAGGCCGGCGCCCGGCCACGAACATCAGAAAGAGAGCCACCTGTTGCGCAAGCTGGTGTACTACATCGCCACCACCCTCGACGGTTTCATCGCCGGTCCAGACGGCGCCGACCCCACCGGCCCGGACGGCTTTTGGCCCCTGCCCGCCGACTACATCCGGCACATCGCGACCCACTACCCGGA
>NZ_SMKF01000089.1 GCF_004348325.1 Micromonospora sp. KC213 | reverse complement strand
GGGTGGAGCAGCTCGGTAGCTCGCTGGGCTCATAACCCAGAGGTCGCAGGTTCAAATCCTGTCCCCGCTACCACGACGAACGGCCCTCCGGATCTTCTCCGGAGGGCCGTTTGCGTGGTCCAGGTTCGATGCCCGGCGTACCCCGCCGGCAGGGGTCCGGGCGTGATCCGGGGACCCGGCGGATCGCCACGACGGGGATGCGCTAGGCTTATGGAGCCGACGCGGGGTGGAGCAGCTCGGTAGCTCGCTGGGCTCATAACCCAGAGGTCGCAGGTTCAAATCCTGTCCCCGCTACCACGACGAACGGCCCTCCGGATCTTCTCCGGAGGGCCGTTCGCTGTTCCCGTATCCCGTATCCCGTATCCCGTATCCGGTCGGCCGGGACGCCTGAAGGCCGGCGGCGTCCCACCTGTGGTGGGTCGACACGG
The DNA here is from genome assembly GCF_004348325.1 of Micromonospora sp. KC213. Taxonomy (GTDB): domain Bacteria; phylum Actinomycetota; class Actinomycetes; order Mycobacteriales; family Micromonosporaceae; genus Micromonospora. The sequence goes on along the minus strand of NZ_SMKF01000089.1, from coordinate 22,954 downwards.
CATTCCCGCCTGTCCGGGTGCCGGGGTTGCCCATCTCGGTCAGGATGGGGGTATGTCTTCTTGGAACAGGTGGTGGGGCCGACTGGGTGCGGTCCTCGGTACGGTCGTGCTCGCGGTGTTCGTGCCGGTGGCGGCCTGGGCGTCCACGGGCACCGGTGAGCTGGTGGTGGAGGCGGCACGGCGCAGGGGAAGGGGTGGCGGGTTCCTCGGCCTGCTGTGCTGCCTCGTGGTGGTCGTGGCGATCGTCCTGCTGGTACTGCGGCTGATGCGCAACCGCCGCAACGGTCCGCCGCGCTGACCCGTCCCGGGCCCGGCCGGGGTCGCGGGTGAGTCAGGCGGCGAGTGCGGACTGGGCCTGTGCCATGAACCTCGTGGTGGTGGCACGCACGCCCGCCGATCCGGAGCGGATGGTCCGGGCCGAGGTGGCGAGGAGCGTCGCCACCCGGCCGTGCCCCCGGGGCGGCGGTGCGGGTGCCGGGCCGACCAGACCGCGCATGGCCGTGCCGAGGGCGGCGACGCGAGTGGTCACCGGGTCGGTGAGCGATCTGGTGACGGCGTCGCGCACCACGAGGTCCGGTGGGAGCCCGCGTTCGGTGCCGAGGACGCGGCCCGCCTCGACGTCGGTGGCGAGGAACTGGATGACGTCGGCCACCACGGCGGGTTGCCGGGTGCCACGGAACCCGGCCCAGTACATCGAGGCGCGGTCCCACTCCGCGGCCGGCGGGCCGGGCGAGCCGACCAGGGCCAGCTCGTCGCTGGTGTGGCGCTGCAACTCGGGAAGCTGGTGCGACCAGGCGAACGAGGCGGCGGTGTGCCCGGTGACCACCAGTTGCCGCGCCGGCTCGCCGCCGTCGGCGCGGTCGACGAGCGCCGGCGCCGGGGTCGCCCGGTCGGCCCGGGCCCGCTGCCAGAGCTCGAACCAGTCCACCAGGAGCGCCGAGTCGAACCCGAGTTGCCGGCCCTGGTAGAACCGCGCGCCCTGGCCGCGTAGCCAGAGCCACAGGGCCCGCAGGTCACCCGAGGGGTCCATGGTGCCGGCGACCCGGCCGTTGCTGGCTCGGGTCACCCGGGCGGCCCACGTCACGTAGTCCGCCCACGGCATGGCCCCCACCGGCGCCGGCACCCCGAGCCGGCGCAGCAGGTCCCGGTTGTAGACCACGGCCGCGTGGGTCTGCCCGGCCGGTACGCCGACGACGCGCCCGTTCACCCGGCCGTACTCGGCCAGCCCGGGCGGCAGGCCGCTGAGGTCGAGCCGGCCGTCCGCGGTGTACGGGTCCAGGTCGAGGGTGATGCTCCGGCTCGCGTACTCGGTCAGCACCGACTCGTCGAGCTGGAACAGGTCCGGCACGTTCCCGCCCGTGGACTGGGTGGCGAGCCGGTCGTAGTAGCCGTTCAGGCCCTGCCAGGTCACCCGGAAGCTGACCCGGGGGTTGCGGGTGGAGTAGAGCCGCAGCGCCCGCTCGGTCGTCTGGGCCCGCAGCGCGTCGCCGAACCAGAAGACGGACAGTTCGATCGGCCCGTCGTCGCGGCCGGTGATCTCCTCGCGGCACCCGGTGAGCCCGCCGGCGGCGAGCGCCGGCACCGCCAGCAGTGCGCCGAGCAGCCGCCGCCGCGCCGGATCTGCGCCGGGCCGGGAGATCGGGGGACGGGCAACGCGCACGGAGGACTCCTGGGCAGGTGGACGCGAACCGGACCATTCACGCAGGACTCGCGCCGGGGTGTCAACGCCCCAGAGGTGTCCCCGCCGTCGATGCGAGGTCAGGCGTCCGGGACACCCCCGCACCTCGTACCCGGCGGCCGGGTGGCCGCACCCGGCGTTCGCCGCCACGTGGTCTACTAGGCCGCGTGGAACTTCTGCATTCGGGCAAGGTACGGGACGTCTACGCCGACGGTGACGACCTGATCCTGGTCGCCTCGGACCGGATCTCGATCTACGACGTGGTGTTGCCGACCCCGATCCCGGACAAGGGCAGACTACTCACCGCGCTCTCGCTCTGGTGGTTCGAGCAGTTGGCCGACCTGATGCCGAACCACGTGCTGTCCGCCACCGACGTACCGGCGGAGTTCGCCGGCCGGGCGATTCGCTGCCGGCGGCTGGACATGGTGCCGGTCGAGTGCGTGGCCCGCGGCTATCTCACCGGCGGTGGCCTCAAGGAGTACCAGGCCACCGGCCGGGTCTGCGGGATCGAGCTGCCGCGCGGGCTGGTCGAGGCGTCGATCCTGCCCGAGCCGATCTTCACCCCGTCGACGAAGGCGCCGGTGGGCGAGCACGACGAGCCGATCACCTTCGCCCAGGTGGTGGAGACGGTCGGCGCCGAGACCGCCGAGCGGTTGCGGCAGATCACCCTCGACGTCTACCGCCGGGGCGCGGAAGTCGCCGCCGACCGGGGCATCCTGATCGCCGACACCAAGATCGAGCTGGGGTGGGCGTCCGACGGCACCCTCATGATCGGCGACGAGTTGCTCACCTCGGACTCGTCCCGGTTCTGGCCGGCCGAGTCGTACCAGCCGGGCCGCGCCCAGTTCTCCTACGACAAGCAGTACGTCCGGGACTGGGCCGTGCACAGCGGCTGGGACAAGCAGCCCCCGGCGCCCGAGGTGCCCGCCGAGGTGGTCGAGGCGACCCGGGCCCGCTACGTCGACGTCTACGAGAAACTCACCGGCAACCGCTGGGCCTGACCGGGCGCGGGCGACCGGACGTCAGTCCACCCAGTTCAACGTGCGCTCGACCGCCTTACGCCAGTTGCGCAGCTCGCGGTCGCGGTGCTCGGGCGTCATGGCGGACTCCCACCGGGCGTCCGAGCGCCACTGCTCGCGCAGGGTGGCCAGATCCGGCCAGAAGCCGACCGCCAGGCCGGCCGCGTACGCCGCACCGAGGCAGGTGGTCTCGGTGATCCGGGACCGTACCACCGGCACGTCGAGCACGTCGGCGAGGAACTGCATCAGCAGGCCGTTCGCGGTCATCCCGCCGTCCACCCGGAGCCGGCGCAGCGCCACGTCGGAGTCGGCGTTCATCGCGTCGACCACCTCGCGGGTCTGCCAGGCCGACGCCTCCAGTGCCGCGCGGGCCAGGTGTCCCTTGGTGATGTAGCCGGTCAGCCCGGCGATCACCCCTCGGGCGTCGCTGCGCCAGTGCGGCGCGAACAGCCCGGAGAAGGCGGGCACCACGTAGCAGCCGCCGTTGTCGTCGACCATGCGGGCCAGCTCCTCCACCTCTGCGGCGGACGAGATCAATCCCAGGTTGTCCCGCAGCCACTGCACCAGCGAGCCGGTCACCGCGATCGCGCCCTCCAGGGCGTACGCGGCCGGGTGCCCGTCGATCCGGTACGCCACCGTGGTGAGCAGGCCGTGTCGGGAGGGCACCGGGCTGGCGCCGGTGTTCAGCAGCAGGAAACTGCCGGTGCCGTAGGTGCACTTCGCCTCGCCCGGCTGGAAACAGGTCTGCCCGAACAGGGCGGCCTGCTGGTCGCCGAGGGCGCTGGCCACCGGCACCCCGGGCAGCGGCCCGTCGGCGGTGCCGTACACCTCGGCCGAGGAGCGGATCTCCGGCAGCATCGCCGCCGGCACCCGCATGGCCTCGAGCAGTTCCGGATCCCAGTCCAGGGTCTCCAGGTCCATCAGCATCGTCCGGCTGGCGTTGGTCACGTCGGTGACGTGCCGCCCGGTCAGCTTCCAGATCAGCCAGCTGTCCATGGTGCCGAAGAGCACCTCGCCCCGCTGCGCGCGCTCGCGCAGCCCGTCGACGTTGTCCAGCAGCCAGCGCAGCTTCGGCCCGGCGAAGTAGGTGGCGAGGGTCAGGCCGGTCCGTTCGCGCAGCTTCTGTTCCCCGTACGTCTCGGCCAGCTCGCGCAGCAGCGGGCCGGTGCGGGTGTCCTGCCAGACGATGGCGTTGGCCACCGGGCGGCCGGTGGCCCGGTCCCAGACGACGGTGGTCTCCCGCTGGTTGGTGATGCCCACCGCGGCCAACCCCGCCGGCCCGGTGCCGGCCTGGGCCAGCGCGTCCCGGACCACCGACTGGACGTTGGACCAGATCTCCTCGGCGTCGTGTTCCACCCAGCCGGGCTCGGGGAAGATCTGCCGGTGCTCGCGCTGGGCCACGGAGACGATCTCCCCGGCCCGGTCGAAGACGATGCACCGTGACGAGGTGGTGCCCTGGTCGATGGCGGCGACGTACTCTCCGGTCATGGCGGCACCGTACCCGGCAGGGCCGCCCCCGGAGAACAGGTGCCGGCCCGTACGATCTGGGAAGTGCGTGACATCGCCGTCTTCAGCGGAACCGCCCATCCCGACCTCGCCGCCGAGATCTGTGCCCACCTCGACGTCCCCCTGCATCCCGTGCGGGTGTCCCGGTTCGCCAACGACTGCCTGGAGGTGCAGTTGCAGGCGAACTGCCGGGAGCGGGACGTCTTCCTGATCCAGCCGCTGGTGCCCCCGGTGCAGGAGCATCTGGTCGAGCTGCTGCTCATGATCGACGCCGCCCGGGGCGCCTCCGCCGGACGGATCACGGTGGTGCTGCCGCACTACGCGTACGCCCGGTCGGACAAGAAGGACGCCCCGCGCATCTCCATCGGCGGCCGGCTCGTCGCGGACCTGCTCACCTCCGCCGGAGCTCACCGGGTGCTGGCGCTGACCCTGCACTCGCCGCAGGTGCACGGCTTCTTCAGCGTCCCGGTCGACCACCTGCACGCGCTGCGCGAGCTGGCCTCGCACTTCCGCCGGTACGACCTGAGCAACGCCGTCGTGGTCTCCCCGGATCTGGGCAACGCCAAGGAGGCGGCGGCGTTCGCGCGGATGCTGGGCACCCCGGTCGCCGCCGGTGCCAAGCAGCGGTTCAGTGACGACCGGGTCAAGATCAGCACGGTGATCGGCGACGTCGCCGACCGGGACGTGATCGTCCTGGACGATGAGATCGCCAAGGGCAGCACGGTCATCGAGCTGATGACCCACCTACGGGAGCGGAACGTGCGCTCGATCCGGCTCGCCTGCACCCACGGGTTGTTCTCCAGCGGCGCGTTGGAACGGCTCAGCGCGCAGGAGGGGGTACTGGAGATCGTCTGCACCAACACCGTGCCGATCCCGGCGGAGAAGCGGGTGCCGAAGCTGGAGATCCTCTCCGTGGCGCCCGCGCTGGCTGAGGCGATGCGCCGGATCCACAACGGCGAGTCGGTCAGCGCCCTCTTCGGCTGAGCCCCGCACCGCACCGGGCGCGGGTCGGCGCCGCGGAGCTAGTCCGCGCCGGCGTGCCGGGTGGCGACGACGGACGCGCTGATCCGTACCGTGGTCCCGGCCGGGCCGGTGTCCACCTCCATGGTGTCGCTCAGCTCACGGGCCAGCCACAGCCCCCAGCCGCCCGCGGTCTCCGGGGCGGGGCGGGACCGGTCGCTCAGCCGCTGCGCGCTGATGCCGCCCCCATGGTCGGCGACCTCGCAGACGATCTCGCCGGTGTGTCGCCACAGCCGCAGCCAGCCCTGCCCGCCGCCGTGCCGGACCGCGTTCGTGATCAGCTCGTTGACCGCCAGCACGAAGTCGTCCAGGCGTTGCCCGTCCAGCCCGGCGGACCGCATGCAGGAACCGACCGAGTGTCGCAGCTCGGTCACCTGCGCCTGGTCGAATGCCTGGGCGATGAGGAGGGCGGGTTCGATGGGCACAACCGTACGCGGTGCTGGCAGGTCTGCGTTGGCCATGGCTCTGTCCCAACGGCGCAGCTCGGTCATTCGCGGCATTTCCACCGTACGTCAGTCTTCTCCGTTCGGTGGCGCCCGGCCGGGCGGGTAGCCCGGTGAGGTGTGGCATCGTGTCGGCCATGCCGTCGTCGCCGGGGGGTTTCGAGGATCCGCTCTGGCGGTCCATCGCCGTCTTCCGGTTCGCGTCGTTGGCGTACGTCGGCGTCCTGGTCGCCCGGGACGCCGACCGGTACGCCCACCCGTTCGCCGCCGTGGTCGCCCTGCTGGTGATGCTGGTCTGGTCCGTGGTGATCACGGCCTGCTACGCCCGGCCGGCGCACCGGGGCTGGCCGCTGCTCCTGGCCGACCTCGCGGTCGCGCTGGCCGTCCTCGCGGTGACCCCGTGGGTGGTCGGCCGGGCGGCGCTCGCCGCCGGCACCCCCACCCTGGCCGTGGTCTGGGAGGGCGCTCCGGTGCTGGCCTGGGCGGTCTCCGGCGGCCGACGGCGCGGTGCGCTGGCCGCAGTGGTGCTCGGCGTGGCGGACCTGGCCGCCCGCGGGTTCGGCACCCCCTCGGTCACCGGGCTGATCCTGCTGCTGCTCGCCGGCGTGATCGTCGGACACGTGGCCCGACTGGCGGTGACCGCCCAGGAACGGTTGCAGCGGGCGGTGGAGCTGGAGGCCGCCACCCGGGAACGGGAGCGGCTGGCCCGGGGCATCCACGACTCGGTGCTCCAGGTGCTCGCGCTGGTGCAGCGGCGCGGCGCGCACCTCGACGGGGAGGCCGGCGAGCTGGCCCGCCTCGCCGGTGAACAGGAGGCGGCGCTGCGGGCGCTCATCGCCGGCGGCGACCCGGTCCCCGCGGCCGGCGCGCAGGACGGCGCGGTGGATCTGCGGGCCCTGCTCGGCCGGCACGCCTCGCCGGCCGTCTCGCTCTCCGTCCCGGCGACCCCCGTCCCGCTGCCGGCCCGGGCGGCGCGGGAGCTGGCGGCGGCGGTCGCGGCGGCGTTGGACAACGTCGAGCGGCACGCCGGCGGCCGGGCGTGGGTGCTGGTCGAGGACGAGGGGGAGACGGTGACCGTCTCGGTGCGCGACGCCGGCCCGGGCATACCCGACGGACACCTGGCCGAGGCGGCCCGGCAGGGGCGGCTCGGGGTGGCCCAGTCCATCCGGGGCCGGATCGCCGACCTCGGCGGCGAGGTGCGCATCACCACCAATCCTGGCGAGGGCACGGAGCTGGAACTGGTCGTACCGAGGAAGGGCGGATGAGCATGGTCCGGGTGATGGTGGTCGATGACCATCCGATGTGGCGCGAGGGGGTGGCCCGGGATCTCACCGAGGCCGGCCACCAAATCGTCGCCACCAGCGGGGAGGGGCGGCAGGCGATCCGGGTGGCGGCGGCCACCCGCCCGGACGTGGTGGTGCTCGACCTCCAACTGCCCGACATCTCCGGCGTGGCCGTGATCCAGGGAATGCGCGCCGTGCTGCCCGAGGTGCGGGTGCTGATGCTCTCCGCCAGCGGCGAACAGCAGAGCGTGCTCGACGCGATGAAGGCCGGTGCCACCGGCTACCTGGTGAAGTCCGCCGCGCCGGCGGAGTTCCTCGACGCGGTGCGCCGCACCGCCGCCGGGGAACCGGTCTTCACCCCGGGCCTGGCCGGGCTGGTGCTCGGCGAGTACCGGCGGCTCGCCGCCGCGCCGGGGCGGGCGGCCGGCGACGGCGGAGACGACGCGGCACCCCGGCTCACCGAGCGGGAGACCGAGGTGCTGCGGCTGGTGGCCAAGGGGCTGTCGTACAAGCAGATCGCCGGGCGGTTGGGCCTGTCGCACCGCACCGTGCAGAACCACGTCCAGAACACGCTGGGCAAGCTCCAGCTGCACAACCGGGTGGAGCTGACCCGCTACGCGATCGAGCGCGGGCTGGACGCCTGAGAGGTCAGTGCGCCTCCGGGGGACGGGTCTCGTGGATCGCCAGCTCCTCGGCGCTGGCCCCGCCACCGGCGGCGCCGGCGTCGTACGCGACGTTGTCGGTCTCCTGGTCGGTGTGCGCGCCCTCGTCCGGTTCGACGAGTCGGCCCACCTGGTGGTCGGCGACCGTGCCGAGCTGGCCGTGGTCGTAGACCGAGACCGGGGAGTTCGGGTCCGAGGTGGGGCCGGGGTCGAGCACGTCGGCGTCGAGCTGGGCCTGGGCGGCGGCCTCGTCGCTGTCCGCCTCGGCGGCGATGTCCGGGTCGATCGGGCCGGCCAGCGGATCGTCGGCGGGGCGTTCGTACTGTTCCCGCTGGAGTTTGTAATCCAGCGACTCGCCGTCGAGCTGCTCCTCGGCGGTGGTCCCGAAATGGTCCACCGCCACCGGCGTGCGGTCGCCCGGCAGCTGGGCCGGCGCCGGGCCGTCCGCCTCCCGGCCGGTGAGCACGTCGTCGTTGGCGGTCGAGTCGTCGTCTGCGGTGTCGGGCAGGCCGTCGGCCTCGGGGTCGGACACGGGGGTCGGGTACTCGTCGTCGCGCATGGCTGAGCACTACCCACTGCCGCCCACCGGGTAACCGCCACTGCCGCCTGAGATCGGGACGAAAGGGGAAGATCAGCCCCGGTGTGCGGCTTCGTCCTCGGCGTGCAGCACACACCACACCACCTTGCCGTCCGGTACCGCGGTGCTGCCCCAGCGCCGGGCCACCGTGTCGATGAGCAGCAGCCCACGACCGCCGGTGGAGGTGAGCGGAGCCGGCCCGGCGTAGCTCGGCTGTTGCCGGGACCGGTCACGGACCGCGACGTGCAGGCGGTGGTCGCGCGGAGCCAGCCGGACCGTCATCGGCGTCCGGGCGTGCGCCACCACGTTGTTGACCATCTCGGTGACCGCGATACACGCCGGCTCGGTCAGCTCCGGTATGCCCCACCGGGCGCAGCCGTCGACCACCAGCTCCCGGGCCCGGCGCGCGGCCCCCACCTCGGGTGCCAGGTCCAGGGCGGCCAGCGGCCTGCGGGCCAGCGCGGCCGTGGCCTCGTCCAGGGTGGCGCAGACGGTCAGCCCGGCGACCGGCGGCCCGGTGATCATCCCGGCCGGGTCCACCACCAGCAGATCCGCGGCGGGCCAGTCGGCGACGGTACGCCGCACCTCGGCCAGCATCCCGGCGGCCGTCGCGCCGATCGAGCGCAGTTGGGCGACGTCCACCACGATCGGACCGGGGCGGTCGCTGAGCCGGGTCAGCAGAGCGGCCCGTACCCGGTCGGCGGCGACCGGCTCCAGCAGGCCGACCAGCCGCACGACGGCGGACGACTCGTCCGCCTCCACCACGCATCGCGTCTCCGTCGGCATGATCGTCCCATTGTGCACCGCAGTGACCGGTGCCGCACCCGGCCGCTCCGGCACGTTCATCGGCCGCTTCGGGTACGGCGGGTCATCGCGGCCACCGTTCCGACCGCGGTACCGGCGGCGGCGAGCCCGAACGCCGCGGTGAGCCGGGTCAGCCGCCTGCGTCGGCCCTGCCAGCCGCCCTCCCGGACCGCCTCCGCGTCCGGCCGGAACACGTTTCCGCTGCTCTGCGCCGCCCGGGCGGACCCGAACTGGGTGCGGTGGACGTACCAGCCCAGCGCCCGTTCGGTCAGTGCCGGCGCGAGCCGCCACTGTAGGCCCATCAGCCGGGCCGCGCCGCCGGCGTACGCCTCGCGGCGGGGGCGGCGTAACAGCCGGACGATCGTCTCGGCCACCAGCTCCGGCGGGTAGACCGGCGGCGGCGGTACCAGCTCCCGTCCGGTGTGGTTGCCGGCGTGCCGGAAGAAGGGGGTGTCGATGGTGGCGGGCAGCACGGTGCAGACCGAGATTGTTCCCCGGTCGGTGACCCGCAGCTCCTGCCGGACGGTGTCGGCCAGGCCCCGGACACCGTGCTTGGTGGCGTTGTACGCCGACTGGTACGGCATCGCCACCTCCGCCAGCACCGACGCGTTGTTGACCAGCACGCCGCCGCCGGCCGCGGCCAGCCACGGCAACGCCGCCCGCATGCCGTACGCGGTGCCCAGCAGGTTCACCTCCACCACCCGGCGCAACTCCGCCACCGGAATCTCGTCGAAGAGGCCGACCGCGCTGACCGCCGCGTTGTTCACCCAGGCGTCGATCCGGCCGAACTCGGCCACCGCCCGGGCGGCCAGGTCCTCGACGGCCACCGGGTCGGTGACGTCCGTCGGCACGGCCAGCGCCCGGCCGCCCAACTCCCGGCAGCGGCGGGCGACGTCGGACAGGGCGGACTCGCTGCGGGCGGCGAGGACGACGGCGGTGCCTCGGCGGGCCAGGTCGTACGCGGTGGCGGTGCCGATTCCACTGGAGGCACCGGTGATCACCACCGTGGCGTCGGCGAGCGGGCGGGTCAGCGGCATTTCTGCTCGGTACCCGCGACCGACGCAGGTCATGCCGTCGACGCCCACTCGATCCGCTGCTCCACCTCACCGGTTCTCCCGATCTGCCAGGTTTCGGCTCGTCAACGCTCGGTTAATGGGACCCTCTGACCGAGGACCATCCCTCGCAGATCGCATGGAGGTGCACCATGCGCGTCGGCCTCGTCTGCGCGCACGCCGGCCTCAGCCGGCATGCGGACGGCCCTGCCGTCGGCACCCACGAGCACATCGCCCGGGTCGCCGCCGAGCTGGCCGGGCGTGGCCACGATGTGCGGGTCTACGAGCGTCGGGACGACCCGGTCCTGCCGCCCGCCGCCGAGGTCGACGGCTACCGCGTCGAACGGGTGCCGGTGGGACCGCCCCACCCCACCCCCAGCGCCGCGCTCGTCGGGCACATGGCGGAGTTCGGGCGCTGGCTGGCCGACCGGTGGGCCGGAGAGTGGACGCCCGAGGTGGTGCACGGGCACTACTGGCTCGGTGGGCTGGCCGCCGCCCACGCGGTCCGCGAGACGGACATCCCGGTCGTGCAGACCTTCCACTCCCTCGGCGTCGAGCAGTTGCGCCACCTGGGCCAGCGCTACGACGGCCCGGGGGAGCGGATCCCGCTGGAACGGGCGCTCACCCGCGCGGTCGACATCGCCATCGCGCAGTCGAACGACGAGGTCGACGAACTGACCCGGATGGGCCTGCAACGCACCTCGGTGGCGATGGTGCCGACCGGCGTGGACACCGTGCGGTTCCACCCCGACGGGGAAGCCGCCCCCCGTGACCAGCGGCCCCGCATCCTCTCCGTGGGGGGCTTGTCGCCCGGCCACGGCCAGGAGGACGTGATCCGGGCGCTGCGCCTGGTCGGCGACGCCGAACTGGTCATCGCCGGTGGGCCGCCGTCCGAGCAGCTCGCCACCCACGCCGAGGCCCGCCGACTGCGTGAGCTGGCCGAACGCACCGGGGTCGCCGAACAGGTGAAGCTGGTGGGTGCGGTGCCGCACGACCAGATGGCCACCTGGTACCGGTCGGCCGACGTGGTGACCTGCACCCCCCACTACGCCAGCGCCGGGCGGGTGTCGCTGGAGGCGATGGCCTGCGGTGTGCCGGTGGTCGGCTACGCGATGGGGGGCGTCGCCGACGCCGTCGTCGACGAGGTCACCGGCCGGCTGGTACCACCGGGCGACGTCCGTACCCTCGGTGTCACGCTGCGGCGGCTGCTCGCCGACAACGCCGGACGGTTCGCGTACGGACACGCCGCCGTGGATCGGGTCCGGTGCAGCTACACCTGGGAACGCACCGCCAGCGCGCTGGAACGCCTCTACGAACGGGTGGTCGGGAAACGCAGACCGGTCGAGGCCTGACCGGGAACCGCGGTGACCCGGTGGCCGGTGCTCACCGGCTGGGCGGCGCCGCCCGGCCGCGGGCCGCGCCGACCATCGCCCGTTCCCGGTCCCGGGCGACCGCGTGATGGTGTTGCGGCTCGGCGTACCGGGTCAATCCGATCACGGCGGCCAGGGTGACCAGGAAGCCGATCGCCGCCAGCCACTCCCGCCCCGGCCAGATCTTGTCGTTGAGCAGCAGCAGGCCGACGATCGCGGCGGGCACCGCGCCCGCGGCGTCCATCGCCGCCACCGCGGCCGTGGTGGAACCGCGCTGCATGGCCAGGCCGAGCAGCAGCTGCCCCACCACGGAGTGCGCGATCAGCAGGTAGAGCAGCGGGTCCCGGGCGAACGCCTCGACCGACGGCGCCGAGGCCAGCGGCCGGGCGGCGACCGCCGCCGCGGAGAAGGCCAGTCCGGCCAGCGAGCCGAGCGCCACCGACCCGGGTGAGCCACGCAGGCGTACCGCGAAGAAACCCAGCACGGCGATGCCGCCGAGCGCGACCGCCAGGGTGATCAGGCCGGCGGTGCCGAGCGCCTTCGACGGGGCCGGCTGGGCGGAGAGCACCAGCGCGGTGATCCCGCCGAACAGCAGCACCAGCAGGGCGATCTCGGTGGTCGGCAGGCGCCACTTCAGCACCACCACCCCGAGTACGGCGGTCACCCCGAGGCCGGCGGCCACGCTCGCCTGCACCAAGAACAGCGGCAGGTCCCGCCGGGCCAGGAAGGCCAGCACGAAGCCGGCCACCTGGAAGACCAGCCCCACCACGTACGTGCGGTGGCTGGCCAGCCGCAGCAGCAGAGCCGGGTCGAAGGTGTGGTGCACGGTCGTCCGGGCGGCGGCGACCGACTGCAACATGTTGGCGAATCCGTATGCGACGATCATCGCCGCGAGAAAGCACCACCCGGAGGACACCACCTGGCGAGGATAGAGGGTGTTGCCGGCTCAGCGCGCGGTCGGCTGTGCCAGCCGGGCCAGAACCTCCGGGTGCAGTCGACCGTTGGTGGCGACCGCGCTGCTCTCCGCACCCGCCTCGCCAGCCGGGGCGGGGCGCCCCGCCAGGTCGGTGAAAGTGCCACCGGCCTCGGTGACCACCGGCACCAGGGCGGCGATGTCCCACAGCGACAACTCGGGCTCCACCATGACGTCCAGGGCACCCTCGGCGAGCAGCATGTAACCGTAGAAGTCACCGTAGGCCCGGCTGCGCCAACTGTCCCGCATGATCTGGAGCACCGCGTCCAGCCGGCCCGCCTGCTCCCAGCCGGTCAGCGACGAGTAACAGAAGCTCGCGTCGGCCAGGTCGCGTACCGCGGAGACCCGGATCGGCTCGCCGGAGGCGGCGTCCGGCCCCGCGTACGCGCCCGCGCCGCAGGCGCCCCACCAGCGGCGGCCCAGCGCCGGGGCGGAGACCAGCCCGACCACCGGGCGGTCGCCCTCCAGCAGCGCGATCAGCGTGGCCCAGACCGGCACGCCGCGGACGAAGTTCTTGGTCCCGTCGATCGGGTCGACCACCCAGCGCCGGCCCGCCGGACCGACGGCGGGCTGTTCGCCGTACTCCTCGCCGAGCAGACCGTCCCCCGGCCGCTCGGCGACGAGCAGGGCCCGGATCTCCCGCTCCACGGCGGTGTCCGCGTCCGAGACGGGGGTCAGGTCCGGCTTCGCCTCCACCCGCAGGTCGAGCGCGCGGAACCGGGCCGTCGAGATGGCGTCGGCGGCGTCGGCGAGCCGATGGGCGAGGGCGATGTCGTCGGCGTACCCGGTCATGCCGGCAACGGTAGCGGCGGCCCGGACCCGCCCCGGCGGCCGGGTCGTGCGGGGCCGGTCAGGAGCCGGCGAGCGGATCACCCGGATTGCGCTCCGGCTCCCGTGGGTCACCCTCACCGGAGCGGGAGGCCAGCAACCGGCGGTACGACGCCAGCCGGCGCGGATCGGCCCTGCCGGCGGCCACCCAGGCGTCCAGCGCGCAGTCGGCCTCCTCGGCCGTGTGCGCACAGTTCGGCGGGCAGTCGGCCGTGGCCTCGACCAGGTCCGGGAAGCCGTGCAGCAGGCTCTCCGCGGAGACGTGGGCGAGCCCGAAGCTGCGTACCCCCGGGGTGTCCACGATCCAGCCCGGGTCGTCGTCGGTGCCGGCAGCGGCGGGCAGTCGCAACGCCACCGCGCTGGTGGAGGTGTGCCGGCCGCGGCCGATCGCGCTGACCGTGCCCACCGCCCGGGCCGCGTCCGGCACCAGCCGGTTGACCAGAGTCGACTTGCCCACCCCGGAGTGCCCCACCATCACCGAGACCCGGCCGGCGAGCAGGGCGCGCAGCGCGTCGAGGTCGGAGTCCGGTCGGACCAGCACGTACGGCAGTTCCAACTCCGCGTAGTAGCCGAGCACCTGCTCAGGGCTGGCCAGGTCGGCCTTGGTCAGGCAGAGCAGCGGCTCGATGCCCGCGTCGTACGCGGCCACCAGGCAGCGGTCGATGAAACCGGTCCGCGGCGGCGGGTCTGCCAGCGCGCTGACGATCACCAGTTGGTCGGCGTTGGCGACCACGACCCGCTCCAGCCGCCCCTCGGCGGTCGTCTCGTCGTCGTCGGCGGTGCGCCGCAGCACCGAACGCCGCTCGGCGATCCGGACGATCCGGGCCAGCGCGCCGGCCGCCCCGGAGGTGTCGCCCACCAGACCCACCCGGTCACCGACCACCACCGATTTGCGGCCCAGTTCGCGCGCGCGCATGGCGGTGACGGTGGGGGCGTCGGAGACGGCGGAGAGTATGCAGGTGTAGCGGCCGCGGTCGACGGCAATCACGAAGCCGTCGACCGCGTCGGTGTGCCGGGGCCGGGTGCGGGTACGGGGACGCGAGGACTTCCCGGGCCGGACCCGTACGTCGTCCTCGTCGTACTCCCGCCTGCCTGCCAGGACCGCCCCCTTGTCCGCGTCAGCTCTTGCCGGTCACCATCGCCGACCATAGCGCCGGGAACTCCGGCATGGTCTTCGAGGTGCACGCCACGTCGTCCACCTCGATGCCCGGGACGGCCAGCCCGGCCACCGCGGCGGCGTGCGCCATCCGGTGGTCGGCGTAGGTGTGGAAGATTCCGCCGCGCAGCGGGCGGGGCCGGATCTGCAGCCCGTCGGCGCTCTCGGTGAGGTCCGCGCCGAGCGCGGTGAACTCGCGGGCCAGTGCCGCGATCCGGTCGGTCTCGTGGCCCCGGATGTGTGCGATACCGGTCAGCCGGGAGGGGGAGTCGGCCAGCATGGCCAGCGCGGTCAGCACCGGGGTCAGCTCGCTGACGTCGGAGAGGTCGGCTTCCAACCCGTGCACCGTGCCGGTGCCGCGCACCGTCAGCCCGCTGGTGGTCAGGGTCGCCTCGCCGCCCATCTGCCGCAACAGCGAGCGGAGCCGTTCGACCGGCTGGGCGCTGCGGTGCGGCCAACCCTGCAAGGTCACCTCGCCGCCGGTGACCAGTGCGGCGGCGAAGAACGGCACGGCGCCGGAGAGGTCGGGTTCGATCTCCCAGCCGCGCCCCGTCAGCGGGCCGGGCTCGACCGTCCAGACGTCCGGGGTGCCGTCGTCGACCGCCGCCCCGGCGGCCCGGAGCATCTGCACCGTCATCCGCAGGTGTGGCGCGGACGGGACCGGCGGACCGACGTGCCGGACCACCACCCCCCGGTCGAACCGGGCCCCGGCGAGCAGCAGCCCGGAGACGAGTTGGCTGGAGGCGGAGGCGTCGATCACCACCTCACCCCCGGTGACCCGGCCGGTGCCCTGTACCACCAGCGGCAGACTGCCGGTGGCGGGGGCGTCGATGCGGACGCCGAGGGAGCGCAGCGCGCCGATCAGCGGGCCGAGCGGGCGGACCCGGGCCTGCGGGTCGCCGTCGAAGGTGACCTGCCCCTCGGCCAGCCCGGCGACCGGCGGCACGAAGCGCATCACCGTGCCGGCCAGCCCGACGTCGACGTGGGCCGGGCCGACCAGCGGATGGGGCCGGACCAGCCAGCGCTCGTCGTCGGAGACCGACACGTGCGCGCCCATCGCCCGCAGCCCTCCGGCCATCAGCTCGGTGTCCCGCGCGCGCAGCGGCGCGTGCAGGGTCGACGGCCCGCCGGCCAGTGCGCTGAGCACCAGGGCCCGGGCGGTCATCGACTTGGAGCCGGGTAGGCGCAGTGTCGCCGCCACCGGGTCGCTGGCGGTCGGAGCGGTCCACGGCTGCGGCGGCCGGGTCGCGGTCGGATTTCCCACAGTGACATTCTGCCAAGTCCGGCGGCCCACGGAACCCGCGCGGCGGCTCGACTCCCGGTTGGCGGGACAGCCGGCGCGGGCGCGGGGCGTTAGCGTGTGCGCCATGTGCGGGAGGTACGCGACGACAAGGAGCGCCGCCGACCTGAGCGCGCTGTTCGAGTCGTACGACGAGACCGGCGGCCGGCTCGGGCCGGATCACAACGTCGCCCCGACCGACCCGGTGCCGGTGGTCCGGGTGGACGCCGACGCCGGGCGGGTGCTGTCGGTGGGACGGTGGGGGCTGGTGCCGCACTGGTCCCGCTCGGCGGCCGGCGCGGCAAGGATGATCAATGCGCGGGCCGAGACGGTGGCGACCAGCCGGGCGTACGCCGACCCGTTCGCCCGCCGGCGCTGCCTCGTGCCGGCCGACGGCTGGTACGAGTGGGCCCGCCGCCCGGACGGCGGCAAGCAGCCCTACTACCTGACCCCGCGGGACGGCTCGGTGCTGGCCTTCGCCGGCATCTGGTCGCGGTGGGAGTCGCTGCTCACGTTCAGTGTGCTGACCACCGCGGCCGTCGGGGAACTGGCCGAGGTGCACGATCGGATGCCGGTGCTGGTGCCCCGACAGCGGTGGGACGACTGGCTGGCACCGGCCGACGACCCGACCGCGCTGCTCGTTCCGCCTCCGCCCGGCTGGCTCGACGGGTTGGAGATCCGCCCGGTGGGGCCGGCGGTGGGGGACGTCCGCAACGACGGGCCCGGGTTGGTCCAACGGGTGCCGTTGCCGCAGGAGCGCAGCGGGGAGGAAATGAGACTGTTCTGAATGGTCGGTCACACGACATTGTCGTGTACCAATTGCCAGAGTTCCGGGCGAAACGTCGCTCGGATCTTCAGGCATGTTTGCGCGCTGCCTCTTGTCTCCAGCGCCGCCGGTGCGATAGAACCGAGCGCCGGCACTGGGAGCGCTTTCGCGCAGTGCGAATGACGCCCGTCGATCTTGCCGGTCCCACGGGGGAGGTGGGTGTGATGACCCGGGCGCGTATGCCCCGACCGCACGAAGTAGCCGCCGCACGACGCGATCCGCGACTCCTGCGCGCGTTGCGCGAACGGCGACAGGACGAAGCCTGGCGGACCAGGGGGACCTGCCAGAGTGTGGATCCGGAGACCTTCTTTCCGGCGCCGAACGAGCCGGCCGACGCCGCCGTCGCGCTGTGCCGCAGCTGCGACGTCCAGGGGTCCTGTCTGGCCTGGGCGCTGGAGGTCGGCGACTGCCACGGCGTCTGGGGCGGCACCACGCCGCGCGAGCGCCGCGCCATGCTGGTCGCCTGGCGCACCGAGGTCCAGCCGGATCCCGACGCGGCCGACGACGCCGGCCCGCCGGTGCGCGACCGCCTGCTCACCCTCGTGCCGCTGAGCTGAACCAGCGTCCGGCCGGGCGGATCGTGCCGCCCCGTGTGGTCACGGGCCCATCGTGCGGCCCCGTGCGGTGCGGAAGACGGCCGGGCCGGACAATGGTCCGGTGCCGGACCACGACGTGATCGACACGCCGCGCGGACCCGCCCAGGTGGTGACCGACCTGCCGGCCGGTCCACCCGTCGCCCTGCTCGTGCTCGGGCACGGCGCGGGCGGCGACGTGGACGCCCCGGATCTGGTGGCGGTCCGCGACGCCGTGGTCGGGGTCGGGGTGGCCGTGGCGCGGGTGACCCAGCCGTACCGGGTGGCCGGGCGGCGCGCACCGGCTCCGGCCGGCCACCTCGACGAGGCGTGGACGGCGGTGTTGGCCGTACTGCGTGCGCGCCACGCCGGCGTACCCGTGGTGGTGGGCGGGCGGTCCAGCGGCGCGCGGGTGGCCTGCCGCACCGCCACCACCGTCGCAGCCGTCGGCGTGGTGGCGCTCGCCTTCCCGCTGCATCCGCCGGGCCGGCCGGAGCGGTCACGCGCCGCGGAACTGCGTACCGGACTGCCCACGCTGGTGGTCAACGGCGACCGGGACCCGTTTGGGGTGCCCGTCGCGGGCGGCGCGGTCGAGGTGGTGGTCCGCCCCGGGGAGCGGCACGACCTGCGGCAGGATCCGGCCGGCAGCGCCGAGGTGGTACGCCGTTGGCTGCGCGGACGCGGCTGGACCACCGGGTGACCCCTGCCCTGACGCCCGTACCTGTGCCGCAACCGGCGACGGCGGAGGGCCGTGACCGGGTGCGGTGGGTGGTCGTTGCATCGGATGGTGTCGCACGCCCGGTCCGGGCGGCGTCGCCGTCCCTCCCAGGCCCTTCCTGGTCCCAGCGTCGGCCGTGCCGAGGCGCCCAGCACCGGTCCCGCCGAGGCCGGGACCAGGAACGGGAAACCGTCCGGCGGAATGCCGGGACCGGGACCGCGCGTTACCCCCACCGGAGACAGACGTCTGGTGAGAGGGGTGACCGGTGCCGACCGAGACACGGAGCCGGGAACGGGACGAACGGGAGTCGCGGCAGCTCCGGCAGTTGCTGGCGGCCCCGGAATGGCCCGCGGCGGTGGACGGCCCGGTGGTGGGCACGGGCACGCCCGCCGGAACGGGATCTACGGGCCGGGCGGGGCGCGTATTCTCGGCGGGAAAGCATCCGACGCGAGGGGATGTGCGGTTGACCACCGAGAAGACGGACGAGCGCAGGGCCCGCTTCGAGCGGGACGCGATGCCTTTCGTCGATCAGCTCTACGCCGCCGGGCTGCGGATGACCCGCAACCCCGCCGACGCGGAGGACCTGGTCCAGGAGACGTACCTGAAGGCGTACGCGGCCTTCCACCAGTTCGAACAGGGCACGAACCTGAAGGCCTGGTTGTACCGGATCCTGACCAACACCTACATCAACTCCTACCGGAAGCGGCAGCGCCAGCCCATCCAGGCGCCCACCGACGAGATCACCGACTGGCAGCTCGCCGAGGCTGAGTCGCACACCTCCAGCGGTCTGCGCTCGGCCGAAACCGAGGCGTTGGACCGACTGCCGGACAGCGACGTGAAGGAGGCCCTCCAACAGTTGCCGGAGGAGTTCCGGCTGGCGGTCTACCTGACCGACGTCGAGGGCTTCTCCTACAAGGAGGTGGCCGACATCATGGGCACGCCGATCGGCACGGTGATGTCGCGGCTGCACCGCGGTCGCCGTAATCTGCGCAAGCTGCTGGAGAGTTACGCGGCGGAGCGGGGGTTCACCGCCGCGCAGTCCACCAAGGGTTCGACCACCGCCGGCCGGGAGGTGTGACATGAGCTGTGGAGAGCCGCACGAGACGGACTGCCGTGAGGTCCTGGCCGAGGTCTACCTCTATCTCGACCTGGAGTGCGCGGAGGAACGGCGCGAGCTGATCCGGTACCACCTGGACGAGTGCGGGCCCTGCCTGCGCGAGTACGGCATCGAACAGGAGGTGAAGGCGCTGGTGGCCCGTTGCTGCGGCAACGAGACGGCCCCCGACCAGCTGCGTGAGCGACTGCGGTTGCGCCTCACCGAACTGGTGGTCTTCGAGACCACCGAGTCGCGGGAACTCGCCGACTGAGCACGGACGACGGTGGCCCGGGTCGAATCGACCCGGGCCACCGTGCTGTCTGATCCGTCGACGCGGTCCGCCGCGCGAGGTCAGGAGTTGGGGCGCTTGCCGTGGTTGGCGCTGCTCTTCTTGCGGGCCTTCTTCTTGCGGGCCTTCTTCGCCATGCTGACCTCCTCGTGATGGTCGGATCCCTGCCGTGGCGACCCCGGCGCCGGTGCACGCACCGGTCCTCCCGGCGCCCGGGTCCGACCCGCTGATGCTAGTGCGGCCGGGCCGCGCCGTCGTCCGCCGGGGCGGCACGCCCGCCCAGCGGGGCGGGACGGGGCGCGGCTCGCCGGTGGGAGAGCGCACGACTGCCGCTCCCCGCCCGCGCGTGGCGTGCGCATGATTGGATACGTCGGCAGGTAACCGCGAGAGGGAGGGCCGGGAGATGGCCGAGGAAATCCGCGCCGAGATGGTGGCCAACGTCTGGAAGGTCGTCGCGTCGGCCGGCGACACCGTGTCCGAGGGGGACACGCTGGTGATCCTCGAGTCGATGAAGATGGAGATTCCGGTCGTCGCCGAATCCGACGGCGTGGTCCGGCAACTCGCCGTCAACGAGGGTGACGTCGTGCAGGACGGCGACCTGATCGCCGTGATCGATTGACCGGCCTGACGGTCCGGCCGGCGACCCCGGCCGACTATGCGGCGATCGCCCGGCTGACCGTCGCCGCGTACGAGGCGGACGGCCAGCTCAAGGACGAGCCCGGGTACGCGGAGGTGCTCGCCGACGTGGCGACCCGGGCGGGTGCCGGAGTGGTGCTGGTGGCGGCGGACCCGGTGACCGGGGCGGTGCTCGGTTCGGTGACCTTCGTGTTGCCCGGCAGCCCGTACGCGGAACTGTCCGGCCCGGGTGAGGCCGAGTTCCGGATGCTGGCCGTGGACCCGGCCGCCCAGGGCCGAGGTGCCGGACAGGCCCTGGCCCGGGCGTGCGTCGACCGGGCCGTGGCGCTGGGCTGCACGGCGGTGGTGATCAGCATCCGTGCCGGCATGGCCGAGGCCGCGCGGCGGCTGTACGAGCGGATCGGGTTCCGGCGGGTGCCGCAGCGGGACTGGTCGCCGGTGCCGGGGGTGCGACTGCTCGGTCTGCGCCTGGAGTTGCCCGCCTGATCGGCCGGGTGCTGCTCTGACTGGGCACGACGGTGTGCTGTCCGCCCGGGTGATTCGGCCGTCGGTTGCGGCATGTGGTGGTGTCCGGAGGCCGGGTACCCGCAACCTGCCGCACCCAGCGGCAACCCTGGGCGC
The DNA here is from genome assembly GCF_004348325.1 of Micromonospora sp. KC213. Classification (GTDB taxonomy): domain Bacteria; phylum Actinomycetota; class Actinomycetes; order Mycobacteriales; family Micromonosporaceae; genus Micromonospora. The sequence continues at coordinate 2,546 of NZ_SMKF01000089.1, read as the reverse complement.
GGGCTACGCTCAGTGCCGGGCGGTGGCTGCGTTGTCGACACCGTGCCCGTCGCTGCGGTCGGCCGCGTCGGTGCCGCCTCGGTCGGGTTCGGCGCTGCTCCGCAGCGCTTCCTCGGCGACCTCCTCGGTGACGCCCGTGGTGATCTTCGCCAACAGTTCCTCGGCGACCTCCAGCGCGATCCGTCGGCGTTCGTCGTCGCTGAGCTCGGGTGCGCGTGCCGCGAACCAACTGCTGTGCACCGCGAAGAGGGACAGTGTGGCGCGCAGGTGGGAAGCCGGGTCGTCGTGGCCGCGGGCCAGCGCGTCGGCGAGACGCAGCATGCGCTCGCGCATCTGCTTCCCGGCGGCGAGGCTCTTGAGCACGGTCTGGTTCTGCTCGAAGAAGCGCATCACCGAGGACTGTTCGTTGGTGAACAGGTCGTCGGCGTAGCGGGCGAGCAGCGCGCGTCGGGTCGCCGGGCCGATCGGCTGCCGCTCCGCCCAGGCGATCAGCTCGTCCATCCGGCGTAGCCGGTCCTCGACGAAGCTGCTGACGATCTCGTCCTTGCTCTTGAAGTGGTAGTAGAGCGCCGCCTTGGTCACGCCGAGCCGCTCGGCGACCTCCCGCAGCGACGTCTTCTCGTACCCCTGTTCGGTGAACAGCTCCAGGGCCACGGCCTGGATGCGGGCACGCGTGCCGCCTGTGCTCTCTCCCACCTCGACCACCTAACCCGCTTGACCGTCGTTGCCTGCCCAACTTACCGTACGGCTAGTAAGGTTACTGACCGGCCGGCAAGTCAGTGGATCGAATCCGTGGGGGGAGCTTACCGATGAGTCAGGAGAAGGTGGCGGCGCGACCCAATGTCCGGTTCGTGCTGATCGGGCTGATGATCGCCATGATGCTCGCGATGCTCGACAACATGATCGTCAGCACCGCCCTGCCCCGGATCGCGCTCGAGTTCGGCGGCGCGAACCACTTCACCTGGATTGTCACCGCGTACGTTCTGGGTACGACGGTCTCCACCCCGATCTGGGGCAAACTAGGCGACCTGTACGGGCGTAAGGGCGTCTTCCTGACCTCCGTGGTCCTCTTCCTGGCCGGCTCCGCGCTCTGCGGCATGGCCGGCTCCGAACTGCTCGGCGGCGTCGACAACGGCATGGTCCAGCTGATCGCGTTCCGTGCCGTGCAGGGCTTGGGCGCCGGTGGCCTGATGGTCGGCGTCATGGCGAGCATCGGTGACCTGGTGCCGCCCCGGGAACGGGGCCGCTACCAGGGCATGATCGCCGGCATCATGGCCATCGCCATGGTGGCCGGCCCGCTGGTCGGCGGCTTCATCACCGACAACCTCTCCTGGCGCTGGGCGTTCTACGTCAACCTGCCGCTCGGCGGTGTCGCGCTGCTCGTCCTCGCCACCACCATGCGCCTGCCGAAGTACCGCACCGAGCATCGGATCGACTGGCTGGGCGCCGTGCTGCTCTCCGTCGGTATCACCGCGATCGTGCTGGTCACCACCTGGGGCGGCACCCAGTACCCGTGGCGCTCGCCGCAGATCCTCGGTCTGGCCGCGCTGGCCGTGGTGGCGCTGGCTGCCTTCGGCCTCGTCGAGCGGCGTGCTGTCGAGCCGATCCTGCCGCTGGGCCTCTTCGCCAACCGCAACTTCGCGCTGATCTCGGTGATCGGCTTTCTGCTCGGCTTCGCGATGTTCGGCGCGATGAACTTCCTGCCGCTCTACCAGCAGACCGTGCAGGGCGCCTCGGCCACCAGCAGCGGCCTGCTGCTGCTGCCGCTGATGTTCGGCATGCTCGTGGTCTCGCTGGTCGTCGGCCGGGCCATCACGAAGACCGGCCGGTACCGGGCGTTCCCGATCATCGGCGGGGTGGTGATGACCGCCGGCATGGCCCTGCTGACCCGACTCGACGCCGACACCAGCAAGATCGAGTCCTCGCTCTACCTGGTCGTGCTCGGCGTCGGCATGGGCTTCCTCATGCAGACCACGATGCTGATCGCACAGAACAGCGTCGGTCAGCGCGACCTCGGGGCGGCCAGCGGCGCGGCCACCTTCTTCCGCTCCATCGGTGGTTCGTTCGGCCTTTCGCTGTTCGGCGCCATCTTCGCCCACCGGCTCGCCGACTCACCGGCCGGCGCCGCCTTCGGCGGTGGCGGCGCGGGCGAGGGTCGGAGTATGAACCTGGAGGCGCTGCGCCAACTGCCGGCGCAACTGCGCGAGGCGGTGCTGGGTGGCCTCTCCGGCGCCATCTCGCACGTCTTCGTCTGGGCGGTGTTCTTCACCATCGCGGTGCCCGTGCTGGCCTGGTTCATCAGGGAGGTGCCGCTGCGGTCGAGCAACGACGTCCCGCCGGCCGACGCCACGCCGGAGGAGCGGGCCGAGGTCGCACTCGGCAAGGCCCCGGCCGTCTGACCCGTACCGTTGCGCCCACCGTCCCAACCGGATACGCCGGAAGCCGGTGATCGGCGAGGCCGGCGTGATCCGCGCGGACGTGATGCCGCAGCCCGCACGTGATCGGGTCGGGTCGGGTCAAAGCGGGCCGGGCCAGGGTGGGTGGAG
>NZ_SMKF01000088.1 GCF_004348325.1 Micromonospora sp. KC213 | reverse complement strand
GGGCTACGCCACGCCGCCCGGGCAGCACCCGGGCTACGCCCCGCCGCCGCCCGCGCCCGGCTACCCGCCGCAGCCCGCGTACGGCCACACCGGGCACCAGCAGCACCACGGTCACCATGGGCACTACAAGCGCAAGAAGCAGAAGAGCTTCCTGGACGACCTGTTCGGGTGAGCCGCCCGCCGTGGGCCGGGCCGCCGGCCCACGGCACCGCCCACCCCGGTCGCCGCTGGGCAGCCGCCCCGGCCCGCCTGCCGAACGGGGCAGGCCGTGGCAGGCTGCACCCATGACGGCGACCGAGCGGCACGAGGCGCTGACCCAGGCGTACCAGGGGATCACCGACGTGGTCTCCCCGTTGGACGACGCCGACCTGCAACGACCCACCCGTTGCCGGGGCTGGCTCGTCGCCGACCTGCTCTGCCACGTGCTCAGCGACGCCCAGCGCGCCCTGGTCGCCCTGGCCAGCCCCGCCGACGGTCCGCCCGACGTGGACGACGTCGGCTACTGGCGGTCCTTTCCGCCCGGCGGCGACCAGGCCCGGCACGCCTGGTGGGCCCGCCGGTTCGCCGCCGCGTTCGACCGACCCACCGGCGTGGTCCGGCTCTGGTGCGACACCGCCCCTGCCGCCGTCCGCGCCGCCGTGGCCGCCGACCCGGCCGGCTGCGTCACCACCCAGGGGCACGTGCTGCGGGTACCGGACCTCCTGGCCACCCTGACCACCGAGGCCGCCGTCCATCACCTGGACCTGGTCGTCGACCTGCCCGACGCGCCACGGCCCGGCCCACTCGCCACCGCGGTCGCGGTGGCGACCATGAACGGTTTGGTCAGCGACGAGGCCGTCCGCCCCGCCGCCTGGTCGGACGGCGACTATCTGCTCAAGGCGACCGGCCGGGTGCCGCTCACCGACCGGGAACGGTGGGAGCTGGGCGAGGCGGCCGGCTGGTTCCCACTGCTCGGTTGAGCGGCGACGCGTTCGAGCGACGCGCCCCACCACAGTCGGCCATCGTCCGCGCGGCGACTTCCGCCTTGCGAGGCGGTGCCGTTGCGGCGATCACTTCCTCCCTTTCCACGAGAGTCAACCCGCGCCCGACCCTCGTCATACGACGGCCATGTCCACGAAGCGGGAGAGATGAAGTTGAGCCGCCACCGTTATGGAGTCCGTCGGCCCGTTCCGATGCTTGGCGACGATGAAATCCGCCTCGCCGGCCCGGGGCGACTCCTTGTCGTAGTAGTCGTCGCGATGCAGCAGGATCACCACGTCAGCATCCTGCTCAATGGAGCCTGACTCACGCAAATCGGACAGCTGCGGTCGCTTGTCCGTACGCTGCTCCGGACCACGGTTCAGCTGACTCACCGCGATGACCGGGCACTCGACCTCCTTGGCCAGCAGCTTCAGGCCACGGGAGAGGTCCGCGACCTCCTGTTGACGACTCTCGGTCCGCTTCGGCGAGGTCATCAGCTGGAGGTAGTCGACCACGATCATCTTGAGGTCGTGCTTCTGCTTGAGCCGCCGCGCCTTGGCCCGGATCTCCATCAGGTTCATGCTCGGCGTGTCGTCGACGAAGAGTGGGGCCTCACTGATCTCGCCCATGCAGCGGGCCAGCTTGGTCCAGTCGTCGTCGGAGAGCTGGCCGCTGCGCAGCACGTGCAGGGGGACGCGGGCCTCGGCCGAGAGAAGTCGCATGACGATCTCGACCTTGCTCATTTCCAGCGAGAAGATCGCTGCCGCCTGGTTGGCACGGATGGCGGCGTTGCGCGCGAAGTCCATGCTCGCCGTGCTGTTGTGCGTGGGGATCATCGACCGGCCGGCGAGGTACAGGTGCTCCTCGTTGTCGACGGTCACACACCGTACCGGCACGCTGGGCACGGGTCGCACGTCGACCACGTACCGGAAGGTGCTCCGCGGGTAGAAGCTCAGGGTGTACGTCGCCGACGAGTCGAGGCGCCCGCGTACCGGCTGCGCGGTGACCGTGCAGTGGTAGCCGAGGCTCCCGATCAGCTCCCGGACGCCCTCGGCCAGCCGCCTGGACGGCGCGGTGTACTGGACGCGTCCGGTGGCGGCGACCGTCCCGGCGGTGTCCATCAGGCCGGCGAGCAGGGCACGCCGCTGGGCCTCCGACGCCCGGAGGTACTGCTGCGGGATGTGCGTCTCTCCTCCCGCCACGCCAGCCAGGCAGCCGTCCCCGCTGGTGCCGGCACTGCCGTCGCCGAGCCGGACACCCAGGGTGTACGGCTCGACGGGTAGCTCTCGTTCCGGCAGTTGCAGCGGGCCGCAGTTGCGCACCGTGTGGTTGAGCCGACCGTCCGGTCCGGTGCGCAGCGTCGCCGCGATCTCCGCGGTGGTGACCACGTCGTCGTGCCGGCCCGCGGGGTACAGCAGGTGTCTGGGCGCGGGACCGATCAGGCCGGTGGGCGCGGTCAGGGTGACCGGTCGCGGATGGCCACCCACCACCGGCTGAGCCGCACGCACTGCTGCTGGCGAGAAGCTCGGCCGGTGGTGGCGCACCTGTTGCCCACGCCGACGACGGCCGGCCCGGGTGGTGGTTTTCCACAGGTGTTCGGCGTCCGCCACGATCACGCTGCCGTCGGAGAACTCCACCTCGTAGCAGGGGCGGTCGTACCTGATGTCGAAGGCGGCGGTGACGGTCGTCGGCGTGCCGTCGGCGGCGAGTAACCGGTCACCCACCGCCACCTCGCCCATGGTGGTCCAGCCGTCGGGCGTGGGCAGCGGGGTGTCGAGGGCGAGCGCCTTACCCAGACCGGGACGCCCGGCCACGATGATCAGCTGCCCCGGGTGCAGGCCGTTGAGCAGCCGGTCGAGGTCGGTGAAGCCGGTGGGCACCCCGGTCATCACGCCGCCCTGCGCGCCCACCGCCTCGATCTCGTCGAGCGTGGGTTGGAGCATGTCGGCCAGCACGGCGAAGTCCTCGCTGACGCGCTTCTCGGTCACCTCGTAGACGGCCTGCTGGGCGAGGTCGACGATGTCGTCGACGTCACGGCTGCCGCCGTTGGCGGTGCCGTAGCCCAGCTGCACGATCTTGGTGCCGGCCTCGACCAGCCGACGGAGCACCGCCCGCTCGCTCACGATCCGGGCGTAGTACGCCGCGTTCGCTGCCGTCGGCACGGCGGCCATGCAGGTGTGCAGGTAAGGAGCGCCACCGATCCGGGCGAGGTCGCCGGAGTCGGCCAGGGCCGCCGCGACGGTGATCGCGTCGGCCGGCTCGCCCCGGCCGTAGATGTCCAGGATGGTGTCGAAGATGGTCGCGTGGACCGGCCGGTAGAAGTCGTTGGTCTTCAGGATCTCGACGACGTCGGCGATGGCGTCCTTCGAGAGCAGCATGCCGCCGAGGACGCACTGCTCGGCGGCCACGTCCTGCGGTGGTGTCTTCTCGAAGTGCCCGTCCCGTGGTGCGGGGGGCGGACCGCCGGCCCGGGGCTCCGCCCGCATGTCGTCGGTGACCGACACGGATCCCCCTCCACTGCAGGTCGAGTCCCAGCTAGGCCGGGTACGACGACTTCCGATCGGACCGGTCCGGTCGATCGGGGGCATCGCGCGACCGGTCGGTGCCCCACGATACGGAACCCGAGGTCAGGCCTCCAACAGCACCGGTGGACGAGCCTCGGGACAACCTGTGGACGCGGGCGCACAAGCATGTGCACGGCCTGTGCACAGCCTGTGGAAAACCAATGGGGAATTCGGCTCAAAAGCGGTCTGACCTGCCGATACGCAATCCCCACCCTGTGGACGAGTATTTTCCGTCAAGGCCCCGGCGTGGTTCGTCCCGTACTATCTCCTGCAAACGGCTACACCTGGACAGCGGATTGCACTTTCGGTTGAGAAGGGTCACGCTCCGGCCGTGAGTTACCGGGACTGGGAGCGCGGGGAGGGCAGCCCGCGCGAACGTCAGTCGATCACTGCGTGGGACGACCCCGGTGAGCCGGTGCCGGCCGCCCCGTACCCCACCCGCGCGGACCGCCGCCGTACGCCCAGTCGACGGCGGGCGATCGAACGTGGCCAGGATGAGCCGTCCGACCCCTACCTGCCACGGTGGGCGGTGGAGTCGGGGATCGCCCACGCCGACGGCCGGGGCCGGCACGCCGCCCCGGACGACGATGACGATGGTGACGACAATCGGTCGGCCTCCCGGCCGGGTCGGCGGGCGGCGGGTCGGCGCGGCGAGCGGGCCTGGGGAGAGTTGCGGGCGATCGGCGCGGCGGCCGAGCTGGACGACCACACCCGGGAGTGGACGTTCGACCGTCCACAGCAGGAGCAGGGGTACGTGGGCAGCCGCCGCGCTCAGGACGACGTGGAGGACGCCCCCGTGTCCGGGGCGTCCCCGACAGCCCGTCCCCGCCGGTCACCCTCCCGCCGTCCGCAGGTGATCTGGTCCGGGGTGGATGAGTCCGAGGGTGGGCCGGACGCGGACGACCGGGAACCGGAGCGGCCTACCCGGCGCAGCCGGCGTGCCTCCGGCGAGTCCCCGTCGCGGTCGGCCGACTCCTGGCGACGAGCGAAACCGACCAGCGACACGTGGAGTCGGGCCGAACTCACCAGCGACCCCTGGGGCCGGGAGGAGCCGGCGACCGACCCGTGGAGCCAGGCCGAACCCACCACGGGCTCCTGGAGCCAGGCCGAACCCACCACGGGCTCCTGGAGTCGGGCGGAGTCCGGCACCGGTTCGTGGCGTCGGACGGAACCGGACGCCGAGCCGGAACCGGAGTACCGGCCGGCGGTGGATCCATGGGACGCGTCGGGCGTACACACCTGGCAGCGTTCCGGGGAGAATCGCTGGGACCGGCCGGGCGCGGCGGGTTGGGAGGACAGCACCGCACAGTGGGACCGGTTCACCGACACGGCACCGTGGGATCGGACCGGTGCCGGGCGGCGGTCGCGCGGGGCGGACGCCCCGGGCTGGGACGAGGACGACGGCGAACGTGTTGACGCGCCGCGATCGGTGCAGCCGACGACGGGCGAGGGCTTCCCCTGGTCGGCGCAGCCGGAGACGTTCTGGTCGGGCACCCGGCTCGCCGAGGACGATCCGAGGTGGGTGGATCCGCCGGCGTCGGCACCGCGTTCGCCGGCGGTGACGTACACCGCGCCGCAGGCTCGGGTGACGCCGCGCCGTCGGGCGGCGCCGGTGGCCCCACCGTCCTGGCGGGACCGGATCGAGTCGGTCGGCGGCGGGGCGTGGAACCGCCGGCTGGAGGACGACCTGCTCGACCCGGATCCGGGTGGCCCGTTGCGTCCGCTGGTCTTCACGGCCGCGTGCTACGTGGTGCCGGCGATGTTGGCCTTCCTGTGGGTGCTCACCCTGAGCGGTCAGGTCCCGGCCGGATGTGTCACCGACATCAGCGGCGGCGGTTGCGATTCACCTCGGACGCAGGCGCTCACCTCCCTGATGTCGGGAGCCCCGCGGTACGGGTTGGCGTTCATGAGCAGCCTGCTGATCGCCGGGCTGCTGCGTAGGGTCGGGACGACCTGGCGGCCGGCGACGGTGGCGCTGGCGTCGGCGGTGGTCGGCGGTGGCCTGTCGACCGTGATGATCAGCGCGATCACCGGTCAGCCGATCGGCTGAGTCGAGCCGCCGGGGCGTACCGGACGGCGCTGCTGTCTTGGGAGGCTGCCGCTGCTGGGCGGCGGATGCGACGAGTGTCCGGTGGCCTTTGGCAGGGCCGGTGGTCGAGAATGCGGCAGGGCCCGCACCGGAAATCCGGTGCGGGCCCTGCCGTCGTACGGTCGGGTTGTCAGCCCTGAACGACGTTGAGGTCGAACTTGGCGGTCACCTCGGGGTGCAGCTTGATCCGCACCGGGTAGGAGCCGATCGACTTGATGTGACCGGGCAGCTCCAGCCGACGGCGGTCCAGGGCCGGACCACCGGCCGCCTTGACGGCGTCGACGATCTCGGTCGGGGTGACCGAGCCGAAGAGCCGGCCACCGTCGCCGGCGCGGGCCTTCAGGCTCACCTTGAGGCCCTCGAGCTGGCCCTTGACCTCGGTGGCGTGACCGAGGTCGCGGATCTCACGGGCCGAACGGGCCCGCTTGATCACGGTGACCTGCTTCTCCGCGCCCTTGGTCCAGAGGATCGCGAAGCCCTGCGGAAGCAGGTAGTTCCGGCCGTAGCCGTCCTTGACCTCGACGATGTCGCCGGGGGCACCGAGACCGGAAACTTCCTGGGTCAGGATGATCTTCATTTCGGCGCCTCCTCTCAGCGAGCCGTCGCGGTGTACGGCAGGAGCGCCATCTCACGGGCGTTCTTGACCGCACGGGCGATCTGCCGCTGCTGCTGCGAGGTGACGCCAGTCACCCTCCGAGCGCGGATCTTGCCGCGGTCGGAGATGAACTTACGCAGCAGCGCGGTGTCCTTGTAGTCGATGTAGGTGATCCCGTCCTTGTCGAGCGGGTTCACCTTCTTCTTCGGCTTGCGAAGTGCCGCAGCCTTGGCCATTGCTCTTGCTCCTGGTTTGCGATCGCGGGCGCTCGGCGCCATTAGAACGGAGGCTCCTCGTCGAAGTTTCCGCCCGAACCACCGCGGGAGGGGGCGGGGGCAGCCGAAGCCCAGGGGTCGTCGAAGTTGCCTCCGCCGCCACCCTGGCCACCGCCACCACCGAAGCCGCCGCCACCGCCACCGGAGCGCGACATCTTCTGCACCTTCGCCGTGGCGTAGCGCAGCGACGGGCCGATCTCGTCGACCTCGAGCTCGATGACGGTGCGCTTCTCACCCTCGCGGGTCTCGTAGGACCGCTGACGCAGCCGGCCCGACACGATCACACGGGCGCCGCGCTGCAGCGACTCGGCGACGTGCTCGGCGGCCTGACGCCAGACCGTGCACGCGAGGAACAACGGCTCGCCGTCCTTCCACTCGCCGGACGCCTTGTCCATGAACCGGGGCGTCGAGGCGACCCGGAACTTGGCGACCGCAGCCCCAGAGGGGGTGAACCGCAACTCGGGGTCATCGGTCAGGTTGCCGATGACCGTGATGGTGGTGTCTCCTGCCATGACCATCTCCTCGCGCACTCATCGTTCTGCCGTACAGGCTCTCAGAGCCCTCCGACAGCACCGGTGAGGCTGATCCGGGCGAACGGGTTGAATGCTTAGCGCATCTCCGGCCGGATGACCTTGGTGCGCAGCACGGACTCGTTGAGCCGCAGCTGGCGGTCCAGCTCGGCCACCGCCTCCGGCGTCGCCTGGAGGTCGATGACGGCGTAGATGCCTTCGGCCTTCTTGTTGATCTCGTACGCGAGGCGCCGGCGGCCCCACACGTCCGTCTTCTCCACCGAGCCACCCGCGGTCCGGATCACGTTCAGGTACGTGTCGAGCGACGGGGCGACGGTGCGCTCCTCGAGACTGGGGTCGAGGATCACCATGACTTCGTAATGACGCAAGACGTACTCACCTCCTGTGGGCTTGGCGGCCACGGTCCTTCCGTGGCAGGAGGTCTGCGTCGTGGCCCACTCCCGGGCCGGGGGAACCCGGCCGGACGCGGACAACCGGACCAGGATACCCGGCCCGGACGATCATGACCGGGCAGGCTGGACCGGCCGGACGGGCGTGGCGACAGGGGCCCGCTCCGGCTCCGGTGAGCCGGCGGCGGGCCCCTGTCCACGGGGGCCGCGGGGCGTCCCGTCCGCATTCCTTGGGTGGGACCTGGGGAGGAACGACCACACCGATGAGGTTGGATCGAGAACGCCCCGCGGAGCTTTTCCTGTTGTTGTCCGACGATACAACGGCTCTCGTGCCGATATGGCGGAATTGCCGCTATTCATCCCTGCTGCCCGTACACCGTCGACCGGAAAGTCCACCGTCGATCCCACTCCGCTCAACGACCGCCCGGCTGGTCGGTGACGCCCCCGCCGCGACGCCGCACGACCGTCACGCCGGGAGTCGGTGCTGCGACGTAGGCTCCCCTGCATGCGTATCGGAGCCCATGTCGACCAGGCCGACCCGCTGGCGGAGGCGGCCGCCCGCTCCGCGGAGGCGGTGCAGTTCTTCCTCGCCGACCCCCAGGGCTGGAAGGCCCCGAAGGCCCGGGAGGACGCCGACCGGCTACGTGCCGCCGAGGTCGACCTCTACGTCCACGCCCCGTACGTGATCAACGTGGCCACGCTGAACAACCGGATCCGGATTCCGAGCCGCAAACTCCTGCTCGGCCACGCCAACGCGGCGGCCGAGATCGGCGCTAAGGGCCTGATCGTGCACGGCGGGCACGTCAACGCCGGGGACGACCTCGCCAAGGGCTTCGACAACTGGCGCAAGACCTTCGCCTACGCAGCGGAGTCGGGTGGGTTTCCGGTGCCCGTCCTGATCGAGAACACCGCCGGCGGCGAGAACGCCTGCGCCCGGCGGCTCGACGCGTTGGCCCGGCTCTGGGACGTTCTCGGCGACCACGAGGTCGGCTTCTGTCTGGACACCTGTCACGCCCACGCCGGCGGCGAGGAACTGCTCGACCTGGTCGACCGGGTCAAGGCAATCACCGGACGGATCGACCTGGTGCACGCCAACAACTCCAAGGGCGGCTTCAACTCCGGACAGGACCGCCACGACAACCTAACCGGCGGCACCATCGACCCGGAGCTGGTGGTGGCGGTCATCCGGGCGGCCGGAGCACCGGTGATCGTGGAAACCCCCGGCGGGGTGTCGGGGCAGGCGGCGGACATCGCCTTCCTTCACGACCGACTCGGCACGGGGGTTTGAACCGGTGGCCACCGACACCAGCGACAGCGGGCAGCCGACCGACCGGTCCGATCCGACCCCCGGCCCGGACAGCGCCACGACCCCGGATCGTTCGAGCACCGCCCCGGACGGTCCGGGCACCGCCCCGCACGCACCGACGACGGACACCGCCACCGGCGGCGCACCGACGACCGGCGGCGCACCGACGACCGGCGGCGCACCGACGACCGGTGGCGCCGCGACGACCGGTGGCGCCGCGACGACCGGTGGCGCCGCGACGACCGGTGGCGCCGCGACGATCGGTGGCACCGCGACGACCAGCGCGGCTACCGTCGATCCGGGCGCAGGGCGTACGGGGAAGACCGAGCCCGCCGGGAAGACCGAGCCCGCCGGGAAGGCGACCGCGAGCGAACAGCGGGACGCCGAACCGGCGGATCGCTGGTCGGCGTTCGCCCCCGCCGCCGAGCCGGTGCCGGGCCGCCCCGCTCGGGCGGTACGCGCGGTGGGGCGCCTGCTGGTGCACGAGTGGCTGCTGGCCGCCCTCGCCTCGTCGGCCCTCGCCGTCGGGATGACCTGGCCGGCGCTGCGGTACCCGCGCTACACGCTGCCCCAGGACTACTGGGACCCGAGCCTGCAGGCATGGCAGATGGCCTGGTCCGGGCACGCCCTGCGGACCGAGCCGAGCCGGCTGTTCCACTCGAACACGTTCTTCCCGGAGAGCTGGAGCTTCGCCTTCTCCGACATGCTGCTCGGCTACGCCCCGGCCGGCATGATCGGCACCGGGCCGGAGGCGGCGCTGCTCCGCTACAACATCATGTTCGTGCTGGCCCACGCGCTCGCCACGTTCGGGGCGTACGTGCTGGCCCGGCAGCTCGGCGCGGGCCGGGCCGGCGCCGCGGTGGCCGGGGTCAGCTACGCCTACGCCCCGTGGCTGCTCGCCCAGGCGGGCCACCTGCACATTGTCTCCAACGGCGGTATCCCGCTGGCGCTGGCCATGCTGGCCCGGGGGCACGGCTGGTCGCTACGCCACGGGTACCGCCCACAGCGGCGGCACACCGGTTGGGCGTACGCCGGGTGGGTGGTCGCCGCCTGGCAGCTCAGCCTGGGCTTCGGCATCGGCCTGGTGTTCGCGTACGTCCTCGCCGGGATCGTACTGGTCGCGGCGCTGACCTGGACGCTGCGGCGGTGGGTCGTGCGGCCGGTACGGCACCCGTTCGGGCGGCGGCTGTTCGTCGCGGACCTGCTCGGTGGACTGCTCTTCGCCGGGGTGGGCCTGCTGCTGGCGATCCCGTACTTCAAGGTCGCCGAGCTGCACCCGAACGCCGAGCGGACCCTCGGTGAGATCGACATCTACTCCCCGCCGGCGATGGGGTTCCTCACCGCCCCGGCGGAGTCGAGAGTCTGGGGCGGGCTGCACGAGGGGGCACGCCAAATGCTGTCCTGGCCCCCGGAGATGACCCTGCTGCCGGGCTTCGTGCTGTACGCGCTGGCTCTGGGAGGGCTGTTCTTCTCGGTCTGGCGGCTACGGCACCGGCTGCTGCTGCTCGCCGGCGTACTGGTCGGCATGGTGCTGTCGATGGGTACGAGGTTCTTCGGCGGCACCTATACCTACGCGCTGCTCTTCGACCACCTGCCCGGCTGGAACGGGCTGCGTACCCCCGGCCGGTTGATGCTCTGGACCACCCTGCTGCTCGGCCTGCTCGCGGCGGGCGCGGTCAGCGCGTTCGCCGAGCGGATCCGGGAGGTCGCCGCCGCGGGCGTCCCCGCCCGACCCACGCCCTGGCTGCGGGTGGTCGCCGTGCTGCCGGTGCTGCTGGTCGCGGTGGAGGGTTTGAACGTCACGCCGCACCCGGTGGTGCCCGAACAGCCGGCGGCGATGCGCACCGTGGACGGCCCGATGCTGGTGCTGCCGAGCAGCCAGAACCTGGACCAGCCGGTGATGCTCTGGACAACCAGCCGGTTCCAGGACGTGGTCAACGGCGGCAGCGGCTTCACCCCGACGCAACTCGACGACGTACGCCGGGTGACGGCCGCCTTCCCCGACGACACCAGCGTGCGGTACCTGCGCACCCTCGGCGTCCGCAACGTGGTGTTGCTGCGCGACCAGATCGTCGGTACGCCGTGGGAGACCACCGTGGACGCCCCGGTCGACCGGCTCGGCATCACCCGTGAAGAGGTCGGCGACGCGGTCGTCTACCGTTTGTGATTTTTTACACCGTCACATCACCTGACCTCATTGCAATATCGAACCCCTTGACTTCGCGCACTCCGACTGACATAGTCGGTGATTGGATCATCACGGGGGGTAACAATGGTTGCGTTCAGGCTACTCGGACCATTGACAATCCGGAGCGGGGCTTCCTTTGTCCCGCTCTCCAGTCCGCGCCACCGAAAGCTTTTGGCCGCACTGCTGGTCGGCGGGCCGGCCGCCGTATCAACGGACCGACTGATCGACATCGTTTGGCCAGCCAAACCACCGGCCACAGCCCGTCAACAGGTGCAGAATTGCATCGGCTCCCTCAATTCTCGATTAATTTCCAATGGACACAGGCATACTGTGCAACGGCGGGGGTCCCACTATCTCCTAGAGGTTAGCGAGGAGTTGGTGGACGAAGGTCTTTTCCGTGTCGAGTATGAGGCGGCGACACAGGCCGCGCAGGACGGCGACCATGCGGGGGCGAGCTTGCGCCTCCGGAAGGCACTGAAGCTCTGGCGCGGTGGGGCTCTGGAGGATGTCGATTCTGACCACCTCGCCGGCCAGACAGCCCGGCTGGAAGAGGTACGGGTGCGAGCCTTGGAGCAACTGACAGATTGGGAATTTACGCAGGGCCGTTACGCAGAACTGATCCCTGACCTTAGTCTGTGGACAGAGGCATATCCGTACAACGAGTTCCTGCACGCCTGCCTGGCCCAGGCTCTGCATCACGCCTCCCGGACAGCCGACGCACTCGAGGTGCTCCGACGACTCCGGGACCGGTTGGACCGGGAACTGGGGCTCGGGCTGGGTCCCGCCCTGCTCCGACTGGAGACGCAGTTGTGCGGACCGAAACGGGCTTCTGAGCCCGGAGAACGGACCAGCCTGGCAACACTGAAAGCGATCCAGGTCGCGCTCGCCGACCTATCCGACGCGGTGCAGGCTCTGATCAACGATATCCCTGGCCAGGGATCCCGAAAACCTCACACTGAAGGTCCGCAGGACAGGGCTGAGCTTCCGGCGAAAGGGGAGTCCAGCCACACTCATCGAGGGCGAATGGCTGGCGGTAGAGGCGGAAACAAGCCCATGAACACCATCTTCACAAGATCATCGATCTTGCACACGTGATCTCTTCAGAGGGCGAAGAGCAGGATTGCCGGGGTGACCAGCAGGGCGACCATGGCGCCCCGGACCAACCAGGACACCCGGGGCAGGCAGGCCACCGCGACGGCAGCATAGCTGGCTCCCCAGGCCAGCGCGCAGAGCGCGACCGGCGGTGCCCCCGATGTGTCGGTGACCGTCAGGTACAGGGCCACGGCGAAGCTCCCGGCGGCCAGGCCCGCGATGGTCACCGTGGGCGCCGTCCAGGCCGGACCGGTCAGCGCCAGCACGACCCAGCTCACCACCACCAGCACCGGCGGCCCGACCGTCAAGGCGACGATAAGCAGACCAATGGTGTCTTCGGCCGACCGGCCCGGCTCGTAAAGCGCCCGCCACACCACGCCGACCAGGGCACCGAGTACCGCGCCGAGCAACGCCGGAATCCCGACATCCCAAGCCGAGAACTCGGGCCGCCCGCACCTGGCGCGCGACGAACCCCACGCAGCCGCCGACGGGGGCAGCGGATCGGGCGGTCCCGACGACGCCTCGGACATGGTGTCCTCCTTCCGGACGGCCCCGGCGTCCCCGCCGCGTTCGGCGGAGACGCCGGGGTGGTGCGGTAGAGACAGGCGGCGATCAGCTCCAGCGGTAGCCGAGCGCGGAGAGCCGATCGGAGACCGCCCCACCGTACGCCCGGAAGCCGCTGGCGTTCGGGTGGAAGGAACCGGCGCCGAAGTACGAGTCGTTCGGTTCCCCGTCATCATCGTCGATGATGTCGAACGCATCGCCCAGTATGTAGCCGTTGAGCCAGTTCTCGGGTGTACCGAGTTCGTGGCCGGCGAAGTCGGCCCGCACGTCGACGCTGTTGATCTTGTTGGTAATATCCGTGTAAAGCAGTTCGGTGGTGGCCACCCGGGCCATGTCGTTAAGCCAGTCGACCTCCTCGGCACTGATCAAAATGTCCACCCCACAACAAGGATTGAGGCCATACGTAGCGCCCGACTTGAAGATCTGCGGGTAGCCGGCCAGGATTATCCACGCATTCGGTGCCCGTTGTCGGATCTCGGTGACCACCCGTCGGACATCCAGCTTGATCTTGTCGCGGAACCTGGCCGGGACCGCCACCTTCATCGGCTGGCTGTCACCGGGCAGTGTGAAGCCCGGTTCCATGCAGCTTTTCAGCGCGCACGCTTCGAACACGTCACTCCAGCCGGCGTCGTTGCCGCCGATGGTGAGCATCACCAACGTAGTGTTCTCGTCCAGGAAGCCCTGGTCGATCTGGGTCAGTTCCCCGTTGCTGGTGTCCCGGGGGACCTGGCCCATAGCGTTGGCCGGTGCGGGCTGCCCCCCTGCCGTCTTGGTCGCCATCACGTGGTGTGTCTGCGCACCGGCGCAGGCGATGTGGTGGAAGTCCACGTTGGCGTCCAGGCTGTCGGAGAGGCTGCCCAGCGACCGACCGCCCGGCGCCCCCGCCAGCACGATCTGCCGTGCCCAGCCGTCGGCGTTACGCCGACAGGAGTTCTTGAAGCCGGGCTCGTCGCCGTACTGGTCGGAGACGCGGGTGTACTCCCCCGCCCCCTCGCCGGAGGAGAACGAGTCCCCCATGCCGACCACGAAGTGCCGAGGCTTGGCCGACAACGGCTGCACCGCAATCGCGTCCCAAACGATCTTGTGGACGCCGGTGCCGTCCTGCGAGACCGTGGAAAGCTCCACCTTCGGGGTGCCGCTGCCCCGGAAGTCGAAGACCCCCAGGTCGAGCCATTTGTGCGCCTGCCACCGGGTGGGTACCGAGCGGTGCCGGGTCGAGACGGTCTGGCCGGGCAGGTAGATCTTGTAATCGGCCTGCCGGGTGTACGCGGCGTGGTCTGGGATATGCACCAGGACCCGTGTCCACGCGTTCGTGGGATTGATCGTCCAGGTGCCGGTGACCTTCATCTCGCCGTTCTGATCGCCCTCCTTTCGGGTGTAGCCCATGTAGAAGTGCCCGCCGAACCCGCCACCAAGCTGATGGAAGTCCACCTTCGAGGGGTAGTCGCCGATGGAGTCGCTGGCAAACCGAAGTCCGAAACTGCCAGCGTTGGTCCAGGGTCGACCGCAGCCAGAGCGCACGGCCGGGACCCCATCCGGCAGGTTGTCGATGACCCGGGCACCAGCGGGCAGCCCGGACAGGTCGCACCGGGGCGGGAAGCTCGTCCCGTCCTCCTGATAGGCGTACCCCGGATCGAAGCGCAGCACCTCGTTGCCACAGTCACAGGCCATACCCGGACCGCCCTTCCAGGCCACTGGCCGGTTGTACCAACAACGCAGGTCGTAGTAGCCGCCGGCGTCGCGGTGCGCGCACGGCCCCGCCGGCTCGCCGATTACGTCCGGAGCGGTCGGCTTGTAACTGCCGGTAGGGTCGCAACTGTTCGTGGTGTCGCAGAAGAGCGTCCTCGGCGGCTTCACCGCGGCCCGTGAGCCCACGGTGGACCACCAGGCGGCCCGGTAGCCGGCAACCAGCGTCGTCGGCGACTCGCTGATCTCCACCGGGTGCCCGGCCCAACCCATGATTTTTTCCGGGTAGGGCCACTTCTGCGGCGTCCGCGCGTCGGCGTAACTCTCCTCCAAGAATGGCTTGCGCACCGGGTCGTACCGGGGATTGATCGGATTGTTCAGCCAACCCACGCCCCACGGCGACCCGTCGCGCTTGTCGGCATAGAACCCCGAGTTGTACGCCCAGACGGCGAAGAACCAGTTCTCCATGTACGCCGGGTCGCCGTTGTTGACGCTGAGCCCCGCGGCCCGTGTCTGGTTCCACTTGTCCTGCAGAATCTGCAGCCCGGCCGCGACGTTGGTGGCGAAGTCCAGGGCCACCGCCCGCTGGGTCTGGTACGGCAGCGCCCGCTCGCCCGGCTTCTCCCGCCCGGCCAGCCGCATCCCGTCGGTCACCTGCGACACGCCGTATCCGCAGTCCGCCTCCTCCCAGCGGATGTCCCAGTCGTCGGCCGGACTGGAGTTGTAGATGTCGAGGCCGTAGAAGTTCCCGATCAAAGGGTTGGCAGTGACCCCCGGCAGGGCGTACCGCGACGCCTGCCACATGTTCGACTCCTGGGCAATGATGCCGAGCATGATCTGCGCGGGCACCCGACCGCCGCCGAGCAGATCCCGGCGCGGGAACAGACCCTGCGGGGTGTACGCGGGCATCCCCAGGTTCTTCCAGTTCGCCTCCCGGGTTACGTGCAGCGAGTTGGTGATCGCCTGGTTCACCGCCCATTCGACCTGCCGAGGCTTCGGCTGCAACGCCTGGTTGCGGGGGTCGTTGCGGGGGACTGAGCAGTACCGTTCGCTCTCCACCGGGTCGGTCGGCGAGCCGGCGGCTACTCGGGCACCGGTGCGCGATCGCTTTCCGGCCGGTGTGCCGAGCCTCGGGTGCGCGGCCCGGCCGCTTCTAGCGGCCGGACCGCTCGCTTCCGGCCGCACCTCGAACGCGACGTCACCGCCGGTACCGAGCGCCGTGGCGCTGATCCGGACCCGATCCGGCACCCCCGGCGTCCGGGTTGCCGCGCGCGGGTCGCCGCTGCCCGGGCCAGCGACCCGAGTCAGCGCGAGCTGCCCCAGTGAGGAGATCTCGCTGTTCTGCGGGGCGTCGACCGCGCGGACCCCCGCCGGCAGCGCGCCGACCCGGTCCGGCCGGCCGGTGAGGAAGACCCGACCGCCGGCACCGCGGGCGACACTCAATTCGCCCTCCGCCCCCTCGGCCAGCGTGCGTACGGTGGCACCGGCGCGCGATTGGGTCCGTTTGACACGTACCCGTTGCTCCGCCAGATCCAGGAAGACCAAGCCGTCGTCGCCATTCGGGATCAGCCGGAACGGCACTCCGGAGGCGGTGGCGATCCGCCGCGTCTTGCCGTTCGCCGCGACATCGACCAACGCGCCATTCGCTGCGGCGACCACAGCGCCACCGACCGGCACCGCTGAGGTGACCTCGGTGGCCAGCTTCACCGGTGCCGACACGGTGCCGGCGGCCGCATCCACGGTGCGCAGTCGGCTCTCCACCCGGGTCGCCGACGGAGCGTCTACCAGCTTGCCGCCGAACTGCGTCACCACGGCGGTTTCACCAGTGCCGCAGCCCGGGTTGAAGTACGCCAGCGAACTCTGCACCGGCAGCTTGCGAACCGCGCCGGTGCCCAGGTCGACCACTGCGGTGAACCCGCCCCGGTCGAACAGGTCCGCGTCATTGGTAAACGTACGCGGCGCGTAGACCACCACCAGCCGCCTGCCGGAACCGGTCAGGCAGGCGTTGCCGATCCACTGGTCGACGTCGAAGCCCGGCTCGGCCAGGCTGGTCACCGTCCGCCACGTGTAACCGGCACGGGCGTCGGCCGCAAGCACGTGGAAGCCCTCCGCGTCACCGAAGGTGGTCCAAGCCACATCCTTCGACGATCGCCAGTTCTTCGCCAACAGGGTGTCGCGCCGGCTGGGATCGACAGTGTCCGTCCGGGTTCGTCGCACCGCTGTGGCCCCGGTGTCCGATCCGGTTGTCGGTGCGGCACCATTGCCGGGGTCGCCTCCGGGGTCCGGCGCGGCGCCGGCCGGACCGGCCGCCGTGCCAACGGTCAGCAGGGCAGCCACGCACACCACGGCTCCCCGTGCTCTGGAAACTCTCACAACCGCGCCTCCCTGGGTCCACCCGGGCGCGGGCTGGGGTTTGGGTGCCGCCACCGGGGTCGGCGCCAGTCTGTCGGCGCGGGCCATCGTCGCCACACCTTGACGCCATCGCCGCCGCTCCGGCACCAGCCGTCAGGCCGAACGTGACATCGGTTCATCCGCCAGGTAGTCCGACCGGTCGATGAGGACGGCCATCGCGTTTAAGGATCGACGCGATGACCGTCTCATCTACGCACAGCATCCCTCGCGGGCAAGTCGGACCATTTCAATGGACGGCCGCAGCGCCGTGGCTCATCAATGCCTTGTCAAACAACCGAAGATCGCGCAGTGGCCGAGCACCACAGCGCAAACCTCGATCGGTGGCGGGCCGAGACTGCCTGGCTCTGTTGTGCCGCGTCGGTGGCGAGACCGACAGGCAGCGTTGCGCCGCGCAAAGCGGATGTATCGCCGCATACCTGCCAACTGGTCCCTGCACGGAGGACGAGACCCCGCTGTCGGTGGGGCGGGGCGACCCACGTCCGTACTGCGGTTCGCTCTCAGTACTTGTCGGTCCACCAGGTGCCGGGGCCAGCACTCGCCTCCGCGCGCGCAAGCAGACCTGCGTCGTTGACCATCTGCGTGTAGTAGGCACCCGCGAAGCCGCTGTACGACGTCCGCACCCGACCGTCCTGGTAGTAGCTACGAATCGTCGGGTAGTAGAAGTCCGACCCGACACGGGCCCAGGCGGTCCGGCAACGAGGGCTGTAGCGCAGATCCAGGTTGGCCTCGGCGTTCCGCGCGACGGTTTGCGCGTCGTCTGCACAGTAGTGGTAACAGGTCGAGCATCCACTGTGATAGATCTTGTGGGTGGTGGGGTTCTTCCCGTCACACGTCGATCCGCAGCCGGATGCCGCCAGTTGGGCAGCCGACATAAATGTGGCGTTCCGCAGGTCCGGCTTCTCGGCAGTCACCGTGGTCGGCGACTCCGCCGCCGCGCTTGGAGCAGCCGACGCCGTTTGCGGAGCGACAACGCCCGTCAGGCAGATCGCCAGCACAGCACCGAGGTGGATGATTCGCTTTGCCAACATGAGGCATTCCCTTCGACTCTTGTCGTACGCCGAGAAGGATCGGAGACGCCACCATCAGGAATTCATTCACCAGCCACCGTCCGCCCATCTCGGCTGCCCACAACCGAATTGGCGGGTCCGGCGGCCGGCTCAGCCTCGATCCCAGGGCTATTGCGTTGTCGGGTAGCTGCTGGTCACGGCGGTGGTGACTGGCTGTTTCACCTATCGCGGGTGCCATCGCCATCGCCCCATCGATTGCGGGTACGGCGGTCGGTGAGCCAGGGCGCGTCGGGGGCCCCGTCGAGGACGCCGCCGTCCGGGTCGTCGGCGTACGTGCGGCGGACCGCATCCCGCTCCGGGTGCAGGATGTCCTGGACGACCAGCACGCAGAGCAGCACGACCGTGCCGAGGCGCAGCGTCGCGGCGAGCACGAACACCCCCTCGGGGAAAACCGGCCGGCTGGTGGCCGCGCCGAGCAGCTCACCGTAGAACGCGACGAAGTAGCCGACCTCGGCGAGCTGCCAGGCGAGGAAGGCCCCCCAGCGGGGGCGGGCCAGCACGACCAGCGGCAGCAGCCAGAGCACGAACTGCTGCGACCACACCTTGCTGAAGATCAGGAACGCGGCGACCACCAGGAAGGCGAGCTGGGCCAGCCGCGGCCGGCGCGGCGCCCGCAGGGCCAGCGCGGCCACGCCGAGGCAGGCCAGCCCGAACAGGGCGTACGACAGGTAGTTCAGGGTCGGGATGTTGGCGTTCAACCACTGGAACGGCCCCTGGTCGCCGGGCGCGCCGCTGTTCACCTTGCCGTCCAGGTACCGCCCGATGTACCAGAGCGTCCCCCAGTCGATGGGCCGTTCGGTGTTCAGCTCGAAGAAGCGGTCCCAGTTCTCCCGGTACGGAATGGCGGCCGGCAGGTTGACCGCGACGAGCGCCACCAGGGCGGTGCCGATGGCGGTCAGCGCGGCGCGCAGCCTGCCGGCGCGCAGGGCGAGCACCAGAATCGGGCCGAGCACGAACAGGGGCCACATCTTGGCCGCCCCGGCCAGGCCGAGCAGCACACCGGCCAGCGCCGGGCGGCGTCTGGCCCAGGCGGCCAGCCCGAAGGCGGCCAGCCCGATGGCGAGGAAGTCCCAGTTGACCGTGGCGGTGAGCAGCAGCGCAGGCGCCAGGGCGAAAAGCGCGGCATCCCAGGGTCGCCGGCGGCGCAGGGCAAGGATCATCGCGACCGTCGCCACCGCCAACGCGCCGAGCGTCAGCGCGTTCAGGTTGTAGAACCACTGGCCCTGGTTGAGCTGGGGGTCGTCGACGCCGAGGGCGTGCACCGGCAGGCCGAGCGCACCCATGAAGTAGCCGGTGAGCACCGGGTACTCGACGGGGTGGTCCCGGTAGGGGACCTTGCCCTCGTTGAGCCCTTCGGCGTAGTAGAGGGCGAGCACGTCGGTGTAGCAGAACCGGGTGTACTGCACGTTGTTCTGCCAGGCGCCGTCCTGGCAGGGCGACTTCTGCACCCAGTGCAGTGCCAGGGTCAGGCAGGCCAGCGCCAGGACGATCCGGGCAGCCGTCCAGAAACGCCGTTCCCGGTTGGCAGGCCGGTCCAGGGCGACGGCGTGGTCGCCGAGGGGGCCGCCGATCGCTTCGGAGAGGCCGCGGACGAAACCGTCCGAGCGGGACGGGTGGTCGCTGCTCCCGGCCTCGACGATGCCGGCCGTCGACTTCATGCTCATGATGTGCATCCTGCACCACAGGCCCCGCCGCTGGGCACCCTCAGCCTCCCCTGTTCAGAGGGGATTTGACTGATCGAGGTCAGTGATAGAAAGGTGCACCTGGCCTGAAGGATGTGGGTGTCGAGTCCTCGTCCACAGCAGAATCGGGTGCACCTTCCTGGTGAGTAAGGCTAGTGGGTGGGATCAGCGGCTGGTCGTCGGCTCGGGCGGGAAGGCCCTGGTCTACCACTGACCATCTTCACCCCGTCGGGTGTAAGCCATTATCACCGCCGCCGCAAGCGGCTACCGTGGGCAGTACTCCATATACTCGCTGAACGGAGCATAGTAGAAGAAAAGGCAGCCCTCCGGGCGCTGGTTCGCCGCCATCATCGGCGTCCATCCGGTCTCGCCCTTGTAAGCCGCAAGGTTCTTGCGATAGATCAGCGAGCCGGTAGTGCTCTTGATCCGTGCCTCTCCGGCGCTACCGGGGTCATTCGTGTATCGCGTCCAATAAGCCTGACACGAACTTGAATACCGCAGCTCAATGTAAACGCCATTCTTCGCCACACCATCAGCCACAGTGGAGCCGGAGCAGCCCATCTTTACCGGGTCCTTGCCGTTGCAGGACAGGTAACCGGACCCGCCTCCGTTGCGGCAGGTATCCGGGTCCGTCGTCGGTGCCGCCGACGCTAACCCGGGAGCGGCCAGCAGTGCGGTGAGAAGGAATGCTGATGTCGCCATGGCCCTCCGCAGCCTGCTGACGGTCTTCCTTGCCATCTTTCCCGCTCCAATCGTCGCCTTCATCGGTGCGTAGAGCATAGGGACCGTCGTCATCGTCGTTCCATCACCACGTCACGCCCCACTGGCACCTACCCACTAGTCGCTCATGGGACCGTTCTGCTGTTTGTGCAGCTTCAGCCCTTTTGCCGCAGCGCGAATCTCAAGGACCGCGGATATCGGCCCCGGGTGCGGAAGCGCGACGGCGGCCGGACCCCTCGGGGTCCGGCCGCCGTCACCGGAGGTGCCGCCTACTCGCGGACGCGGGGTGTGGTCGGCGGTGGTAGCAGGCCGCCGGTGCCCCCGCCACGGCCGTCGTTCTCGCCGTCGTCGTTGTCACCACCGTTGTTCTGACCACCGTTGTTCTGACCACCGTTGTTCTGACCACCGTTGTTCTGACCGCCGTTGTTCTGACCGCCGTTGTTGCCGCCGGTCAACTGGCAGAGCAGGTCGGCCGGGTCGCAGTTCGACTGCCCTGGCGGCGGCGGTGGCGGTGGCGGCGGGGCCTCTCCGTTGCCGGCCTGCTCGTCACCGATACCGGTGATGTTCGGCAGGTCGGATCGGGGCTTGCCCGCCAGCGCGTCGTCCATGAACCGCTTCCACAGCTTGGCTGGGAAGCTGCTGCCGCCGATGTCCTTCCCGCTCTTGTCGAGAATCACGGGCTTCTTCTGGTCGCGGCTACCGATCCACACCGCTGTCGCCAGATTCTCGTCATAGCCGACCATCCAGGCGTGCGCGTTACGCGGGGTGCCGTTGTGCTCCCAGGTACCGGTCTTTCCGGCTGCGTCCCGGCCATCCCCCAGGCTGGCGTCGTTGTTTCCCGGGATCTTCTTCAGCACCGCGGTCACCTCGTCGGCGACCTCCTTTCGGATGCGCTGCTGACCCTTCAGCTTCTCACCCGTCCCGGCCACGATCTTCCACGTGCCGGTCGCCTTGTCCTGTCGCTCGACCTTGAGGACGAAGTGAGCCTTGTTGTAGACGCCGTGGTTGGCGAGCGTCGCGAGACCGTTCGCGTGGTCGAGCACGGTGATCGGGTACTGACCGTAGCTGACCGGGTTGTCGAACTTGCTCGGTGCCAGGTCCTCCGGCTTCTCCTTGACCAGGTCGTACGGCTTGGGCTTCTCGACCGTCCACATGGTGGAGATTCCTGCCTGCCGGGCCATGCTGACGACCTTGGCCGGGCCGATCTTCTCCGCCACATGGAAGAACGGCACGTTGTACGACCGGACGGTCGACTCATCCAGGGTGCAGGACTTGTTGCAGGTCCGCCGGACGTCGCGCCCTGCGTTCTGGATCGGGCTGTCGTAGCCTTCCGGCTTGAAGGGCGTGGCGTCCCAGCGGGAGTTGACCGATATGCCGGCCTCGATCGCGGCGGCCAGCGTATAGACCTTGAACGACGAGCCCGGGGGATGCCCGCCGACCAGCTCTCCGTTCTGGTCGATGTTCTTGCCGGCGTAGTCGAAGTCGGCACCGCTGTCGCCACCGTAGTAGGCGAGCACCCGACCGGTCTTCGGGTGTACGGCAACGACCGCGGCCATGAGGTTCTTCGGCTGGCCGTAGAGCACCGAGCCCTTCAGATCCGGCCGCGCGGCCTTCTCCAGGTCGCTCTGCATCTTGTTGTCGATGGTGGTCGTGATCTTGTAGCCGCCCACCCGCAACTCGTCCGCGCAGCTACGCTTCCCGGGCGCACCTGAGTCGGAGCACAGCCCCCACTGCTCCATCTCCTGTCGCACGTAGTTGATGACGTTGCCCCGCGGGCTCTTCACACCGAAACCGTTGCCGCTCTTGAGCGGCGGCAGCACCTTCGGGTACTCGGTCGGAGCCGGTGGCTTCCCTGCGGCGTCCACCCAGCCTTCCTTCTTCATGCCGTCGATCACGTAGCTCCATCGCGACTTTGCCTCGGACGGATTGATCGCCGGGTCGTAGCTGTTGTGGGTGGCACTCGGCTCCGGCTGCTTGATCAAGGCTGCGAGTACGGCACCTTCGGCCACGGTCAGCTTGCTGGCGGGCTTGCGGAAGTAGGTTTGTGCCGCCGCCTCGATCCCGTAGGCACCGCGCCCGAAGTAGATCACGTTGAGGTAGTTCTCCATGATCTCTTCCTTGCTGAACTGGTCATTCAGCTTGGAGGCGACGATAGCCTCCTGCACCTTGCGGGCGTAGGTGTCGTCCTTCAGGCTCTCGTAGGCGTTGCGGGCGTACTGCTGGGTGATGGTCGAGGCGCCCTGCTTGTCGCCGCCCGTCAGGTTGTTCCAGGCGGCGCGGGCGATGCCCTTGTAGTCGACGCCCGAGTGCCGGTAGAAGTTCCGGTCCTCCGCTGCAGCGACCGCGTCACGCACATGCGGGGGAATCTGATCGATGGTGACGAAGGTTCGATTCTCGTTGCCGAGTTTGGCCACGATGTTCTTCCCATTGCTGGTGTAGACCGTCGTGGACAGTGGCAGCGGGATCTGGTTGGGCAGCACCACGTTCGTGGAGTAGTACGTGAAGCCGATCACGCCGATACCGGCGAGCATGATGAAGACCGCGAACGAGGCGATGAGCATGTTGAGCCGCCGGCGCTTCTTCGACCGTGCGACCGCATCCGGATTACCGGTGCCACGCCCGCCACGCCCCGGCCCGTCGGGACCGCCCGGGTCACCGGCCGAGATCGACGCGACGCCCGCGCGACCACCGACCGACGCCGAGCCGACACTGGCCCGACCGCCGACCGCGGCGGAACCGACGCTCGCCCGGCCGGGGGCCGGAGAGACCGGCACCGAGGCACGGCCCGCGCCGGCGCGACCGCCCGGAGCCGGAGAGACCGGCACCGTGGCCCGACCCGACCCGGCGCGACCGCCCGGAGCCGGAGAGACCGGCACCGAGGCGCGGCCCGCGCCGGCGGCACCGGGTTGGCGCGGCGGCACCGGGGCCGACGCCCGGCCGGCGGGTGTGCCGCCGCCCGAGCCGACCGAGGCACGTCCCGAGGAGGCCGCGCCGGAGCTGCCGTTCGAACCCGGCACCTGGGCCCGCGCACGCGGGGAACTGGGATCGCCGTACGAGTTCATTCCTCACACCCTGCCGGTCGCGGTGGGGCGCGGGGGCGCCACCACCGGGTTGCCGTGAGTTGACACACGTGGTGCCGCGCCCCGGGAGGGCCGGGGGAGCACCGTAATATCCGCACCAATGGGGCTAATCGGGCTATCGAGCGATCCGTCCGGCGTGCCGTCGTGGACGGCATTGGGATGGACCGGTCGAGCCAGGATCACCGTTGCGCCTCTCGCCTTCGCCCAGACACCGAGCCGGGGCCCGGGGCGGTCAGACCGCCCGCCGCGCCCTGCTCCGCCCCCTCCTCGGCC
>NZ_SMKF01000087.1 GCF_004348325.1 Micromonospora sp. KC213 | reverse complement strand
GTGGTGGGCGGGGTGCTCGGCCCGCCGCCGAACTCGACGTCGCTGCACAGGTAGTACGACTGGTCCAGGTGGCTGGCCTGCCAGATGGTGTAGACGATGTGCCGGCCGGTGCGGCCCGGGGCGTTGGCCGGGATCTGGATGGACACGCCCCCGCTCTCGCGGGTCCATTGGGACGCCGGGGTGTCGCCGATCTGGCCGACCAGTTCCAAATCGTTCCAGGCCAGCGGCTTGGACAGGGCGTTGAATCCCTGCTTGGTCACGTACACCCGGATGTAGTCGGCGCCGTGGCTGGCCTGGTCGAACAGCCTGACCCGGAAGCTGTTCGACACCGGCGTGGTCTTCCACGCGCCGACGGCGTCCAGCGCGTTGTAGCGTCCGCTGTTGCTGCGCCCGGCGCTGCACAGTTGGCCGTCGGGGATGGCGCCCTGGTGGTTGCCGGCGACGCCCTCGCGGAACAGGCCGTTCCAGTTCCACATCGCGGCCGGCTCGGCCTGCCAGGCCTGCCAGCACATCGGGTCTTCGGTGGCCATCCGGGGGTTCATGTGGTCGCTGCCCCAGCGTTGCAGGCAGCCGTAGTTGCGGGACGCCGGGTCTACCACCGAGCCGTGCGCGGACGCGGGCCCGGTCAGGGCGGTGGCGAGCAGCATGGCGACGACCGCGCCGACGGCGAGCAGGACCGCCATCACCGGCAGCGGCCGTCTGCGGAGGAGCGTGGACAATGGAGCCTCCGGGGGGATTTGGATCGATCGACGACGCCCGGACGGTCGGGAGTTGCCCCTCCCGAGTTCCGTTGCGTGGCTCCCGCGACGGCTCTGCTCCGCAGGTTTCCACAGGAAAATGTCACCTGTCAATATGTGCGTCGCGGCGCATCGGCAGGTGCGGAATGCCGTCCTCGACGTACTCCGGGCCGGTGCCGGTGAAGCCGTACCGGGCGTAGAGGTGGGCCAGGTGGGCCTGCGCCTCCAGCAGGCACGGCCGGTCGCCGACCAGCCGCAGCGCCTCGGTCATCAGCCGGCCGGCGTGACCCGCGCCGCGCGCTGTCGCCGCGACCACGACGCGGCCGATCCGTGCCGGGCCGTCCGGTTCGGCCAGGATCCTCAGGTACGCCAGCACGGCGTCGTCGGCGGCCAGCCAGAGGTGCCGGGTGCCGTCCTCGACGTCCCGGCCGTCCAGTTCCGGGTACGGGCACGCCTGCTCCACCACGAACACGTCGACCCGTAGCCGGAGCAGGTCGTACAGGGTGCGGGCGCCCAGGTCGGCGAAGGCGGCGACGTGCAGGGTCGGCTGCGGCATCCCGCGATCGTAGGCGTCGACCGGTCCCGGGCGTCGGTTCGGCTGTCTGGCGGGTCCGTTCGGCTGCGGCCGCCTGGGCAGAGGTGGATCGGCCGGTGGCCCTCGGCGACCAGGGGACCGCGCGGTGTGCCGAGTGGACTGCAGGGGAGCGGTTCAGACGCTACGAAGGTGAGTGCTTGAACGGATCGGATCGGTCAGCGCGAGCCCAGCGCCTCACCACAAGCCCGCCGTCGCCACCACAAGCCCACGATCGCTGTCGTGTCGTGTTGGTCGGGTGGACTCCCGTCAGGTATGCCCGTGCCACGCTTGCCGCCTGATCCATTGACGTACTCAGGTTCGTAGCGGGGAGCGAGCCTGCCTGCCATCGGTCGGCGGCGCTGAACCGTCGCCTGGTCCCGCTCGGTCGGCTCAGGCGGGGCGGGCGCCCACCGCGTCGCGGATCTCGACGCCCTGCTCCTCCTCGCTGCGGGCGCAGTGCGCGCAGCAGAAGAACCGGCCGCCGACCTCGACGCCGTGGCCAAGGATCTTGACCTGGCAGTGCTCGCAGATCGGCGCCAGCTTGTGCGCCGCGCACTCAAAGCAGTCGAAGGTGTGCACCTCCCCGCTGACCGTGCGCACCTCGAACGCCATCCAGTAGTCGTTGCCGCAGACCCCACAGGTAGCCACGTCGAACCCCCCGAATCAGGACATCTGCTCCCAGGGTGCGGCAAGGGTGGGGTGGCCGGGGGCGAAATGCCGTGAGCCGATCCGGCCGGTCGGCGTTTCGGCCTCCGCGTGTCGCGCGTTGGGCCTGGTGGAACGCCGCTACCCCGGGAGGGCTCGTGATCAAGCGAAACAGACTCTTCGGCAACCAGACCCGGGTCACCTTCTGCCTGCCCCGGGACGTGCCGCCCGGCGTGGTCAGCGTGGTGGGCTCGTTCAACGACTGGCAGCCCGGGCGGCACGAGCTGGTGGCCCGTCGCGACGGAACCCGTACGGTGACGGTGAAGCTCGGCCCGGGCCGCCACCGCTTCCGTTACCTGGCCACCGGGGGTGTCTGGCTCGACGACGAGTCCGCCGACCAGGTGGACGCCGACGGCAGCCTGCTGCTGCTCTGATCGACTCGTGCCGGCACCGGAACCGCGCCGGCCCGGCGTCTCAGCCCTCGGCCGGCGCCAGCCGGATCGACACCGAGTTGACGCAGTGCCGGGTGTCCTTCGGGGTGAACCCCTCGCCCTCGAAGACGTGCCCGAGGTGGCTGTCGCAGCGGGCGCAGCGGATCTCGGTACGCCTCATGCCGAGGGTGTGGTCGGGAATCTCGCGAACCGCGCCCGGGATGGCGTCGTCGAAGCTCGGCCACCCGCAGTGCGAGTCGAACTTGTCGGCACTGCGGAACAACGCCGCCCCGCAGGCCCGGCAGTGGTAGACACCGGGGGTCTTGGTGTCCACGTACTCGCCCGTCCACGGGGGCTCGGTGCCGGCCTCGCGCAGCACCCGGAACTCCTCCGGGCTCAACCGGACCCGCCACTCGTCCTCGGTGCGAGGCAACTCGTTGTCGTCAGGACTCACCCGTCAACGGTACGCCGCATGTCGCAGGTGTCGCATATGGTCGCGGAATGGGCAGCACGAAGGCGTCGGTGACGGAGATCGAGGTGGCCGGGCACACCGTCCGGCTGACCAGCCCCGACCGGGTCATCTTCCCGCAGCGTGGCTTCACCAAAGCTGACGTCTTCGGCTACTACCGAGCCGTGGGCGACGGCATCCTGCGCGCCCTGCGCGACCGCCCCACCACGCTCCAGCGCTTTCCCGACGGCGTGGAGGGAGAGATGTTCTTCCAGAAGCGGGTGCCCACCCGAGGGGTGCCGCCCTGGGTGCGGACGGCGAAGATCAGCTTCCCCAGCGGGCGCAGCGCCGACGAGCTCTGCCCGGCGGACCTCGCCCACGTCGCCTGGGCCGCGCAGATGGGCACCATCGTGTTCCATCCGTGGCCGGTGCGCGCCGCCGACGTCGACCGCCCCGACGAACTGCGCATCGACCTCGACCCGCAGCCGGGCACCGACTTCGCCGACGCGGTGGCCGCCGCCGGCGAGCTGCGGGCCCTGCTGGCCGAGCTGGGCGCGGTCGGCTGGCCGAAGACCTCCGGCGGGCGGGGCGTACACGTGTACCTGCGCATCGCGCCCCGCTGGACGTTCACCGAGGTGCGCCGGGCCACCATCGCGTTGGCCCGCGAGCTGGCCCGCCGCCGCCCCGAGCTGGTCACCACCGCCTGGTGGAAGGAGGAACGCGGGCAGCGGGTCTTCGTGGACTACAACCAGATGGCCCGGGACCGCACCATCGCCTGCGCGTACTCGCTGCGGGCCAACGCCCGGGCCACTGTCTCCACCCCGGTCACCTGGGACGAGCTGCCCGACGTCGACCCGGACGACTTCGACCTGCGTACCGTGCCGGTGCGGCTGGCCGAGCGGGGCGACCCGCACGCCGGCATCGACGACATCCCGTACGACATCACCCCACTGTTGGAATGGGCCGACCGGGACGCCGCCGACGGCCAGGGTGACCTGCCGTACCCGCCGGACCACCCGAAGATGCCCGGCGAACCGAAGCGGGTCCAGCCCTCCAAGGACCGCGACCGCCCGCGCTGAACGGTCACCGCCGCCCGCCCCACGAACCGATCCGGGAGCACCGGCCGGAGCTGACGGCTGGAAGCTAGGGCTCAGAGCCCGTCGGCCAGCGGTTGATAACGATCACATAAAGGCTGCGAACCTTCTTCCGCGCGTACCCCCTTTGTTTTGTCGTCGGCCCCGACCGGGGCGCACGGGGGAGGCATCGGATGAAGCTGGTGTGGCGGCGGGCCCGCGCGGCGTGGGGGTTGCTGCTGGCTGCGGCGAGCGCCGCCCTGGTCGCTGTCGCGCTGGTCACCGGGCTCTCCGACTACAGCCGGCAGGCGATCGAAGCCGGCCAGCGGGCCATGCTGGCCGCCGCGCCGGCCGCCGAGCGGAGCCTGCTGATCAGCGGTTCCGGAGGGCGGGACGCGGCTGAGTCCGCGGCCCGGGACGCGACGGTGCGCCGGTGGTTCGCCGACGGGCTGGGCGGGGCGGCGGTCACCGTGTCCGCCGCCCGCCACGGCACCGGCCGGGAACTCACCGGCGAGCTCGGCACCGCCCGGACCGACGACGAGCCGGTCTTCGCCGACCTGGCCACCCTCGACGGCCTGCCCGCCCACGCCGACCTCGTCGCCGGCGGCTGGCCGACCGCCGGCGCGAGCCCCGCGCAGGTCGCCGTGCCGGAGCGGGTGGCCGGCGCGCTGCGGCTCACCGCCGGCACCCGGGTACCGATGACCGACCGCCGTTCCGGTCAGGCCGCCGAGGTAGTGGTCGCCGGGGTGTTCCGGCCCCGCGACCCGGGCGACGCCTACTGGCAACTCGCCCCGGCAGCGGTCGGCGCCGAGGAGAGCGACCGCAGCTCATACGGGCCGTTCGTCCTCGACCCGGCCGACTTCGCCCACACCTTCCCCGGCTCCACCTCGATCTCCTGGCTGGCCGAGCCGAACCTCACCGAGGTCGCACCGAGCCGGCTGCCGGTCGTCAAGCAGGCGGTGGCCGCCGCCCTGGTGCAGGTACCCGAGGAGGCGGGCCTCGGCTCGTCCGCGCAGAGCGTGACCGGGCTGGACCGGCTGATCGACCGGCTCGGCCGGGCCGACCTGGTGGGCCGCTCGGCGTTGCTCACTCCGCTGCTGCTGATCGTGGTCCTCGGCGGTTACGCGCTGCTGCTGGTGGCCGCCCTGCTCAACGAGGACCGCCGCGGGCAGACCGCCCTGCTGCGCGCGCGGGGTGCCGCCCGCGGGCAGCTCGCCGGTCTGGCCGTACGGGAGGCGATGCTGGTGGTGCTGCCGGCCGCGCTGCTCGCGCCGCCCCTGGCCGACCTGGCGTTGCGGCAGGTCGGCGGCGCCGGAGGGCTGACCGGCACCCGTACCGGCGCGGTGTGGACGGTCGCGCTCGCCGCCACCGTCGGCTGCCTGCTCGCCATGGTGCTGCCGGCCCTGCGCCGGGCGGGCAGCTACGTCGCGGACCTGGCCGCCCGATCCCGCCCCACCCGGGCCGCCACCGTGCAGCGGGCCGGCGTCGACCTGGCGCTGGTGCTGCTCGCCCTGCTCGCCTGGACCCAACTTCGGCAGCACGCGTCGCCGCTGGCCGGGGCGGGCAGCCAGCTGGGCATCGACCCGCTGCTCGCCGTCGCCCCCACCCTCGGCGTGCTGGCCGGTGCGGTACTCGCGTTGCGGCTGCTGCCACCGGCCACCCGGTTCGCCGAGCGGCTCGTCGACCGCCGACCGTGGACGGCGACCATGTTCGGCATGTGGCAGGCCGGCCGGCGCCCGCACGCCGGTCCGGTGCTGCTGCTCGCGCTCGCCGTGGGCGCCAGCACGCTGGCCTGGTCGCTGGTGAGCACCTGGGAACGGT
Source organism: Micromonospora sp. KC213 (assembly GCF_004348325.1). GTDB lineage: Bacteria > Actinomycetota > Actinomycetes > Mycobacteriales > Micromonosporaceae > Micromonospora. The sequence goes on along the minus strand of NZ_SMKF01000087.1, from coordinate 18,102 downwards.
CGCACATCGACCAGGCCGACCATCAGGTCGGCGCGGACCTGCGGGTGGCCGAACGCCGCGGCGACGCGCCGGCTGACCGCGCCGCCCGGCTGGCCGACGTACCCGGGGTGGCGCGGGTGCTGCCGGCGTGGCGGGACGAGGTGCGGCTGGGGCGTACCACCCTGTCCACCTCCGTGCTCGCGCTGGACGCGGCGGCCGCCGCCGACGTGGCCCGGATCGCCGACCGGCTGGCCGACGAACCACCGCGTGAACTGCTCGCCCGGATGGTCCGGGACCGGCCCACCCCGGGCGGGGTAGCCCTCCCGGCCGACGCCCGGCGGCTCACCGGCACCGTGCGCACCCCGGTCCGCCACCCGGTCGCCGCGCAGTCCATCGAGGTCACGGCGCTGCTGACCGGCGCCGACGGGCTGGCCCTGCGGCTGCCGCTGGCCACCACCGATTCGGCGGCCCCCCGGGCGGTCCGGTTCGCGGTGGCGCTGCCCACCGGGCCGCCGCTGCGGCTGGCCGGCTTCCAGCTCGACGCGGGCGACGCGGCGGCCAGTGGCTACCGGCTCCAGGTCGACCAGCTGCGCGTCGAGGACGCCGGTGGCGCGGCGCGTCCGGTGGCGCTGACCGGTGACTGGGCCCTGCTGGGCACCGCGTCGGACGAACCGGCCGCCACCCGGGGTGTCACGGCCGGCGGCGTCGACGTGGAGGTGCCGGTGACGATGGTCGAGGGTGGGCCGTTCGCCAACCAGCCCACCGTCCGCTTCGCGGTCGTCCCGGCCGGCCGGATCGACGCGGTGCCGGCACTGGTCACGCCGGCGGTGCTGGCCGCCCTCGACGTCCGGGTCGGGGACGTGGTGCCGCTGGCCCTCTCCGGCGCGTCCCTGCCCGTGCGGGTGGTCGGCCAGCTGCGCGGGGTGCCGGGCGCCCACAACGCCCCGGGCGCGATGTTGGTCGACCTGCCGGCCGCCGTGGAATGGCTGGTACGGCACCGGGCCGCCGTCCGTCCGGTGCCGGAGTGGTGGCTGCGTACCGACCCGGACCGGCACGCCGACGCCGCGACCGCGGTGGGCCACCTGCCCGACGTGACCGTGCTGGACCGGTGGGCAACCGCGGAGGCGGCAGCCCGGGACCCGTACTGGCGGGGTGCCCGCACCGGGCTGCTCGCCGCCGCCCTCGGGTCGGTCCTACTCGCCCTGGTCGGCCTCGCGGTGGACGTCTGGGCCACCGGCCGACGCCGCATCGGCGAACTGGCGGTGCTGCACACCCTGGGGGCCGGGCCGCCGTTGCTGACCCGCGCGCTGCTCGCCGAACAGACCTTCCTGGCCGGGATCGGCGTCGCGGTCGGCCTGCTGGTCGGAGCCGCGGTCGGCGCCACCATGGCCCCGCTGGTGATCCTCACGCCGGCCGCCGGGCGGCCCGTGCCGGAGGCCGCCTTCACCGTGCCGTGGACACCGATCGGGCTCACCGCGGCGGGCTTGCTGGCCGCCGCCCTCGTGTGCAGCGCGATGCTCACCACCGGTTTGCGGCAGCGGCTCGCGGCGGTGCAGGTCCGGATCGGGGGAGAGCGATGAGCGTGCTGGCGGTGGCGCGGCGGGTCCGCGCCCACGGTGGCCACTTCCTGCTCCTGGCGGTGCTCGTGCTGGTGACCGCGGTGCTGGTGACGGGCGTACCCCGAATGGCGGAACGGCTCGCCGGGCAGGGCCTGCGGACGCAGCTGGCCGACCTGCCCGGCGTACGGCGGGACCTGCACTACACGAGCACGGCCGACGGCCGGTCGTACGGGTCGGCGGGTTCCACCGAGCTGCACCAGCGTGAGCTGGACACCCTGGCGGCGGCGATGCCCGACGCGGTGCGGGAGGTGCTCGCCGAACGGTGGTACACCGCCGACACCACCTTCAGCCGGCTCACCGGCCCCGAACTCACCGGCGACAAGGGGCTGTTCGACCTGCGCCTACGGACCACCACCGGACTGACCGGGGCGGCCACCCTGGTCGAGGGCCGGTGGCCCGGGCAGGCGGCCGAGCGGGCGGCGGCCGTGGAGGTCGTGCTGGCCGAGCCGGTGGCCCGCGCCCTCGGCGTACGCGCCGGCAGCCGGCTGCGGGCGGCCCTGCGCACACCCGGCGGCGACCAGGTGGCCGCCACCGGCGTGGCGGTGGTCGGCGTGTTCCGCCCGACCGACCCGGCGGGCGGGTTGTGGGACGCGCTGCCCTCGGCGCTGCGGCTCACCCCACCGGTGGGTGAGGGCGAGCCGTTCCAACTGATCGGACTGACCGACCCGGCGAGCCTCGACGACCGGGCGGCGGCCGGCTGGCCGGTCGTCGCCGCCTACCGGTACCGGCTGGACCCGGGGCGGCTCGCCCCCGGGCGGCTCGACGCGCTGGTGGCCGGTCTCGCCGAGGTGGAGCGGCGGAAACCGGCCGGGCTGGAGTTCACCCAGGGCGTCGACATTCCGTTACGGCAGTACGCCGCCGCGCTCGCCGCCGCCCGTACCCTGCTCGCCGTCATCACGGCCGGGGTGCTCGCCACGCTTGCCGGGCTGGCTGTGCTGGCCGCCCGGCTGGCGGTGCGTCGCCGCCGTGACGAGTACCAGCTGCTGCGCGCCCGTGGCGGCTCGGTGACCACCCTGCTGCGGCGCGGGCTGGCCGAGTCGGTCCTGGTGGTGCCGGCCGCCGCCGGGGTGGGCTGGCTGCTCGGCGGCCTCTTCCCCACCGACCCGATCGCAGGTGGCACGCCCGCGGCGGCCGTCGGGCCGGCCGTGGCTGCCACGGTGCTGGCCACGGTGGCGTTACCGGCGATGGTGCTGGCCGACCGGCGCGGCAGCGGTCGGCGGGACCTGTTCCGGTCGGCCGGCGGCTCCGGCCGGCTGACCGTCGACGTCACCCTGGTCGGACTGGCCGGGCTCGGCGCGTTCCTGTTGCGCCGGCGTGGGCTGGCCCTCGGCGGCCCGGTCGATCCGCTGCTGGTGTCGGTGCCGGTGCTGCTGGCGGTGGCCGCCGCGATGCTGGCGCTGCGCGCGTACCCGTGGCCGTTGCGGCTGGTCAACCGCTGGGCCGGGCGGGCGCGCGGTGCGGTGGCTTTCCTCGGCACGGCCCGGGCCTCGCGGGCCGGGGCGGTCGCGCCGCTGGTGGTGGTCGTGCTGGCGGTCGCCACCGCGGCGTTCTGCGGGGCGGTGGCCGGCGGCATCGAGCACGGCCGGGACCGGGCCGTGACCCGCGCGGTGCCGGCCGACGCGGTGGTCGCCGGGGAGCGGTTCGCCCCGGACACGGCGGCGGCGCTGGCGGCCCTGCCCGGGGTGCGGGCGGTCAGTTCGGTGCTGGCCGAACCCGGTCAGCGGCCGTACGCCGACGTCCAGGGTCGTCCCGGCGGGGCCGGTGAGGCGTACGTGCTGCTGGTGGAGCCGGCGGGGTTCGCGGAGGTGGCGCGGCGCTCGGGGCTCGACGTGGCCGTGCCGGGGGTGCTGCGCGGCGACCGGGCGGCCTCCCTGCCGGCGCTGGCGTCGCCGGAGGTCGCCGCCGCCCTCACCGAGACGGCGCTGGCCGACCCGGCGGGCCGCCGGCCCGGCTGGGTGGACGTGCAGGGCAACCGGTTGCCGTTCCGGGTCGCCGGTATGGTGCGGCACTTCCCGCTGGTGCCGGCCGGCACCGACCGGTTCCTGGTGCTGCCCTGGCCGGCGCTGCCGGCCGACGGCCCGCATCCGCTGGCACCGACCGGCTTCCTGCTGGCCTCTGGCGGACCGGTCGACCCGGCAGCGGTGGCTCGGGTCGCCGAGGAGGGGCAGGACCGGTACCAGCGCAGCGGTGTGGTGAGCGCGGGGCGGCGTCCGGTGCCGCCGACCGTGACCACCTGGACGGCGGAGCGGAACCGGCTTGGTGGCAGCGGCGTGAACGGTCTGCTCGTCTTCGGGTTCGCCACCGGCGGGGTCGGCGGTGCGGTGCTGGGCCTGCTGGCGCTGGCCTTCGCCGTGCTGGCCGGGGCGCGGGGGCGGGCCCAGGTGCTGTCCCGGCTGCGCACGATGGGGTTGTCCCGCCGGCAGTGGCGGGGCCTGCTGCTGGTGGAGCTGCTTCCGCTGGTGCTGGTGTCGGTGCTGACCGGGGCGGCGGTCGGCGTCCTGTTGCCGGAGCTGCTCAATCCGGTGCTGGGGTTGTCCGCGTTCACCGGCGGCGTGCCGGTCACCGTCCACGTCGCACCGGGGCTGCTGGCCGGGGTGCTCGGGCTGGCGGTGCTGGCCCTCGCCTTCGCCCTCGCGGTCGAGGCCGTGAACAACCGCCGGATGCGCCTCGGTGAGGTGCTCCGGCTCGGAGAGGAGAGCTGAGATGACCGCGACCGCCGAGAGCGCCGGCGTGCCGGACCTGGCCCAGCTGCAACGGCGGGCTGCGCGGCGCGCCGCCGAGCGGGCCGGTGGGCGGGACCGCCTGCGCGGCCACATCGTCTGCGACGGCCTGGTCCGCATCTTCAAGACCGAGGGCGTCGAGGTGGTCGCCCTCCAGGGGTTGGACCTGGTCATCGACCGGGGGGAGTTGGTGGCGATCGTCGGGGCGTCCGGGTCGGGGAAGTCGACTCTGCTGAACATCCTCTCCGGGCTGGACACCCCGACCGCCGGGATCGCCCGGGTGGCCGACTATGACCTGCTCACCCTGTCGCACCGGCGACGGTTGAGCTACCGGCGGAAGGTGGCCGGCTTCGTCTGGCAGCAGACCGGCCGGAACCTGCTGCCGTACCTGACCGCGCGGGAGAACGTCGAGCTGCCGATGCAGTTGGCCGGCCGTGCCGGTGGGCGTCGGGCCCGGCGGGAACAGGCCGGGGAGCTGCTGGAGATGGTCGGGGTGGGGCACTGCGCGGACCGCCGGCCCAGCCAGCTCAGCGGTGGTGAGCAGCAGCGGTGCGCGATCGCCGTGGCGGTGGCGAACGATCCGGAGGTGCTCTTCGCCGACGAGCCGACCGGCGAACTGGACGAGGCCACCGGGGCGGAGGTGTTCGCGGCGCTGCGCGCCATCAACGCCGAGTTGGGCGTGACCATCGTGGTGGTCACCCACGACCAGGCCGTGGCCACGCAGGTCCGCCGGACCGTCGCGATCCGCGACGGCCGGACCAGCTCCGAGGTACGCCGGACCGCGCGGATCGGTGCCGACGGCAACGCCGAGCTGGTCAGCGAGGAGTACGCGGTACTCGACCGGGCCGGGCGCATGCAACTGCCGGCGGCCTTCGTGGACGCCCTGTCGCTGCGCGACCGGGTGCGCCTCACCCTCGAACCGGACCACGTGCGGGTGCGTCCGGGTGATGCCGGCACGGAACGGAGTGACTCATGAGCCAGCGGAGCGCGGCCGGTCCGGCCGCCGACGAGGTGGTCTGCGTGCAGGGGGTGAGCCGGACCTTCGGCCGGGGCGCGCAGGCGGTGCACGCGGTGCGGGACGTGTCGTTCCGCGCCGGCCGGGGTGAGCTGGTGGCGGTGCGGGGCCGCTCCGGCGCCGGCAAGACCACGCTGCTGAACCTCGTCGGCGGGCTGGACCGGCCGGACAGCGGCCGGGTGCGGGTGGCGGGGCAGGACGTGACCGCCGCCAGCGAGGCCGAGCTGCTGCGACTGCGGCGGGGCACGGTGGGCTTCGTGTTCCAGACGTTCGGGCTGGTGCCGATCCTGTCGGCGGCGGAGAACGTCGGGGTGCCGCTGCGCCTGGCCCGGGTGCCGGCGGTGCAGCGGGAGGAGCGGGTCGCGGTGTTGCTGGAGCTGGTCGGGTTGGGCGGGCACGCGGCGCAGCGGCCGTACGAGCTCTCCGGCGGGCAGCAGCAGCGCGTGGCGGTGGCCCGGGCGCTGGCGAACGAGCCGGACCTGCTGATCGCCGACGAGCCGACCGGCCAGCTCGACTCGGAGACCGGGCGGTCCATCATGGACCTGTTGCGCGCGGTGGTGCACGCCCGGGGCATGACCGCACTGGTCGCCACGCACGATCCGGCCCTGATCGAGCTGGCGGACCGTACCCTCACTCTCCGTGACGGCCACCTCGTTCCGGAGTGACCTCGGTGGGTTGATCATGAGGTTGGCTGACCGACTGTCCGGAATGTCGCCCGCCAGCTTCGTGACCGACGCTAGCGGGGAGGGGGAGACTGGCGGGGGAGAGCGAGCTTGAAGCCGTCGTGGGTGGGGGCGAAGCCCAGGGTGCGGTAGAAGCGGTGAGCGTCGGCGCGGGACTTGTCGCTGGTGAGCTGCACCAGGGCGCAGCCCCGCCGGCGGGCCTGGTCGATCGCCCACTGCATGAACAACCGGCCCAGCCCCTGCCCGCGCAGATCGGAGCGGACCCGTACCGACTCGACCAGGGCCCGCTCGGCGCCGTGCCGGCCCAGCCCGGGAATGTAGGTGATCTGGAGGCAGCCGACGACCTCGCCGGCCCGTTCCGCGACCATCTGCTGGTTGCGCGGATCTGCCGCGATGTCCGCGAACGCCCGCTCGTACGCCTCGTCGACCTCAGGAATGTCGCGGGTGCTGCCGAGCACGTCGTCGGCGAGCAGGGCGATGATGGTGGGCAGGTCCGATCGGACCGCCTCCCGGAAGATCACGTCAGCCATGGTCGCAGCCTGCCACAGCGGGCTGGGAAGGCCGAAGCGGACCGGACGCCGACGCTCACCGGCGGTCCCGCCAACTACGCAGCGCCCACCACCAGCGCAGGATCTCCACCACCGGCCAGCCGTCGGCGCCCTCCCCGACCGCAGACGCCGGGAAACCGGTGAGCTCCCGCAACCGGCGCAGCCGGTACCGGACGGTGTTCGGGTGCACGTGCAGCGCGGCGCCGGCCCGGTCCAGCCGTTGCCCGTGGTCCAGCCAGGTCAGCGCGGTCGAGACCAGCTCCCGGTGGAACCCGTCCACCGGGTCCAATGCCGCCAGCAGGGTGTCGCCGAGCAGCTCCGCCAGTGCCGGCTGGGCGGCCAGGGCGGTCTCCCCGGCCAGCTCCGTCACGTCGTACAGCCCACGCCGGCCCTGGCCGGCCGCCACCCGCAGGGCGGCCAGGCAGAGGCCGTACATCCGCGGCGCGCGATCCAGCGGGCCGGCGGGCGCGGCGACCAACAGGGCCGTCGGATCGAGCCGGTCCGCTGGCGGCAGCCGGGGGGTCAGGCCGGCCAGCCGGTCCTCGACCATGCCGACGACGGCGCCGTGCCGGGCGAGCCGGCCGGCCAGCCCGTCGGCCCGGACCGGGTCGACACTGCCGGCCACCAGGCAGTGGTACGACCCGTCGGCGCGCAGCCCGAACCGGGTCAGTTCCTCGGCCGTCGGCGTCACCGGTCCACCGAGCAGCAGCCGGCGCACCAGCCGGGTCCGTGGTTCGTGCCCGGCCCGAGCCAGGTCCCGTTCGGCGTCGCGGTGGCCGTCGACCACGGCGTGTTCCAACGCCGCGGCGTACCGGCCGATGGTGATCAGCCCGTCCAGCAGCACCTCGTCGGGGATGCCCGCACTGCGGCCGTGCCGGATCACCAGTTCCACCGCCCGGTCCCGGCCGGCCTGCACGCCGCGCAGCAACCCGCTGACGGACATTCCCTGAGTGGCCCGGTCGGCGCCCAGCCGGCGCGCCTCGGCGAAGTCCCGCTCGCCGGGCTCGACCCGGTCCTGCAGGGCGGTGAGGCTGCAGCGCAGCAGGGTGGTGACCTGGCGGCGGACCTCCGCCGGCGGAAGCCGGGACACCTCGGGGGAGTGCGCCCGGGCCGCGCCTGCCACCTCCTCGATGGCGGCCGGATCGGTGACCAGACTGCGCAGCAGGGCGTCGAAGGAGGCGGCCGGTCCGGTGTCGACCGTCGTCATCGCTGCCTCCGGTTGTCGTCGGGCCACAACCGACGTCCGTTTATTTGGCCTCCAACGCCTATCCGGGACGTCGGGCCGGTTGGTCTCCTTCTTGTTACCGAAAGGTAACACCGATCGGCGTCGATGTCGTACCCGGTTTTCCAGGAGGGGTCCATGGCACCCGTACCGCCCGTCCCCGTACCGCCGTCCCTGCGTCGCCGGCGTGCGGTCCTCGGCGCGCTCACCGCGCTCGCCGTCGCCGCCGTCCCCACCGCTGCGGTGGGTGCGCCCACCGCCGCCGCATCGGCCCCCGTGCTCGCCGCGCCGACCGCCGCCTTGCAGGAGGTGATGTTCGTCGGCAACAACTGGGAGGGCACCGCCGACGTCATCCGCCCCAGGGGCGACTACGCCCGACTGGGGCGGATCAACGTCGTCCCCGACCGGGCCGAACGGCTTCGGGAGATCTACCTCAATCCGATCAAGCTGGCGTTCTTCCTCGGCATCCGGCAGGGCCCCGGAGAGGGCAACGACCAGTTGGTCGACGACATGTACACCACCCCCGACGGTCGTGCCCTGGTGGTGTCCCGACCCAGCTTCGCCGACGTGGTCTCGATCGACCTGACCACCGGGAAGATCAACTGGCGGTTCCCGGTCTCCGGTTTCCGTTCCGACCACATGGCGGTATCCCCCGACGGCACCCGGGTGGCCGTCTCCGCCTCCACCGGCAACAAGGTGCACGTGCTGGACATCGTCACCGGCCGGCAGGTCGGCTCCTTCGCCACCGGCGACAAGCCGCACGAGAACATCTTCACCGACGGCGGACGCTACCTGTGGAACATGTCCATCGGCGAGGTGAACACCGCGCTGGACGAGCCCTGGCTCGACTGGACCAAGGGCGACCGCCGCATCACCATCGCCGACACCCGCACCTTCGAGGTGGTGAAGGTGATCGACATGCGGCAGCGCCTCGACGCGGCGGGGCGCAGCGACCTCTCCGACGCCGTGCGCCCCGCCGTCTTCGCCCCGGACGAGCGCACCCTCTACTTCCAGGTCTCCTTCTTCCACGGCGTCATCGAGTACGACGTGGCCGGCGACCGGATCACCCGGGTCCGGGAGCTGCCGAAGAACCCGGCCACCAGCGAGGACCGGACGACCTGGGTGAACGACTCTCGGCACCACGGCATGTCGATCAGCCCCGACGGGGCCAAGCTCTGCGTGGCCGGCACCATGGACGACTACGCCACCATCGTGGACCGGGCCACCCTCCGCCAGGGGCCACTGGTGACCGCGAGCAAGCCGTACTGGGCCACCGTCAGCTCCGACGGCCGGGACTGCGTGATCTCCGAGGCCGGCGCCGACCGGGTCACCGCCATCAACTTCGCCACCGGCCAGAAGGTGGCCAGCGTGCCCGTCGGCGACCATCCGCAGCGGGTCCGCCTGGCTCGCATCCCGGCCGACTGGACGGCCCCACCGGCCAGCTGAGCGCGCGAGCGGCCGTGCCCGGGCCGGTGGGTCGCACCGTCCCCCGGTGGCCGCTCGCGGCCCGGGTGGGCGGTCACCGGGCCGGGCAGCGCAGCCCTTCCCGGGGCACCGTCAGCGAGACGAGGTACGCGTCCACCGCGCTGGTGACGCAGGCCGTCTGCGGGTAGGCGGTGTGCCCCTCACCCTCCCAGGTCAGGATCCGGCCCACCCCGAGCATCGCGGCCAGCCGCGCGGTCTGCTCGTACGGGGTGGCCGGATCCCCGGTGGTGCCGACCACCACGATCGGCGGCGCCCCGTTCGCCCGGCCCGCCGGGTACGGGGCCGGCTGGCCCGGCCACTCGGCGCAGCCCAGCATCCCCACCGCGAGAGCCGGACCGAACAGCGGGTACTGCTGGCGCCACCGCGACTGCAACGCCCGGATCCGGTCGATGCCCGGCCGTTCCGTCTCGTCCGCGCAGTTGATGGTCAGGTTGGCGTCGAAGAGATTGGAATAGCGGCCGTCCTCGCCCCGACCCGTGTACGCGTCGGCGAGCGCGAACACCTCGCTCGGATCGCCGGCCTCCAGTTCGTCGACGGCCCTGGCCAGCTTCTCCCAGCCCGACTCGGTGTAGAGCGAGGAGATGACCGCGTAGAAGACCCAGCCCGAGGTCGCCTCCCGGCCGTCGGCGCCCCGCACCGGGGAGACCTTCGCCTTGTCGACCGCCGTGGTCACGGCGGCCCGGGCGTCCGGGGCCAGCGGGCAGCGGCCGGCGTTGGCCGCGCACCACCGGGCGAAATTGCCGAAGGCCCGCTCGAAGCCCCTGGCCTGGCTCTCCGAGCCCTCGATCAGCCGCTGTTGCGGGTCGACCGCGCCGTCGAGCACCATCGCCCGGACGTTGCGGGGGTAGAGCTGGGCGTACGTGGCGCCGAGCAGGGTGCCGTAGGAATAGCCGAGGTAGGTCAGCTTCTCGTCGCCGACCGCGGCCCGGACGGCGTCCATGTCCCGCGCGGCCTGGGCGGTGCCGTAGAGCGGGAGCTGGTCGCCGTACCTCTCGCCGCAGCCGCGCCCGATCCGTTGCTGCAGAAAGCGGTAGCTGTCGAAGGACTGCTGGCTGGCCGGATCCGGGTCGAAGCCGAAGTTGGCGTCGAGGTCGGCGTCGGGAATGCACTCGACGGGGCTGGACCGGGACACCCCGCGCGGGTCGAAGCCCACGATGTCGAACCGCTCGGTGATCGAGGCGGGCAGCCCGCCGAAGGACGGCCCGAAGGAGAGGTAGACTGCGGTGTCCACCCCGGAGCCGCCGGGTCCGCCCGGGTTGACCACCAGCGAACCGATCCGCTCCCGCTGCCGGGTCGAGCGGGCCCGCAGCAACGCGATCTCGAAGGTCTCCCCGCTGCCCGGCCCGGCGGTCGCGCCGGCACCGGCGCCCCAGTTCCGGGGGACGCTGATCCGAGCACACTCGTACCGCATGTCGCGCGCTCCCCGACCGACCAGGTCCTGCGCGACCTCGGGGCAGGCCCGCCAGGCCGGCGCGGCACCAGGCGCCGCCGCCTCGTCCGCAGCGCGCGGGACGAACGCCGGCAGCGTGCAGCCGGCGGCGAGCAGCGCGCCCGAGACGAGCCCGGCCAGGGTGAGCCGGACCCGACGGATCCGGTGGGAAGTGCGGGTCACCAGCGAGCCTCCGTGATCGTTTGTCCGGGCCAGGCTACGCCGGCCCGGCCGCCGCCGGGTCACCCCGCAGCACCTGGTCGACGTCGAAGCGCACCGGCCGGTCGAGCTGGTCGTACCGGCAGGAACGCGGATCGCGGTCGGGCCGCCAGCGGACGAACCGGGCGGTGTGCCGGAACCGGTCACCCTCCATCGCGTCGTACGCCACCTCGACCACCAGCTCCGGGCGCAGCGGCTCCCACTCCAGGTTCTTCGTGCCGGTCCACCGGCTCACCCCGCCGGGGATCCGCTGGCCACGCTCGTGGTCGCCGTGCACCCACGGGTGGTCGTCGCCCACGTCCCGGTAGGGGGCCAGTTCCGTCAGCAGCTCCTGCCGGCGGGCCATGGTGAACGAGGCGCTCACGCCGACGTGGTGCAGCACCCCGGCGTCGTCGTAGAGGCCCAGCAGCAGCGAGCCGACCACCGGCCCCGACTTGTGCCAGCGGAAACCGGCCACCACCACGTCGGCGGTGCGGGCGTGCTTGACCTTGCTCATCAGCCGCTTGCCCGGCTCGTACGGCAGGTCGGCCGGCTTGATGATCAACCCGTCCAGCCCGGCGCCCTCGAACACCTCGAACCACCGGCGGGCCGTCTCCGCGTCGGTGGTGACCTGGGTGACGTGCACCGGCGGGCGGACCTGCGCGAGGGCCTGCTCCAACCGGACCCGGCGTACCGGATAGGGCTGTCCGGTGAGCAGCTCGTCGTCGATCGCCAACAGGTCGAAGGCGACGAAGTCGGCCGGGGTCGTCTCGGCGAGCAGCCGCACCCGGGAGACGGCCGGGTGGACACGCTGGGCGAGCAGTTCGAAGTCGAGCCGGGGCTGACCGCCGGGGCCGTCGCGGCGGATCACGATCAGCTCGCCGTCGACCGCGCACCGGGCGGGCAGCTGCCGCCGAGCCTGCTCGACCACCTCGGGGAAGTAGCGGGTCATCGACTTGCCGCCCCGGCTGGCCAGCTCGACCTCGTCGCCGTCGCGGAACACGATGCACCGGAAACCGTCCCACTTCGGCTCGTACGTCAGGCCGGGCTCGGTGGGCAGTCGGGCCACACTCTTGGCCAGCATCGGCTCGACCGGCGGATTGATCGGCAGGTCCACGGCGACCAGTCAACCAGACGGCACCGACAGTGGTGAGGCGGATCACCCCCGGCACCTGTCCGGCGTGTCCCCGTACGGGTCCGCCCGTCACCGCCGCGTGGGTCGCGTTTGCGCAGCTCAGAGCTACCGTCGCCGGGTGGTGTGGAGGTGCGGCTGCTGCGGGCGGTTCGAGGTGACCGTCGAGCTGGTCCGTGGCCGGTACCGCTACCGCCTGGTGCACCGCTACCCGGCCCGCTTCGGCGGCGGCAAGAACGTCCTCGGCGAGGTGGGCAGCGTGGCCGAGCTGACGGACCTGCTGCGCCGGTACACCGCGATCGACCTGGCCGACCTGCGCGAGGCCGGCTGAGCCGCGCCGCCCGCCGATAAGCCCTGATCGTTGGCGGCTCAGCGGTAGCAGCTCCGGCGTGTCGGGTCGCCCAGCCGCCATCGTTCGAGGGCCCTAGGCTGGACGGGTGTCCGAGCTGACCTACTCGCAGGTGGGTGCGACCCGGGCGACCACGCTCCCGACGGGATGGCACCACCTGCGGCACCGGTACCGGCTGCCCGACGGCTGCTTCGCCACCGCCGCCGAGGCGGTGCTGACCTGGCGGCTGCACCGGGCCGCCGGGGTGCGGATGCGCACCGACGCGCCCCGCGCCGCCCCGGGCGTCCGGGTCACTCCCGGCCTCGGGCTGGGGCCGCTGCGGATCTGGGGGCCGTGCGAGGTGGTCTGGGTCGAGTCCGGCGAGCGCCGGGCCGGCTTCGGCTACGGCACCCTGCCCGGCCACCCCGAGCAGGGCGAGGAGGCATTCCTGGTGACCCGGGACGACACCGGCGCGGTCTGGTTTGAGGTGACCGCGTTCAGCCGGCCGGCAGTCTGGTTCATCCGGGCCGCCGGGCCCCTCGGCCGGGCCGTCCAGCACGGGTACGCCCACTGGCTCGCCCGCACTCTGCGCCTCCTCTGCGCCCGCCGCTGACCAGCCCGTCCGCCGGAACCGGTCAGAAGCGGGCGAAGGAGCGGATCGGCATCCTCGGCCCGAACCTCGGCGCGTGGATCCCGGCCGCGGCCAGCAGCAGGCAGACCCGGCCCCGGTGACCCCGGAACGGCTCCAGCAGGGCCAGCATCCGGGCGTCGTCGCCGCGCGCCTCGCCGGCCAGCGCCCAGGCGACCGTGTGCGGCACGTGGTAGTCGCCGACGCTGACCGCGTCCGGGTCGCCGTAGGTCACCCGGACCACCTCGGCGGCGGTCCACGCGCCGATGCCCGGGACGGCGGTCAACCGGCGGGTCGCCTCGGCGCTGTCCGCGCAGCGTTCCAGCCGGTCGGCGAGGGCGGCGGCGCGGCGCAACGTGTCGGCGCGGCGCTGCTCCACACCGAACGGATGGAAGACCCAGTACGGCGCGGCGGCCACCGCCTCCGGCGTGGGCGGCAGCAGCAGCGGCACCGGCCCCGGTGCCGGCTCGCCGAAGTGCCGCACCGTCGCCGCGTACGCCCGGTACGCCTCCTTGCCGGTCACCTTCTGCTCCAGAACCGCTCGCAGCACCCGGGGGAAGAGCTGCCCGGTGGCCGGCATCCGCAGCCCGCGGTGTCGGGCGGCCAACCGGGCCACCACCGGATGCGCGGCGGCCAGCTCGGCGAAGCCGGCGACGTCGTCCCGGAGCCCGGCGATCGCGTCGGCCCGGTCGACGATCCAGGCGGCCCCCGGACCGTACGCCTCGGCGATCAGCCCGTCGCCGTCCGCGCGCAGCGTCAGGGTGGCCGGGCCGGCGGGGGTGCGGCTGGCGTACCAGAAGACGCCCGAGACGATCCGCGCGCAGGGGTCGTACGGGCTGAAGGTGAGTGCCCGGACGGTGGCTGCCAGCCGGTGTTCCGCCGGTGCACGCAGCACCCGGCGGGCGGTGGGTTCGGTCGAGGTCACCCGCACACCCTGCCACGGCGTGCGGGGCGGATGACGCCCGGACAGGACGACACCGCCGACGCCCTGCGCGTCGGCGGTGTCTCCATCCCGAGGGGCGGACCGGCCGCGTGGCGGCCGTGGGTGCGGGGTTGGGGGACCTCGACGGCGTGCCTGCTGGCGTCGGCACGCACGCCACCCGTGTCCGCTCCCCGGGGAACCGTGGGGGAGGGCTGCGGCGGAGAGAAACCGTGGCGCCGGCCCCGATGGGCCGGCGCCACGACCGGGCCGTCCGGCGCTGCCGGTACGCCGACGTCCGGATCTGTGACGGTGGCCGGCCGCGCCCTCCCCGGCTGCCGCCGGCCACCGCGTCTTGATAGGCGGTCGGTCAGTAGCTGCCGGCCGGCGGCTCGACCGCCTTCGGGGTGCCGGTCGGCATGCACTCGAGGTTCTTCTTGCCGTTCGGCTGGATCACGAACCAGCTGCCACCGACGCCCTGGCCCTTCCACTGGCCGGGCTTCTTGTCACCGATGTACTTGTAGACCGGCCAGCCGCCGATGGTGATCTGGCGGGTGCCGTCCTGGCGGGTGACGGTGCCGACCTTGTCGTCGGAGACGCCCTCCAGCTGCGGGTTGCCGTCGGTCAGCGCGGGCGGCCACACCGCGGCGCACTTGTCGACGCAGTTCGACGACGGCGGGTTGTCGGAGTCCTTGTCGAACCGGTAGAGGATGTAGCCGTCCTGGTCGGTGACGACCTTGCCCATTCGGGCCACGCTCTTGCCGACGAGCGTGTCGGTCAGCTGTACGTCGGCGGGGAGCGGGGGCTGTTCACCGGGTGCGCCGGGCGAGGCGGACACCCCCGGGACGCTGGACGCCTCGGGCACGGCGGAGGCTGCCGGCTCGACCGCTGCGGTGGGCTCGGCCGCGGCGACGGCGACCGGCTCGGCGGCGCCGGTGTTCGCCCCTTCGTAGCCCGCCGGAGCGCAGGCCGTAAGTGCGACCATCGCGCTCGCGACGATGACGGATCGCTTCATCTGTGCCACGTGCCCTCCTCATTCTTGGCAGTTCACCGAGTAGTACGGAGGGGTCGGTGTCAAGGTTGAACGAATGGCAGTGAGCCATTTCACAAAAAGTCGTTGAACCGATCTGGGCGTCCGTGCGTGTACCGCCACAACCAGCGCTCCGAGCCGCGAAACGCCGAAACGGCGTCGACCGGGCGGTCGACGCCGTTTCCTACGGGCGGACGTCAGGGAACGACGGTCACCAGCGGACTCGCCACCCCGTTCGCGTCCACCGACTGCACCTGCAACTTCGCGATGTCGTTCTTCGCCGCCGCGGTGGATGCCTCCAACTGCAGGTCCTGCGGATTGGTGTTCGTGCCGTACCCGGTGCCCGGCACCGCCCAGGTGGAGACCACCTCGCTGGTGTCGTTCTTGCGGATCACCACCAGCCGGCAGGTACGCGGACCGGGCAGCTTGGTCAGGTTGAACCCGATCCAGGTGCCGTACTCCTTGTTGGCCAGCCACATCGTGGCCCGTACGCCGGTGCCGCTGTCGACCGCGTCGTACTGCTCGCCCGGAATGTCGTTGGGCCCACCCACCCCGGGACCGGGGGCGGAACGGGTCGGCTGCGGGCTCTGCGGCCCGGGCACCGAGGGCGTGGACTGCGACGGGCCGGCGACCACCTCTTTGCCCTTGTCGCCGTCGAGAACGCTCACGCCGATGCCGCTGAGCGCCCCGACCGCCACCACCGCGGCGGCCATCGACAGCACCTGACGCATCCGCGCGCGCCGCCGGTGGGTCCGCACCGCGACCAGGGTACGGTCCAGCAGCGCCGGATCCGTCGCGGTGTGCTCCATCGCCATCATCGTCTCGCCGTCGATGTCGGAGAGCAGGCCCACCACGGGCACCATGGTCTCCAGTTCGGCGGCGCAGGCCCAGCAGGTCGCGAGGTGCTCCTCGAACCGTTCGGTGTCCTGCGGGTCCAGTACGCCGAGCGCGTACGCGGCGACGTCCATGTGGTCAGCCCGGCTCATTCCGTCACCCCCCTTTCCTGCAGGGCCGTGCGCAGTGCGCGCAGCGCGTAGTAGACCCGCGACTTGGCGGTGCCGAGCGGCAGACCCAGCTCCTCCGCGGCCTCCGGCACCGTCCGGCCCCGGAAGTACGTCGCCACCAGGATCTCCCGGTGCGACTGGCTCAGCGTACGCAGGGCGTCCGCCACCGTCATCGTGCGTAGCACCCGGTCGGTGCTGTCCGCCTCGGCGAACGCGGTCAGGTCCCGGTCGTACGTCTCGGCCGGCCGGGCCTGCTCACTGCGGTGCTCGTCGATCGCGATCCGCCGGGCCACCGTCACCAGCCAGGGGCGTAGCGAGCCCTGGCCCTGGGCACCCAGCCGGTGCGCGTTGCGCCAGGCCCGCAGCAGCGTCTCCTGCACGATGTCCTCGGCGCGTTGCCGGTCACCGCCGGTCAACCGCATCACGAACATCAGCAGTGGCCCGGCGTGTTCGGCGTACAACAACCGGATGAGCTGGTCGGAGTGACTGGCCTCAGGGGACACCGCCTGGTGCCTCCCGGGGGCCGGTCGTGGCGTTACCGGACCGTGCTGGCGGCCGGTGGGGCCGGCGTCGACCCCTCGGGTCGACCGTGAGGCACGGGACTGGGGCTGGGCCTGGGCGAACATCCACCCCGGCCTGGCCATCTGGCCGTGCAGACCGACCGCGACCGCACTCATGCAGACCTCCTGCTGTCCTGTGACATCAGCGGGCCCACGGGGAGGGCCGACCCAAGATACGGGCCACAGCAGCCGGCGGATCAACGAGGTACCGAAAAAATTCCCGGCGGCGGTGGCGTGGAGTCGGTGGCGGTGGCGTCGTGGACGACCACGGCCCCGCCGGTGAACCGCTCCAGTTCCGGGCCGGCCAGCACCCGGCCGGGGAACCAGTCCCCGGCGGCCCGCCGCGTCAACTCCGGCACCGGCGGCGGCATCCGGCCGGCCACCAGCACCAGGTTGCCGTAACGCCGCCCGCGCAGCACCGCCGCGTCACCCACCAGGCAGGCATGCGGCAGCACCGTACGGACCGTGGCGACCTGGGCGCGGGCGTGCCGCAGCGGCGGACCGTCGGCGAGGTTCGCCAGGTACCAGCCCGACGGGGCCAGCACCCGGGCCACCTCGGCGGCGTACTCGACGCTGGTCAGGTGGGCGGGGGTGCGGGCACCGGCGAACACGTCGGCGACCACCACGTCGTACGCGCCGTCCCGGCTGGCGGTGAGGGTGGCGCGGGCGTCGGCGACCCGTACCCGCAGCCGGGGATCAGCGGGCCAGGGCAGCACCCGGCGGACCAGTTCGACCAACGCGCCGTCCACCTCGGACACCCGCTGAACCGAACCGGGGCGGGTGGCCTGCACGTACCGGGGCAGGGTCAACGCGCCACCGCCCAGGTGCAGCACCCGCAGCGGGGTGCCGGGTGAGGCGAGCAGGTCCAGCGCCGCGCCGAACCGGCGGACGTACTCGAACTCCAGGTGGGTCGGGTCGGTCAGGTCCACGTGCGACTGCGGCGCGCCGTCCAGCAGCAACGTCCACGAGCCGGGACGGTCCCGGTCCGGCACCAGCTCGGCCCGGCCGGTGTCGACCGGCGCGACGACCCGGTCGTCGCCGCGACGGCGGCCCATCAGCGGTGCGGCCCGCGGACGCGGGTCGCCATGCTCAGCGCCCGGTGCAGCAGCCGGGCGTCGCCCAGCAGCGCGCGCAGCCGCCGCTCCAACCCCGCGATCGGCACCAGGTTCTGCGGCGCCCGCGGGTCCTTGTACGGCGACGAGGCGAACCGGGGCAGGGTGATCAGCGACAGGTCGGCCAGCCCGACCGCCTCCTCCGGCGGCAGCTCGGCCGAGCACTCCAACCGGACGATGCCGGCCCACGGCGCCCCTGGCGACACCGGGAGGCGGAGGTACCAGGACCAGCCGCCCCAAGCCGTGCCCAGCCGGAACACCGGCGACCGCTCACCCGGACGCAGTCCGGTCACCACCGAGGTCAGCCGGGCGTCGAGGTACTGACTGTGCTGGGTCTTGATGTACCCGAGGGTGCGCGGCAGTTGCCGGCGGGCCCGCAGCGGACCGTCCACCACCAGCAGGTCACCGTCGACGCGGGCGGCGTCGGAGACCTCCACCTCCAGCGCGGTCAGCGGCGCCTGCACGGCGGCGGGCAGCTTGCTCAGCTCACC
>NZ_SMKF01000086.1 GCF_004348325.1 Micromonospora sp. KC213 | reverse complement strand
GGGTGGGCGGGCGCGGCAACGCCCGCCCACCCCGCGACCGCCCGGGTGACGTGGCACGGTGCCGGCCACCGGGCGGGTTCGGGCGATCAGATCGCGGTGAGGGTGAGGGTCGCGGTGTAGGTTCCTGCGGCCGTCTCGGTGGGCAGGCTCAGCCGCAGGCCCGCGCCGAGTTGTGCGGTACCCCGACCGGCGCCGGCCGAGGCAGAGCCCAGCACCGCGCTGGCGCCCAGACCACCGCCGGTCCCGACGACGTACGGTGCCACCTCCGGGCCGGCCACCACGCCCTGTCCGGAACCCTGAGTCAGCACTCGAGGGCTCCAGCCGAGGTAGCCGGCGCTGAACGTCGCACCGCCCGGGCCGGTGAAGTCGGCCGGAATCTGCCCGGAGGCGCTCCATCCCGGCTGACCGGCGCGGGTGTCGGTCACCGTGACCGGCCGGAGCTCACCGTTGCTCTCCCACCGGTCGCCGCGAGCGGTGAGCTGCGCGGGCGGCAGCACCACGGCCCGGTCGTCCGGGTTGACGCTGATAACCAGGGAGCCCTGTGTCTCGTCGATCGACGCGCTGATCGTCTGCGAGGTGCCCGGCTCCTGCGGCGGGAACGCCACCCAGAGCGTCACCGGCTCACTGGTCGCGACCACAGCTTCGTCGTCGTACAGCTTGACCACGTACTCACAGGCGTTCAGCTTCCGGGTCGCGGTAAAGGAATAGCTGGCGCCCGCCTCACCCGCGATGACGGTCCAGTCGTCCGCGCCGGGGCACTTGCTGAACCAGTGGTAGCGGTCCAGCTCGGTCTGCGGGGTCTGCACCGCGTTGAGCGTGACGGTGTCGTTGGGCTGGTACTCGTCGGCCATGCCACTGATTGACAGGCCGACCTCCGGCCCGCCGCCGGACAGCTCGCCGACGACGAACGAGTAGTCGACCGGCCCGGTGCTGACCGTCGTTCCGTTGGCCAGCGTCGCGTCTGCCTGGAACGTCAGCGTGTAGCTGCCCAGCGCACTGAACGCCCAGTTCGAGTGCGCGTGGGTTTTCACCGGCACATCAATCGCGTCCGGCAGCCCGTCATCACCGCGAAACTTGATGATCGGACCGCCGAACGAGTCCTGCGTGAACAGCGTGACGGTGCCTGGCCCCTGCACGCCGACCAGGCTCAGCCGCACCTTGTTTCCCTCGAACACCCCGGAGTCGAGCGTCGTGGTGTTCCAACCCGGCCAGAGCAGATCCGGGTCCTGGGTCATCGGCAGCAGCCACACTGGGCTCCCCGCCGGCCCGAGGAAGGCGAACCGGGGATCGTCCGGAACGGCCATGGCCGCCTCCGGCAGGACCTGGAACGTCACGTCCGCCGGGTCCCGCTTCACCGCGGGGCTGACCGTGTCGTCATTGACCTTCAACGACAGCGCACCACCCTCGTAGTGCACGTCGACCGCGTCGGTGTGCCCTTTGGACAGCACCACCTTCTCCGCCGCCGACGCAGCCGTGGGCGCCAGTACCGTGCCGGCGACCACCACCGCCCCGGCGACCAGGGCCGCGAAACCGCGAGCCCTCACTGTCGCATTCATACCTCCCCTTTCACACCGCGCACGCCTGCGCCCGGTGGTAGATGCGACCGGAACCGGCGGTGCTGCGCCGCCCGGCGTCTCCGGCCCGGGCTGTGGCGACTTCACCACGACGCCTTGCGCACCCCGGGCATCTCGCCGCGCAGGGCCAACTCGCGGAACCGCACCCGGGAGAGCCCGAACCGGGTCAGCACCCCCCGCGGGCGGCCGTCAATCTGGTCGCGCGACCGCAGCCGCACCGGACTGGAGTCGCGCGGCAGCCGGCTGAGCCCACGAACCGCCTCGGCACGTACGTCCGGATCGGTGTCCGGGTGAGCGACCAGCCGCTTCAGCTCCGCCCGCGCCTCAGCGTGTCGAGCCACCAGTTCCTCGCGCCGCGCCTGCCGGTTGCCCAGGCTCTTCTTGGCCATCAGCGTGCCTCGCGGAACTCGACGTGCCGGCGTACCACCGGGTCGTACTTGCGCAGCACCAGCCGGTCGGGGTCGTTACGGCGGTTCTTGCGGGTGACGTACGTGTAGCCGGTGCCGGCGGTGCTGCGCAGCCGCACGATCGGGCGGACGTCGGTCTGCCGGGCCATCAGAGAGTCACCCCACGGGCGCGCAGCTCGGCCACGACCTTCTCGATGCCCTTGCGGTCCACGGTCTTCAGCGCCTTGGCGGTCAGGGTCAGCCGGATCCACCGCCGCTCGGAGGGCAGCCAGTAGCGGTGGTTCTGCAGGTTGGGGTTCCACCGGCGGCGGGTGCGCCGGTGGGAGTGGGACACGGCGTTGCCGAAGCTCGGCTTCGCCCCGGTGACGTCACAACGTCTGGACACAGTGATAACTCCTCACTCAAACTCGACAACGATAACGACAATGGTTTTCAGTCTTGCATCAGCTGATCGGTCAGTTCCATGCCGGGGTCATCGACGACCTTGACGGAGCAGTCGGCGCCCAGGCGGTAGCCCACGCCACGCAGCGCCGTCACCACCGGCAGGTCGACGCCGGTCTTCGCGCGCAGACGCCGGACGTGGACGTCGACGCTGCAGGGGCTCGTGTAGGGCTGACCCAAACCCGGTCCAGCATCTGCAGCCGGGTGAAGACCTGGCGCGGGTGTTCGACCAGGCACCACAGCAGGTCGTACTCCCGACGGGTCAGCACGACCTCGGCGCCGCCGCGGTAGACCGCTCGCGCCTGCGGATGGATTCGCAGGCCTGCATCCGCGTTGCGAGCCGACGGCGACGCCGGCCACTGGTGACCGCTCAGCAACGCCAGCAGAGCAATGAAGCGGTCGATGTCCTGCTCACGAGCACCTGAGCCGAGTCTCAGTTGGACCGCGACGGTGAGGAACTCGTCGACCTGTCGCGCCTCGGCCGCACCCGCCAGCACATCACCGTTCGCGTCAACAGTTCGCATGTGTCTAGAATGACAATCGTTTTCAGGTAAGTCGAGAGGAACACGATGTCGTCGTCACCACGGGCTCCAATTCATGCCGTGACAGCCGACGCCGATACCCGCCCGTCGCTGACCGTGCTCTCCGGGTTCTGGCCGGCGGCGACCTTCGCCGTCGCCCGCGCGCTGCTCGCCGCCGATGAGTTGCTGCTGCTGGTGCGGCACGACCTCACCGGAATGCGCAACGGCGTCGTCCGCCGGGTGGTCCGCTCCGGCGCCGGGATCATCGAGGACGAGCCGGTCGGGCTGCGGCATGGCTGTGTCTCCTGCACGCTGCGCGAGGACGTGCTGCCCACCCTCGTCCGGCTCACCCGCAGCCACCCCGGCCAGGACCTGATACTGATACTGCCCGAGGTGGCCGAACCCGAGGCGGTCGCCGCCGCCTGCGCCCACTGCCTCGTCGACGGCGCGCCGATCACCGATTTTCTCCGCGTCGACTCCTACGTCACCGTCATCGACGCCGAGCATCTGCTCGACGGCCTGGCCAGCACCGACGACCTCGCCTCGCTCGGTATCCAGGCCGCCGAGGACGACCACCGTGCGCTAGCCGACGTCGTGGTCCGGCAGATCGAATACGCCGACACCCTGGTGCTCTGGGGGCAGTCCCGAAAGGACGAGTTCGACACCGGCCGGTTGTCGGTCCTGCTGCAGCGGATGGCACCCTGGGCTGCTCACATCCGGGTCGACGGCGACCGTGTGGATGCCAGCACGCTGACCCGTCAGCTGCGTCATACCCGTCGACACCGGCCGGAGACCCCGGGAGTGCTCGCCCGCGGGCTGCAGGGCTACCTCCTCGGCGCCCACGAGCCCGAGCCCGACTGCGGGGTCGTCTCCGCCGTCTTCCGTGCCCGCCGGCCGTTCCATCCACAGCGCCTGCACAACGTCCTCGAAGAGGTCAACGCCGAGGTGATCCGTTCCCGGGGCCACCTCTGGCTGGCAAGCCAGCCAGACACCGTGGTGGCCTGGGAGTTCGCCGGCGGCGGTCTGGCCATGGGCTCCCTCGGGCACTGGCTGGTGAGCCTCCCCGAGGACCGCTGGGAGCACGTCTGCGACCAGCGCCGCCTCGCCGCCGCCCTGGACTGGGATCCCTACTACGGCGACCGGCACCAATACCTGGTGTTCATCGGCCTCGACCTCAATGCCGTCGAGCTGCACCACGCCCTCGCCGGCTGCCTGCTCACCGACGCCGAACTCGCCGACGGCGAGGAGACCTGGCGCACCTACCACGACCCGTTCGCCGGCTGCTTCCCCCTTGAGGTCGACGAGCTGACCGACATCGACATCGAAGGAGCACAACCCGCATGAAGCCCGGAATCCACCCCGAGTACCGGCCCGTCGTCTACCGCGACAAGGGCGCCGACTTCGCCTTCCTCACCCGCTCCACCGCCACCAGCGACCAGACCATCGAGTGGACCGACGGCAACACCTACCCCGTCATCGACGTGCAGATCTCCTCAGCCAGTCACCCCTTCTGGACCGGAAAGCAGCGCCTGCTCGACACCGCCGGCCGCGTCGAGAAATTCCGTCAGAAGTACGCCCGCCGCGGACCCCAGGGCAAATGAGCACCAGCACGCCCGTCGACTGGACCGAACTGGCACCGCAGCTGGTCGACGCCGCCCGGCAGGACCAGGCCTGGCACCTGACGATCGCCCGCGAGCTGGTCACCCCCGACGACCGGCTCGCGGTCGACGTCGGCTGCGGCGCCGCCGGGATGGCCCTCGCCATCGCCCGGATGATCACCTGCGGCCGGGTGGTCGCGGTGGACGCTCGCCCAGCCGTCCTCCACGCTGCCAGCGACCATATCCGCGCCGAATGGTCGGACCCACGGGTATGCATCGAGCCACTGCGCGCCGACATCCCCACCGAGACGGCCATCCTGCGCGAGACGCTCGGCGCTCCGGCTGACCTGGTCTGGGCGTCGACGGCGGTGCACCACGTCAGAGACCAGCAGGCCGCAGTCACCGCACTCGCCAGCCTGCTCGCGCCCGGCGGGCGCCTCGCCCTCGCCGAGGGCGGCCTACCGGAGCACCACCTACCCTGGGACGTCGGCCTGGGCCAACCCGGCCTGGAAGTCCGGCTCAACGCCGCCCAGGACCGCTGGTTCACCCAGATGCGGGCAGAGCTTCCCGACAGTCGCCGGATGCCGTACGGGTGGACCCAAGCGCTACGCCGCGCCGGTCTGTCACCGTGACCACCCGCACCACCCTCAACGAGCAGCCACCACCGCTGCCCGACATCACCCGGCGGGCCGTGCTGGACGCCCTCGCCCGACGGGTCGCCTGGTTACGGCCCAGCGGTCTGCTCACCGCCACCGATCTCGATGCCTGGGACCGTCTCCTCGATCCGGCGGACGAGCAGTGGCTGGGCCACCGCGACGACCTGCACCCGCTCTCCGCCCGCAGCGTGCACATCGGCGTACGCCCCTGACCCGCCATGCCAGCCCCCCTAGTTCCGGACGCGCAGTTACGGGTCGTGGGTTTAACGCCCACTCCGCAGCGCCGCGCCGTCCTGGCGCTGCTGATCGGACGTTCCCGCCCGCTCACCGCCCAGGAGGTACACGCCGAACTCAACCACTCCGTGCAGCACATCGGCCTGACCACCGTCTACCGAGCGCTGCATAACCTCGCCGACGCCGGACTACTGCACACCTTCGAGCTCGACGGCCAACGCGCTTACCGCCACTGCGATACGGCACCACACCAGCATCTGATCTGCACCCGCTGCGACACGGTGACCGAGTGCCCACCCGACATCGTGACCAGCTGGCTCACCGAGCTGCACCAGCACACCGGCTTCACCCCGCGCCCCGACCGACTCGACGTCAAGGGCATCTGCGCGGCCTGCGCCAGCACGTGACGATGAGTACGGCAAAGCTGCACGGCCGGACCGTGAAGCGGGAATCGATATGACCAGGGATGAGTTTCACCAAGTCCGCGCGACACGAGACGGCACGCCGTTACGGTGCCCCGGTGGAAATGCCCCTCACCCCGCGGCGATGAGCAGCCTGAATGAAGATCGCGTTTGTCGGTAAGGGCGGCAGCGGCAAGACCACGCTGGCGGCCCTCTTCACTCGCTACCTCGCCGCCGCCGGCCGGTGCTGGCTATCGACGCCGACGACAACCAGCATCTCGCGGTGGCGCTCGGCGCCAGCAAGGAGGCCGCGGCGCAGCTGCCCGCGCTCGGGGCAGAGATCAGCAGGAGCACTCCGCGCAGATGCCGAAGATCTCCAGGGTGTGGCCGACGTCGGTGAAGCCGTGCTGGGCGGCCACCTGGTCGGCCCACCGTTCCACGGCCGGCCCGGCCACCTCCACCGTGCGTCCGCACTCCCGGCAGACCAGATGGTGATGGTGTTTGCTCTGGCTGCACCGGCGGAACAACTGCTCGCCGCCGGGTAGCCGGGTGGAGTCGACCTCGCCGGCCTCGACCAGCAACTGCAGCGTCCGGTACACGGTGGTGAGGCCGACGCGCGCTTTCCGGGCGAGCAGCATCTGATGCAGGTGCTGCGCCGAATGGAAGCCCTCGACCTCGCGCAGCAGCGCCAGCACCTCGCCACGTTGGCGGGTGTTGCGGGTCACTTTCGGCATCGCCTGGGTCACCGGGATGCCTCCTCCTGTGCTGGCGGCCGTAGCCTGCGGGACGCTTCGGGTCTCACCTTCTACCTGCGATGTCACCATTATGCGTCGCTGGGACCGACACCCCGCATCGAGTGTGGTCTCGCCGTACTGATCGTTACGACGGTTCCGGCTGCGCGGCGGCGGGGTACGGTGTCGCGACGGTGACCCGGATAGCGGTGGTCAAGGTTAGGCCGCCGCCGGACAGGCGGGCGGGTTCGAGCGCGCGAGCGGCGTCGGCGGTCGCGGCGTCGAGACGGTCGGCTGGGATGTGCGACAGCAGCGCGCGTCCTCCGTGCGACCACATCCACTCCATCCAGTGGTCCACGTTATGAAAGTGGCTCTCCAGCCGGTGCTCACGGATCGCGGTGACAGCGAGGCCGACTGCCGCCATGGTCGCGGTGATCGCCCCGTCGTCGGCGAACGGGGCAGCCGCCGGCGCCGGGCGGGGCCGGTCCGCCGGCAGATGCGCGGCGAGGGCGTCCATGGCGGCGACGAAAGCCGGATCCTGGGCGGCGAAGGTGCTGATCGCCAGCCGGCCCGCCGGTCGGAGCAGCCGCGCATACGTCTGAAGGGCCTGCCTGGGGTCGGGCAGCAGGAAGACGACCAGCCCGGCCAGGACCACGTCGAAGCTGCCGGGCGGAAAGTCGGGTTGCTGGGCGTCGCCCACCCGGACGTCGACGTGGGTCAGCCCGGCGCGGGTGACGTCCTCCGCGGTGAGCGCCACCATGGCCGGTGCCAGGTCAATGCCGGTGACATGGCCGGTCGACCCGGTGGCGTCCGCTGCCGGGAACAGGACGGCTCCCCGGCCGCAGCCGACGTCAAGAACGCGCTCTCCTGGCCGGATGCCGGCACGGCGGACCAGTTCGGCACCGAAGGGTCCAAAGAAGGACACCCCGGTGCGGTCGTAACTCGCCGCCGCCTGCTCGAACACCTCAACGGTCCCGTTCGACCGCCCACTGCTGGTCATGGACACTGCCTCCTCGTCCTCGCATCTCGCCGGACCGCTGCCGCTGGTGCTTCCCACCGGCAGCGTGACGGCGACGCCGGGGTGGATGGTAATGACATTCCTCACTGAGAACGCCGCTGCTGGTCAATAACCAGGTCGACGAAGCTCCATTAAGGTCCAGGGCTGTCCGCCTTCCGGATGAGGTCGACAACCGCATCGATGTGCGGGGATTCCTCGACGGGGCCGATCAGCATCCCGCGCCGGCCTGCCGGATCGGCGCCGGTGAGCAGGAGCAGGGCGGGTGCGCGGTGGCAGGCGCCGAGGCACTCCGCCCGGACCAGGACACCGCCGTGGCTGGCCCGAACCGCCCGCCGGAGGCGCTCGGTCAGGTCCTCCCGCTCCCCGTCAGGCGCATCCAAGGGGCTGCGGCCGCGTAGGGCGCGGCAGCGGTGGCCGTCGCAGTAGGCGACGGTCACGCTAGCACCGCGCGGGAGTGAGGTATTCATCCGCGAAACGCCATGAGGCCGTGAGTGGCGTGTCGGTGAAGCACCGCCGCGTCGGTGAATCCGGCTCGCCGGGCCGTCTCGCGGTGCCAGTCTGCCGGCGCGACGAATTCTGCCGAGTACAGGCCGCTGAGCGCGGCCGTCCGCTCAAGCAACAGCGATGCCATCGCCGCTTCCTCGGCCAGCGCGGCCCACCACGCGGTCCACGGGTCGGCCCCGCTGCTCTGATCCTGAGCGGGCACGGGGGCGGGGGCAACGGGCATGGCGTCGGCGACGAGGAGCAACCCGTCGGGCTCGAGCAGGTGTCGCGCCGCGCCGTACCAGTCGCGGATCCGCTGTTCGGGCAGATAGTGCAGAGTCATCATGGCCAGCACCAGGTCATACGGGCCGCCCGCTAGCGGGAGCCAGCGGGGCACCACCCCGTAGGCGTCGAGGTTACCGGCGAGCAGGTCCCACAGCCGCTGGGGGTGAAACGGCCGGTGGTCGCGGAACACGATGCTGGAGATGCCGTACTCCTCGGTCTCCGGCACGTGCCCGCCGTTGAGCTCCGCGACCCAGCCCGGCGCGGTCTCCGCCCGCTCCAGGTCGAACAGGCCGGTGTTCAGAAGCTCCACCGGCGGCACCCGGCCGTGCACGGCACGGACCTGCCGGGCGGCCGGGTTCAGGCGGGTCAGCAGCGCCTCAACCGTCGCCAGTTCCTCCGCGCTGACCAGGTCGGTCTTGTTGACCACCAGCACGTCGGCGAACTCGATCTGGTCCACCAGCAGGTCCGCGACACCGCGATCGTCACCCTCGTACGCGGCCAACCCCCGCGCCTCCAGGCTTTCCCCCGCCTCGATCATGCCCCGCAGGCCCGCCACGTCGACCACCGTAACCGTGGTGTCCAGCCGGGCCAGATCGTCGAGGACCTGCCCGTCCTCCACACCGAAGGCGAACGTCGCGGCCACCGGCATCGGCTCGGAGATGCCGCTGGACTCAATCAGCAGGTAGTCGAAGCCGCCCCGGCGGGCCAGCCGGGCCACCTCGTCGAGCAGGTCGTCGCGCAGGGTGCAACAGATGCAGCCGTTGGTCAACTCCACCAGCCGCTCCTCGGTCCGCGACAGCGCCCCGCCGTCGCGCACCAGCGCGGCGTCGATGTTCACCTCGCTCATGTCGTTCACGATCACCGCCACCCGCAGCCCGTCCCGGTTGGCCAGCACATGATTGAGCAGGCTGGTCTTTCCCGCCCCGAGGAACCCCGACAGCACCGTCACCGGCAACCGGGCGGTCACGGCTGATCCACCACCTGGCGCCCCTTGTACAGACCGCAGTGCGCACACGCCCGGTGCGGCACCACCATCTCCTTACGCGGACACGGGCACGGCGTCAGCTGCGGCACGCTCGCCTTCCACTGCGCCCGTCGGTGCCGGGTGTTCGACCGCGACATCTTCCGCTTCGGAACGGCCACAAGATCTCCTTCGTCGAGGGGTCAATGCATAGCTTAACGGTATTGGTATTGGTTTTCGTTTTCTGCGCTGCCTCCGGCGATCGTCAGCCCGTCACCGCTTTCGCCCGGCCAGCGTGTCCCTGATCACCGGACAGATGCGTAGTCGCGCATGTATCGTCGGGAGGCGAGCCAACCCTCCGGAGGACCAGATGAACACCGGCACCATCCACCCCACCCATGCCGACGAGCACCGCCACACCCACGGGCCGGAGTGTGGGCACCCGAGCGTGCAGCACCTCGGGCACGTCGACTTCGTGCACGACGGGCACCTGCACCACGCGCACGACGGGCACTACGACGAATGCAGTATCGAGGGCCACCGCCCCGCCGAGCAGCACGAGCACCGCCACGGCGATGGGTGCGGGCACGTTGTGGTCGCGCACGACGGACACACCGACTACCTCCACGACGGGCACGTGCACCAGGAGCACGACGACCACTACGACGAGTGCGCGGCGGGCGAGCACGTGGTCGCGGAAGAGCACGACCACGTCCACGGTGACGGCTGCGGTCACTCCCCGGTACTGCACGGCGACCACCTCGACTACATCCACCACGGCCACCGGCACGCGGCACACGCCGGCCACTACGACGAGCACTGAGCTTCGCCCCTGAGGCGGACCGTTCACCATGGGCGCCGCCTGACCGGCCAAACGTCAGCACCCGCAGGGCCGCCCGCCCGGGACGGGCCGCCCTGCGTAGTGCGCTAACGGAAATGGTTTCCACTATGGTGGTGGGGTGAGCGACGAGTATGCGATCTCCGGGGAGTACCTGCACCTACTCAGCGAGCCGGCCTGGCAGGCCCTGCGCACGCCGGTGACCAAGGCGCTGGGCGGTGCGGTCGGTGAAGCGACCCTATTGGACGTGGGCGCCGGCACCGGCCTCGGCACGGAGGTGCTTGCCGCAGCTGTCCCGGACACCGACGTGGTCGCGGTGGAACCGTCACCGGTACTGCGGGCGGTGCTGCTGTCCCGCATGGCCGCCCAGCCCGATCTGCGGCAGCGAGTCACCGTCGTCGCCGCCGACGCCCTCGGCGCCGACCTGCCCGCCCGCCTCGGCGCCGTCCTGGCAATGAACATGATCGGCCACCTCGACCCCGACGGGCGCCGGACCTTCCTTCGCCGGATCGCCGAACGCCTCGCTCCCGGCGCACCGCTGGTGCTCAACCTGCAACCACCAGCCGAACCCACGCCGGTTCCCTTCTCCGTCTTCGGCACCGTGCCGGTCGGCCGCCACACCTACGAGGGCGGCGGCTCCGCCGAGCCGTCCGGCCCGGACACGGTGACCTGGCGGATGCGCTACCGCGTCCTGGACGCCGACGGCACCGTCCTGCACGAGGACCACGCCGACTACCGCTGGCACGTCACACCGGCCGAGGTCCTGCTCGCCGACCTTGCCGAGGCCGGCCTGACCGGCGAGGTCGGGCCGCTGGACGTCGTCCGGGCCGTACGCCGGTCATGAGACATCGTTGATCCACCAGCTGGAGCATTCGTCCGGAGAGGGCTCGTCGGTGCTGGCCGTCCTAACCGCAGGGATCGCCACCGAGTACTCCGCCACCACCGTCGCCCTCCCCTGGTCAGCCGGGACCGCCACGGCACAGAAGCGGTGCTGGCGGCGGCCACCACGTACACCGTCGGCGCACTCGTCGGTGCGGTGCTGATCGGCCGGTGGCACCCCTGGAACCAGGGTTGGGCCGCGCTGGCCGGGCTGTCCCTGTACGGTTTCACGCCGCTGAGCCTGCTGTTCCCGGCCCACCCGGCCGTGGTGGTCGGAGCCTACGTACTGGTCGGAATCGGGATCGAACTGTTCAACGTGCACTGGTTCACCGCGACTCAACGCAAGGTGGAACCCCGCCTCCTGACCCGGGTCTCCGCCCTGGACTTCCTGCTCTCCTACTACAGCTAGCGCCCGTGACGACAGACGCAAGGTGCCCGCGAGCAGCATCCGCACTGACCGCTCGGGACAGTCACACCCGCCAGGGCCAGAAAGAGAAGGGCCCGAGCCGCGTCTCCGCAGTCCGGGCTCCTTCACCTCAAAAGTGATCAGTGGGCCGACAGCGTCCCGCTGATCTCGTTCGGGACCGCGGGTAGTTCCACCGAGCCGACGAGCTTGCCGGTGGCGAGGTCGAGCCGGTGCACCTTCTTGGTGGCGGGCTCGGTGATGTAGGCAGTGTCACCGCGAACGAACAGTGCCGGACGGGGCTCCTGCCACTTCACCGGCTCCTTCCAGGCGGCAACCACGGGCCACGCGTTGGTGAAGGCGCCGGTGGCGGGGTCGATGACGTACAGCTTGCCGTCGGTGCCCAGGATCAGGCCCTCACCCTCGGGACCACGGCCCAGGGAGCGGAAGCTGTAGCTGACACCCTTCGGCATCGGCACCACCTTGAGGGAGTTGGTGGCGTATGCCCGGTCGCTCTTCACCATGACGTTCTTCGCCGCGCGGGTATACCGGCTCGGTGACGGCGTCGGCTGGTTCTACACCGCCCAAGGCCTCACGGGAGCGGCGGTCCTGCTGTGGGCCGCCGGCCGCATCCAACGCCAGCCCACCAGACGTCAACTGGCCATCCTTGGACTCTCTTGCGTCGGCGAAGAGCTGGCCACCATCGCGTTCGGGCTCGACCAGGAATCGATGCCGCTTTCGCCTGCTCGGCGGCGGCCTCCGCCACCAATGTCCTCCACGGCCCGGTAGCCATCGCCACCCTGCTGGACAACGCCAGCAACGAACGCCATGCGTGGCCGCCTCATGGCCGAGCTGACACCGGTGGGTAGCCGGTGCGGCCAGTGGACGGAACCCTTCGTGCACATTCAGGCGACAGGCCGTGATCATGGCTATTCGAAATTGAAAACGGTTACTAACTGATGGTATACCTCTGGCCCTGAGATCGAGTGCGGGCAAGGAGTGGCTGGTGGCGGGCATAAGGGTGAAGTTTGGCGCGGCGGCGGTGGTCGCCGCGCTGCTGCTAGCCGGGTGTGGCGACGGCAACGACGGAAGCGACCAGCCAGGATCTGGCACGTTGCGGGTGGCGACTAGCGCGCTGGCCGCGAGCGTGGATCCGATGGCCGAGTTGAGCGCGTCGTATCTGCGTTCGGTGGGGGCCGCGGAGGGCCTGATGCGGATCCAGCCCGACGGCACCGTGGCGCCTGAACTGGCCGAGAAGGTCGAGGCCACCGCGCCGACGGTGTGGACGGCGACGCTGCGGCCGAATGTGACGTTCTGGAAGGGCGGCACCGTGGACGCCAAGGCGGTGGTCGCGTCAATGGAGCGGGCACGCACCGAGAACACCCTCGCCGCCGGGCTACTCAAGGACGTGACGGTCGCCGCGACGGGTCAGCGGACGGTCACGTTCACCACCAAAGAGCCCACGTACAGCCTGCCGTACGCCCTCGCCCACTACCAGCTGGTCATCCACAACGTGTCCGGCTACCCGGCCGGCTTCTCCGGGACCGATCCGGCGACGGCGGACCTAACCGGGCCGTACCGGATCACCGGGTTCGAGTCAGACCGGCAGATGGTGCTGGAGCGCAACGACCGGTGGTGGGGCGGCACCCCAGGGCTGGCCCGGGTGGAGGTCCGTAAGGTCGCCGACCCGCAGGCACGGGCACAGATCGCGCTGTCCGGTCAGGCGGAGATCGTGCAGGACCTGCCGACCGAGCGAGCCAAGGAGCTGGAAGCGGCGCCGGGCATGTCGCTGGTGGCCAAGCCCGCCGCCAACACCGTCACCGTCTATCTCAACCCCACCTCGACGGCGGCACCCGCCCTAGCCGACCAGCGGGTCCGCCAGGCCCTCGCATGGGCGGTGGACCGGCAGGAGGTGGTCAGCCTAGCCACCAGCGGGCTCAGCGTGCCCGCGCCGAGCTGGCTCGCTTCCAACCCGGCCTTCCCGGACGCCACCGGCCAGGGATACACCCGGTTCGACAAAGTTACCGCCGAGCGGCTGCTCGACGAAGCCGGCTGGACACTGGGCGCGGACGGCAAGCGCGTCAAGGACGGCAAGAAGCTGACTCTGCGGCTGCTCACCTTCGGCGCCGAGGCGGCCACCGGCGAGGTGTTGCAGGCGCAGTGGGCCCGGCTCGGCATCGACGTGCAGGTCCGCAACGTGGAGA
Organism: Micromonospora sp. KC213; assembly: GCF_004348325.1. Lineage (GTDB taxonomy): Bacteria > Actinomycetota > Actinomycetes > Mycobacteriales > Micromonosporaceae > Micromonospora. The sequence goes on along the minus strand of NZ_SMKF01000086.1, from coordinate 10,213 downwards.
GCTCGCTGATCAACCAGTCCATCGAGAAGGGCGACTGGGATGCGGTGACGCAGGCGTGGACCACGCTCGGCGACACCGCGAAGCTGATCGCCGCGCAGATCGGACCGGGCGGCGCCGCCAACCATGGCAAGTACACCGATCCGCGAATCGAGGGACTTCTGACCCAAGCCGCCGGCGCGGCGCAGGAAGGCGAGCGGACGGCCGCCGTCTACGAGCTGAACAAGCTCATGGTCGAGCTGGCACCGTCGATCCCCGTCCATCCGCGGGTGCTGGCGACCGGCATCGCCAAGGAGGTGACGGGTTTCGTGGCGCATCCGCTGCAGTACGAGAACATCGTCCAGCCGAAGATGACCCTTGGCTGAGCGGCGTGCCGCGATCACGGTTGCCGCGGTGATCGCGCGGGGTGTGGTCACGGCGGCCGGGCTGCTGCTGGTCGCATCCGTGCTGGTGTTCGTGCTGGTCCGCGCGGCGCCCGGCGACGCGGTGGACGTCGAGTTCGGCGAGTCGGGCGCCAGTGCCCTGCTCAGCTCAGAGGAGGAGGCGGCCGCGCGGGCGCAGCGGGCGCGTGAACTGGGCTTGGACCGCAGCGTCCCGGAGCAGTACGTGCGCTGGCTGAGTCGGGTGGTGCGGCTGGACCTGGGCATCTCCTTCCGCACCGGGCGGCCGGTGGCCGACGAGTTGGTCGAGCGGGTACCGGCCAGCGCGGCGCTCGGCGGTGCCGGGTTTCTGGTCGCGCTCGCCGGTGCGTGGCTGATCGGGTTACTGTCGGCCCGCCGGCCCGGTGGGTTACTGGACCACGTGTTGCGGCTTCTGTCGCTTGCCGCGACGGCGGTGCCGACGTTCCTGCTGGGCAGCTTGGCGTTGCGGTACGCGGCTGAGTGGATCGGTTATCCCATCGCAGGTGAGGCGTCCTGGCGGCGCCTGTGGCTACCGGCGGTGGTGCTGGGGGTGGGGGCGATGCCGGTGGTGGCGCGGCTGCTGCGGGCGTCGCTGATCAGCGAGTACGGCCGCCCGTACGCGCTCGCGGCGCGGGCGCGCGGTGCGTCGCCGGCGCGGGTGACGTTCCGGCACGTGATGCGGCCAGCGTTCACGCCGCTGCTGACCCTCGCGGGTCTGACGTTGGCTAGCCTGGTGGCCGCGTCGGTCATCACTGAGGTGATCTTCTCGTGGCCGGGTGTCTCGGAGTACGCGGTGGCGGCCATTTCGGCCAAGGACTACCCGGTCGTGCAGGCGTACCTGCTGCTGGTGGTCGTGGTGGTGGTGGTGGTCAACCGGGCGGTGGACGTCATCCAGCACCTGTTGGACCCGCGGGTCGGGCAGGCCGCGGAGGTTATGGCATGACGGTCAGGCGGTGGGGTGCCGGGTACGGGCTGTTCATCGCAGGAGCGGTGCTGGTCGCCGTGGTGGTGCTGCTGGCCGTGGCGGCCCCGCTGATCTCCCGGTACGACCCGGCTGCGCAGGGTGTGGGACCGGCTCTGGCCGGCCCGAGCGACGAGCATTGGTTGGGTACCGACCGGTTCGGCCGCGACCTGGCGGCCCGGGTGTTCCACGGTGGACGGACCACGCTGCTGGCCACCGCGGCGGCCCTGGCGCTGGTGGTGACGGTCGGCACCGTGGTGGGCGCGGTCGTCGCAGCGCTCGGCTCGGTGGTGGACCGGGCAGCGCGGCACCTGTTCGACCTGCTGGTCGCGTTCCCGGTGATGGTGGTGGCGCTGGCGCTGGTCGGGTTGTGGGGGCCGTCGCTGGGCACCGCGCTGGCCGGGGTACTGATCGTTTTGTGGGCGCCGTTCGCCCGGCTGTCCCGGTCGCTGGTGCGCTCCGCGCTGGCGGAACCCTCGGCGGTGGCGGCGCGGGCGCTGGGCGCGGGCCGGTGGCGGCTGCTGCGGTACGAGGTGTGGCCGCGGCTGCGTGGGCCGGTGTTGGTGCTGGCGGCGGTGGAGGCCGCCCAGCTCATCGGCGTGGTGGCCGGGTTGAGCTTCCTCGGCCTCGGCGCACAGCCACCCAGCGCCGAATGGGGGTCCATGCTGCAAGAGGGTCGGGCGGCGCTGTGGTCCGCGCCGCACCTGGTACTCGCTCCCGGCGTTGCGGTGCTGGTCACCGTGCTCGGCCTGACCTGCATGGCCGAAGGGCTGCGCGACGTGTTGGACCGCGCTGGTCAGGCGGTGCCGGAATGACCGCCTCAGCGATGTCGGTGTCCGGGCTGAGCGTCACCTACGGCCAGCAGGTGGTGCTCGACGGCGTCGATCTCGACCTGCGACCCGGCTGCGTGCACGTGGTGATGGGGGCGAGCGGCTCTGGCAAGACGACCCTGCTGCGCGCCCTGATCGGGATGGTGCCAGCGCCGGGACGGGTGTCGGCACGACGGCTGCTGCTGCGAGCCGGTGAGCGGGACGTCGACCTGTCCGCGCCGCATTCGTCGGCGTGGCGGCGGGTACGGGGCCGGCATGTCGGCCTGATCGCGCAGGATCCAGCGCAGGCGCTCACCGCGCTTCGCCGGGTCGCCTCCCTGGTCCGGGAGGCGGATCGGCTGACCGGCGGTGACGCTGGCCGCGAACGGGTGGAGCAGGTGCTGCGGCAGGCGGGCTTCGCCGATCCGCGTGCTGTCGCCTCCCGATACTGCTTCGAGCTGTCCGGTGGGATGGCGCAGCGCCTCGGCGTCGGGCTGGCGATCGCGCCGCGCCCCGCGGTGGTGCTGGCGGACGAACCGAGCACCGCCCTGGACGGCATCGCACGCGCCGGGCTTGCCGCGACCCTGCGCGAGATGGCCCACACCGGGGCCGCGGTCGTGCTGGTCACCCACGACGTCACGCTCGCCACCGGGCTGGCCGACGACGTCACCGTGCTGCACGCCGGTCGGGTCGCCGAGGCCGGCCCCGCCTCGGACATACTCGCCGCGCCGCAACACGAGGCCACCCGCCGGCTCATCAACGGCGCGCGTCCACGGCCGGCGGCGCCGGCGCCCCATCAGGGCACGGGTGCGGGCGCGCTGTCGGTGCGAGGACTGCACAAACGGTACCGGAGCACCGGTCTGGTGCTGGACGGCGTCGACCTCGACGTGGCCGACGGCGAGGTGGTCGGCATCGCGGGGCGCAGCGGCGCCGGCAAGACAACCCTGCTGCGCTGCCTGGTCGGGCTGGAGCGACCCGACGGCGGCGAGTTGCGTATCGCCGGCCGCCTGCCCGCCGAGGCCGGCTGGCGGGCGCTGCGCCGCCTGGTGCAGGTCGTGCCGCAGGACCCGCGCGCCTCGCTCAACCCGTGGCGTACCGCGCGGGAGCTGGTCGCCGATCCCCTCGACGCGCACCGAATCGGCACTCGGGCGGAGCGCCGGACCCGTGCCGGCGCACTGCTGGACCGGGTTGGGCTGGCCGGGCTCGGCGACCGCCGGCCGGGCCAGCTAAGCACCGGGCAGTGCCAGCGGGTCGCTATCGCCCGCGCCCTGGCGCTGCGTCCCCGGCTCCTGATCGCGGACGAGCCCGTCACGGCGCTGGATGCCCCGCTGCGACAGGGCGTCCTCGACCTGCTGCACGACCTGGTGGCCGAACACGACATGGCGGCGCTGGTCATCTCGCACGACCTGTACGTACTGGAAGCCCTGTGCCACCGCATCGCCGTGCTCGACGCCGGCCGCATCGTCGAGGACCTGCCCGCCACCGCACTACGCGACCGAGGGACACATCCCCTCACCCGAGCACTGATCGACTGCCAGCCAACAGAAGTTTCAATGGCTGAGTCAAACCGCGTACACGGTGATCGGGGGTGAGGGATGGAACTCTCAGCCATGGCGCAGCAGCGCCCAGATGACGTCGATCAGGCGGCGGGCCAGAGCGATCAAGGCTTGGAGGCGGAGTTTGCCTTCAGCGCGTTTCCACTGATACCAGCTCAACCCCGTCGATGGCACTGCCGACAGCTCCACAAACAGCGACCGACACGCAGATTTCAATCAGCAGCAGGCCATCGGTGACGGCAAGTTGCCCACTCCTGGGGGCCACCACGGGCAAGACCCACCAGCCACACCCCTGTCCCTGGGCATCCAAGGCATCACCCCCAGACGATCAAAAACCTTTGGAGAACCCCATGACCGCTGACCGATACGTCATCCGCCGCGCCATGACCGCCGAGAACCTGCATGGCGCACGGGAGCTCATTCTCCAGGTGGCTGAACGTGACCTCGGATACGGCTACACACCGCAATGGCACTGGGACCTAGACCGGATGCTCGAAACCTATGTGGACAACGATCGGCAGGCCATGTTTGTGGCCGCAACACCGTCTGATGTGGTGGCCACCGCGGCGATCCGATGCGCAGGGCAGCGGTATTCATCGAAAGGCCGCGTCACGGGACACACAGAACGCCATTCGCTGCTACACGGGCGTACGCGTCCCCACCGGCCGCGACTTCCCGACATCGGACGCGTATCGATCGGCGTGCAACGGCAGGTGACGGAGTCAGGCGGCACAGCGCCGGTCTTCGGCAGTGCTGGTCAGCGGGTCTTCTTCGTCGCGCGCTTGCGGGGCGGCGTCAACAGTTCGGCGATACCCGCGATCGCGGACGGCACCAGACGGTAGTACGCCCACACGCCGCGCTTGTCCCGTTCGAGGAGGCCAGCCTCGGTGAGGATCCGAAGGTGATGGCTCACGGTCGGCTGGGACAGCCCGAGCGGCGCGGTGAGGTCACTCACCGACGCCTCGCCCTGCGGAGACGACTGGATCAGGCTGAGCAGACGCAGCCGAGCCGGGTCAGCGAAAGCCTTCAGCACTCCCGCGAGCCGCTCGGCGTCGGCGCGGTCGATCGGCTCGCCGGCAAGGGGCGAGATGGCAAGCATCGTCATGTTCGTTGATCCCATGCCCTGCATCGTCGCAGCAACACCGCCATAAGGCGGGCAAACGAGGGACGGATCACGCTGACGTCACGGGTGGCCGTCCACACCGTGTCGCCGTATCGGCATTCTGCGGCTCGAAGGTGGCGCCGAGGTGGCGGTGCTCGATGCACATGGCTGGCTGTTGCGGGCCAGCCCATTGACAGGCTGCATGCGGCCGAGTTACCGACTGAGGAACCAGCCGGTCAGCGCAATGCAGACCACCATCGCCGGCAGCGGTAGGAAGTAGAACAGCGGATCGAAGTCGCCATTCGGGGTCGCCCCGCCGAGCGTGTGCCGGAGCAGTCCGAGCAGGGCGGCGCATGCCGCGAGGACGAGTTTCGCGACGCGAGGCCGCCATGTCGTGCGCCATGGGTCCGTTGTCCGAAGGATGAAGATCAGCACGCTACCGGCTAGCCAGCCGATGACCAGGTATGGCAGTGGGTACCACCAGAGCGCGGATGGTTCCAGAACCAGGAACACCAGCGCGGTGGCGATGTCGAGAGTCGCGTACAGCAGGCTGCTGTAGCCGATGGCACCCAGCCAAGTCTTAGGGTCCGGTAGCTGCACGATGACAACCATCGCGACATGATCTCAAATTTCAGCCGGGCGCCACCCCGCCGAGATGGGCCGCCGCGAGGGTCCACAAATCTCGGCACCGCACCCACAAGACGCGAACCCACAAGACGCGCGAACCGCCTTACCGAATGCCGGCAATGCGGCTTTTTGCCGCGCACCATACTGCATTCTCGCGCTGTCGCAACGTCAGTGACGCCACCGCGCCGCCGGCGGCTGCGGCACCCGGAACGGAGCAGACCGCGTCGACCGTGCTCGCCCGACAGGCTTCCTACCGGGCGTCGCCATCCACTACACATAGCGTGTGGAGCACCTCTACTGGAACCTCGGCACGTACGCGGGTGGCGCCGTGTTCGAGGTGGAGCTGCGGGGCTCGACCCGCCAGGGTCTGCCTGATGGACGGCGACGAGTATCAGGCGTATCTCGACGGCGACGAGTACGAGTACTTCGGCGGCTTCTACGACACCACCCCCGTGGTCCTGGAGGTGTCTACGACGACGACTGGTGGCTCGTGGTCGACAGCAACCCCGACCACATCAACGTCACGGTGAACCAGGTCTTCGACTGACCGCCGCTGGCCCTCACCACGACTGTCCGGTCCGGCTCAACCTGGCACCGCACTCCTCTGCGACCAGCGGCGGGACAGGTTGACGCGGACGGGCGAGGGCATCCTGTCCGGATCCACCTGGCACATTTCGGGGCGATGAATCGCCTACTACCACCGCCAAATGGGCAACTTCACCTGGGCGGCAGGTACTCCAGCACTGGTTACGATCGACGTATGGAAATGGTCGACGGTGATCGACTCGGCCGACTGGTCAGCGCCCATCCGGTGGCCGTCTCACGCCGTTGGCGCACCGGTGGCCTGGCACTGGCGATCGGCCTCGCTGGTGCGCTTTTCCTGGCGTACCTGATCAGCGTGGCACCGGCCAGCGGTTCCGGCAGGCCCTTGCTCCTCGGCCTGATACCGATGGCCTGCGGTCTTCCGATCGCCGTGGTCCACCTGACCAGGGCGGTGCGGAGCGGCCGTCACGAGACCTTCGAGCTCTACGAGAACGGCCTGGGTCGCCGCGCCTCGGGTGGCCACCGGAGCTGGACCTGGGAGCAGGTGGCCGAGATCCGGGTGAAATCGAATGATGGCGCCCTCTGGGTCCGCCTCGGCTGGGACCTGAAGTGCTCGGTGCGGTTCACCGACGGTACGAGGGTGCGGATCGACGGACAAACCGAAGACAGTCGACTGATCGCTCGAACTCTGCTCGCCCGGCGTCCAGATGCGGTGCCGCCGCCGACGGACCCGTTGGGGGCGTGGCGGGTGGTGCGCTGGGTCCTACCCATTGTGATCGTGGTCAGCGCCAGCGCCTTGGTGCTCATAGCCCGCCACGTGAACGCGCACGACGGATATCACCGCGTGCCCGACAGCGAGGGCGTCCTCCAACTGCAACCAGAAGTGAGTGACGCCGAAATGGCCCTGCTCACGCTCGGGGGGGTCGTCAGCGCCATCGCACTGATCTGCTCGTTGGTGCTACTGGGCATTCACGTGCTGACACGTGTGACGGGCAGACGGTGAAGCGTCTCCGATCACTGAAGCTTCGGTAACCGGTGGTCGTAGCCGGCCAGCCGCACCAGCTGTCGACGGCGCTATGCCACCCAGCCCTGGCCAGGGAGGTTTCCGCATTAGCCTGGCGTGGGTATCGTCGTCGCGCCGCTTCGTGATCAGAGAACAGGACGTGCCGGCCGTGAGCGAGTTGACCGCTCAGCTTGACCTGCCGCTTGGCGTCAATGCGCCCGCTGCGGCACGTCACGCGATCACTGCGGTGAAGCCCGGTCCCGAGCCTGGCGGCCGAGCTGGATCAGCCCGGTCGGGATCAGAAACCGGAACCGGTACACGGTCACGAACGCAGGAACGCCACCCAGCCGGCGCCGTCTTCGTCGGAGGCCATGTCCAGGCCCAACACCTCGCGCTGGCCGTCGGCGACACCGACAGCGATTGGGGCGTGGGCGTTGACGCTCCACCCAACTCCGCGGACCTTCATCGTCACCGCGTCCGTCCACACGAACGGGTAGTACTCCGAGTCCAGAGGCCGGTTGCGGAACGCCTCGACCTGGACATCCAGGTGCGCGGCCACCTCCGGCACCTGGGACTTCCACAGCTGCCGGATCCCGAGCCGGGGCCAGCAGCGGTAGCACCGCAACTCGCCGGTGGTGATGTTCTTGGCAAGGTGAAGCAGGGCCGGCGACGAGCGCGCCCTGCTTGGGGCAAGGTGAGGTGCCGTGTCACACCGGTCCGGCGGCGTCGTACCGGCGGCGAGCGGCGATGACCTGGTCAAGGTGGGAATTCGCCCACGTCACCAGTGTCTGGAAGACGGGCGAGAGGGTGCGGCCGAGATCTGTCGGCTCGTACTCGACCCGTGGTGGCATCTCGGCGTGATATGTGCGTGTGACCAGGCCGTCACGCTCCAACTGTCGCAGGCGCTGGGTCAGTACCTTCGGGCTGACCGCCGGTAGCCGCTGCTGGAGCTCGGTGAACCGCAGCCGGTCGTGATGGGTCAGCACCCACAGCACCTGGCTGCTCCACCTACCGAAGATTAAGTCGACGACGGGACTGATCGGGCAGGGATCATCCTCCACGGCTACGTTACTTTCTGCTTGGTAACTACTTTCTCCAGGATAGTAACTTATTGCCGTCCACGGTGAACGCGCCGACAAGGAGGAAGCGACGATGTCGATTCGGACGGAACTTCCGGCCAGACAAGGGCCACGGCCACGTACCGGTCCCGCCATTCCCCACCAGCAGCTCAGCCAGATCGCCCCGGTAGAGCTGCAAGACGAGCTCTGGCGGCGGATGACGACCCTCGAGGGGGTGGTGACCGGCCCAAGCGGGATCTCGTTCCCGGACACCCGGGCGCTACATCTGCGGCCCGCCCCAAATAGTCCCGAGATCGAGCGGTTCCTGATCGGCTCCGAGTTCGCGCACCTCCACGGACCGGCCGACGGCAGCCTGCACCTTTGCCTGCCGCACGACGTTGTTGCCGAGGTCGAACGGCAGGGCTGGGGAGAACTGCATCCGATCGCGCGGGACGGGAAACGGCCGGCAACGCTACTGATGCTGTTCGGACCACGCGACACGAACGAACTGAAGATCGTTTGGAAGCTCGTCCAGGTCAGCCACCACTTCGCTCGCGACTCACAGCTACCGTCACGCAGAGGAATGCCCAGTTAGTAGTGCTTTGTTGGGTCATTCGGTGTGTCGCTTGTATGCGCGTCGTGTTGGTGTGGGTGCGGTGCGCGGATGAGCGGGAACTCGCTCGGGTGCTGGCGCGGCTGGAGGACTTCGCGGCGGGGTGTTCGCGGGGTTGCGGCAGTCGGATCAGCGGACGACCTGTTTGCGGTATCTGCGTGGGCTGACGCTCGACGGCCGGCGTACGTCGATGCAGCCGATGACTGACCTGACCCCGTCCACCTAGGGTATCGCCGATGTGCGACGGTGGCTGGCGACAGCCGCGATCGACCTGGTGACGCCTCAGGCGTGGGTGGTGGATGGCGCCGAGCTTGCCAAGGACGGCAAGGCATCGGCATGCGTGACCCGACAGTACTCCGGCACGCTGGGCAAGGTCGCCAACTGCCAGATCGCCGTCAGCGTCCACGCGGCGACCGACGCCGCTTCGACGGTGCGCTGACCTGGCGGCTGTTCGTGCCGGAGTCCTATGGCGACACCTGCGTGCCCGGCCCGGACGGCAAGCCGGCGAATGCGTCAAGCTCAGCAGACACAGCCGGCAGAGGCCACGGTCGCGCAGCTCGTCGAGCGTGCCATCGATCAGATCAGCCGGCTGGTGCGCGACGAACTGGCCTCGGCCCGCGCGGAGGTGACCGCCAAAGGAACACGCCGGGGCCGCCGCGGCGATGTTCGGCGAAGCGGGCGGAGTGACGTTCTACGGCGCGGGTGCTCTCGTCGCCGCCATCACCCTGCTACTGGCACAGGTCATGTGGGCGTGGCTGGCCGCCCTGGTCGTGCGGTGATCCTGTTCGCCGTAGCGGGTCTGCTCGCGCTCTCCGCGAAGAAGCAGACCAGCCGGATGATGCCTCTCAAGCCCCAGTCGACATCGACAGCGTGCGCACCGACGTCAAGTCAGTACAACAGGCCGCCAAGAAGGGGAGGCAGGAGTGATGGCGGACGCGAACAGCGACCCGGACCGCAGGCGCCAGGAGGTCGAGAGGACACGAGCGGAGCTCAGTTCCACGGTGCAGGCCCTGGCAGCCAAAACGGATGTGAAGGCCCGGGGCCGTGACAGCGCCCGCCAGATCAAAAGTCGCCTCCAGCAACGCCTGGCGGGTGCGGCCCAGACGATGCGAGGAAAGACAGCCGGATCACTGCAGAAAGCTCGGCAACGGGCCGACACCAGCGGCTCACCAGCAACGCAGGCAACATGCGGCAACACGCCGACGCACTGCGCCGACGCACTGCGCCGACGCACCACGCGCACGATGACGGTAGTCCGGAGCCAATCCCACACTGCCGCGCAGAAGGCCAGCCCGGCCGCCCGCTCAATCCGCGACACGACCGCGCGACTTCGGTCAGCAGCCCGCCGTCCCGCTGCCCTCACCGTCGCCGCTATCGCCGCCGTCGGCGTTGCCGCAGCCGTACGACAGCTCCGAAGGGAGTGTGGATCTAACGGTGTTTCCGGCCTGACCTGCCGGGCGTTGTGCCTGGTGAGGAGGGTGCCGTGATGACCGCGACACTGAACGACCAGACCGGACGGAAGAAGCGGCCTGAGCTGTCGGCG
>NZ_SMKF01000085.1 GCF_004348325.1 Micromonospora sp. KC213 | reverse complement strand
CGCCCACCCCCCTTTCCTTCCTTCCCCCTGTTCGCGGGATCGGCCCTGCCGATCCCGCTTCTTGACCAAGTAGGGAAACTCGTACGCACCCCGGCTTCCCGGGGTGTTGACCGTGCCCGCCTCGCTCCTGCCGTTCTGGCCGTGATCGTCGGTCACCCGGTACACGGGCTCTGCGCCGGTCCCCGTTCTGCCGTCCGCTTGTGGCCGGTCCAGCTCCGAGCCGTCTCGGCGTTCGCTCGCCCTGGATCGGTTGGGCTCGGCGTCATCGCCCGGCACCCGGCCTCCGGCCGTGGGTCGTCTCGGCCCGGCTCGTGCCCGATGTGCTCGCCGTCGTCCTGGTCCTCGGCGGCGTTCCGCTCCTTGTCGTCTCCCGTGGAGGTCCGTCATGCCCTGTCTCGCTCGTCGCGCCGCAGTTGGGCCGTTCCGGTCGTGTTCCGTGCCGGGCGTGCGGAGTCGCGGCCCGCCCCGGTCGGCCGGCTCCGTGTTGTCCGTGTCCCGACGACTGCGCCACCCGTACGACCTGCACCACCCCAAACCTCTTCGTCTTTGGAGTTTGTTGTGAACAGCATTCCTGTTGATCTTTCTCGTCTGACCGGCCTGCTGTGCGTGGCCGCACCCGAACCCAAGACCGATCTTGACGGCGAGCAGCGCAAGGACCGCGACGGTAACCACCTGTGGGTGACCGGGATCGCGGTGCGCCGGGCCGGTACCCGCAAAGCGTCGGTAATCGACGTACAGACCGCCGCCCAGCCGGAAGGCGTCACGGAGGGCAGCCCGGTCGGCGTGACCGAGCTGGACGTGTCGCTGTGGGAGATCGAGGGCCGGCACGGCCTGTCCTACAAGGCGGCGTCGATCTACCCGAAGCGCCCCGGCAACGGCGGCTCATCGTCCGCTGCGGTACCGACCCCGCCCCAGCGCGAGCGCGGCGGTAAGGCTGGCCAATCATGACCGCCGCCGGACCGACCTGGGCTGACGATCGGCCCGGCACGAGTGAACTGGACGTGATCCGGCTCATGGCCTCGGACGTCGCCGGCCTGGCCGACGCGATCGAGTCCGCGCCGCAGGCCACGCGGCCCCGCCTGGTCAAGGAACTGGCCGACTACCTCGCTGAGACGGCGGCCCGGTGCCGCTGGCTGGCCGCTGTCCTGGCACACGGGGTGGACCTGGCCGGTACCTACGCCGACGAGTCCGACTACGCCACCGAGCGCCCCATGATCCGAACGGAGGACTGACTGATGCCGCCGGCATTGGCACCACCGCCGACGCCTGCGCCGTCACCAACGATGACCCCCGGGATTCCCGGCTTCGCGCCGAGGTTCCCGGGGGTCACCCTGGAACGGCTCCAGTCGTGGCTACCAACCATCATCACCGCCGCCGTCGTCCTGGTGGCCGTCGTCGTCGCACTCGTTGTGGCCTCGCGGCTGCTGCGCCGGAAGGCACCCCGCGCGCACTGGTACCTGATCGGGTTCCCGCTGCTGCTGATGCGGATGCGCCACTCCTGGCGGCACCTGTGCCTCAACGCCGAATTGACCGGCACCGACCGGCCCACCGCCGGCCAACTCGGGCCGCTCATCGTCAAGGGCCGGCCGATCATGCCGGTCCTGCCGCTGCTGACCCGCATCCGTCCCCGCTCCTTCGGGGCAACGGCGGTGATCCTGCTGCACCCCGGGCAGATCCCCGAACCGTTCGTCAACGCCGCTGAGGCCATGGCGCACGCCTGGGGCGTCCACGCGGTCCGGGTCGACGCGAGGCTACGCGGCCGAGTCCGGCTGACCATCCTCAACGCCGACCCGCTCACCTCGCAGCGGAGGGAGGCGACGGCCGGGAGCACCGATCCGCCCCGCAAGCCGGCCGCGGTGACCTCCCACCCCTCGAACACCACCACCGAACCGGTCAACCGTCCGGTAGCCGTACCGGCGGACCTGGCGGCCGAGGTGGGCCACCGGGAAGACGGGCAGCGGTGGGTGATCGACCTAGCCACCTTCCCGCACTGGCTGGTAACCGGGGCCACACAGTCGGGCAAGTCCACGCTTATCAACGCCGCTATAGCCCAGTGGGCGACGCGGCCGATGGCGCTGGTCGGCATCGACTGCAAGGGCGGCATGGAGCTGGCCCCACACGCGCCCCGGCTGTCCGCTCTCGCCACCGACCGAGCCGAGGCGGCGGACGTCCTGGCCGCACTCGTCTCCGAGACACAACGGCGGATGCGGCTGTGCCGCCAGCGCGGGGCACGCAACATCTGGCAACTTCCGCCGGCCCTGCGACCCGTACCGGTGATCGTGATCGTCGACGAGTTGGCCGAGCTGTACCTAGTCGCCTCCCGCGCCGACAAGGACGAAGCCCTTCGAGCCACGACGAACCTGCTGCGGCTGGCGCAGCTCGGCGCGGCCCTCGGCGTGCACCTGGTCGTGGCCGGTCAACGGGTCGGCTCCGACCTCGGCCCCGGCGTGACCGCGCTACGCGCCCAGCTCGCCGGACGGATCTGCCTGCGCGTCAACGACGAGGAAACCGTAGACATGACCCTGGGCGACCTCTACCCCGACGCCGTGGAAGCCGCCCAGCAGATCGACCCCGCCGTAAAGGGCATCGCGGTCACCACCGCCGACGAAGCCGGCTGGATCCGCGCCCGCTCGGTCTACCTGTCACCAGAGCAGTTGGTGGCCGCCATCGTCGCCACGGCACACCTGGCGCCGGTCCTTCCCGGCCTCACCCCGCCTGGAGCCTGACCGCGCGTCCACCGCAACACGAATGGAGGCAGCCGATGCGACCACGACCAACCCGCCCCGCCGTCCCACCGACCGGTGACGGCGGACCATCACCGGACCGGCTCGGCAGCGCCGGCCACCCCTACGCGAGGAGCAGAGGACCACCATGCCGACCCCCGCCCCCGGCGGGCCTGATGCGGGCCTGTCGTTCACTGACCGCGAGATCCTGTCCACCGCCACCCACCCCGACTTCCGCGCGTGGCTGGCACGTATTCGCCGCATCGGTGGCTGTCAGCACCCCGTGCACCTGGTCGGCCACACCCTGACCGTGGACGCCGCCACCGGCCGCCTGGTGCACGCCTTCACCAGCGCGGAGCAGCCCCACGGGCGGCTCACCATCGCCTGCGGCAACCGGCGGCAGTCCCGCTGCGAGCCTTGCGCCCGGCTGCACCAGGGCGACACCTACCAACTCGTCGTGTCCGGGCTCGCTGGCGGCAAGGGTGTCCCCGACACCGTCCGGGCGCACCCGCGCGTGTTTGTCACGTTCACCGCGCCCAGCTTCGGCCCGGTCCACCGGCACACCACCGACGAGCCGTGCCGGCCGTCACGCGGTCGACGTGGCCTCGTCTGCACCCACGGCCGGCCCCTGTGGTGCCTCGACCGGCACGCATCGGGCGACCCGCTGACTGGCTCCCCGATCTGCGGCGACTGCTACGACTACCCGGCCGCCGTGCTCTGGAACGCCCACACCCGCGACCTGTGGCAGCGTCTCCACCGCAACCTGTACGAAGCCCCTGCCGCTAACCGGGGAATCTCCCGCACGGCCGCCCGCAACGCGGTCCGCGTCGCCTACGCCAAAGTTGCCGAGTACCAGCGGCGCGGGTCGGTCCACTTCCACGCTGTCATGCGCTTTGACGGCCCCACCCTCGGTATCCCGCCGCCGGCCTGGGCCACCCTGGCACTCCTGGTGCAGACCATCCGCACCGCTACCCGCCGCGTGCATGTGGCCGTACCCGGCCTCGATGCGATCCTGCGGTTCGGGGCGCAGCTCGAGATCCGGCCCATCCTGCCCGGCCACGGCGGCGACGACGATCTCACCGAGCGGGCCGTGGCGTCCTACATTGCCAAGTACGTCACCAAGCCTGATGTCGCCGGCATTACCGTTGACCGGCCCATCCGTGACGCCATCACCATCTCGGCACTCCCCGTCACCGAGCACGCCCGAACCCTCATTCGCACCTGCTGGACCCTCGGCGGCCGACCCGAGTACAAGTCGCTGAACCTGCGGCGGTGGTCACACCAACTCGGCTACCGAGGCCACATCGCCACCAAGAGCCGCGCCTACTCGACCACCTACACCGCGTTGCGCGCTGCCCGCGAACAGCACCGCCGCGACCAAGACGACCAGGAGGAAACCCACGACGACATCGACGCCATCACCGACAAGCACTGGACCTACGCCGGAACCGGCCACACCGCCGGACAAGCCATGTTCGCCGACGCCATCGCAGACGACCTTCAAGCCGCCCGCGATGCCGCCCATGACGCTCGCATGAGCGTTGACCATCCCTCAGGAGACATGCAATGAGCACCACGACTGACAACCCTTGGACCATCGACGCCGTTCGTGATCTTGGCGTGACAACGGATGTGGGGACTGCCGGAGCGATCCTCGGTATCGGCCGGAGCAAGGCGTACGCCCTGGCCAAGAGTGGGCAATTCCCCGTGCGGGTTCTTCGTGTCGGGCGACGCTACGTCGTGCCCGTTCCGGAGATCCTGGAACTACTCGGCGTCCAAGCCATCACTTGACTTGGCAGCCCATTGCGGAACGTGCCGACCTGACAGCACGTCGTCGACAAGGAGCGCGACGATGCCGGCGGCGGTGAGGTCCGGTCGCAATCTCACTAGCTTCTCAACCTCGCTGGGAGTAAGCCGGATCTTGACCTGCTGGTCGCGCTTTTCGTCGCCGGGTAGCGCCGGCAATCCCTGAGCAGCCTCGACCACCCGGCGTCGTCGCATAACTCACCTTCCATCGAACCGTCGGGGAAGTGGTACCATTATAGGTACCACTTCCCCTTCTGTCAGGAGGAACCTTGAGAGGATCAGTGTTCCGTCGCTGCGCCTGCCGGGATCCGGAGACCGGCAAGCAGTACGGGCAATCCTGCCCGAAGCTCAATCAGCGCCGTCACGGCACCTGGGGCGTCCGACAGGAGCTTCCGCCGAATGCCGACGGCGAACGTCGCACCTTCCGCCGATCCGGCTACACGTCGGCCACCGACGCCCAAGCGGACCTGGACGCGATCCGCGCCTTGCTGGCCATACCCGATGCCGACGACCTCGACGGTCGCCAGCGCATGGGGAATCTACTGGAGCGCGTGGCATCCGACCGGGAACCGCTGCCCGATCCGGAGGAGACGCGGCGCAAGTTCCGTAGCGGCCAGTCTCTGACGGCCCGCATCACGGTCGGCCATTGGCTCGACACGTGGCTTGCTGGCCGGAAGATCCGCCGTAACACCATCAACCGTTACGGCCGGGACATCCGGCTTCACCTCAAGCCGCGCATTGGCGCAATCCGTCTTGACCGGCTGCGCGTGTCGCACCTGACCGAGATGTTCAACGCGATTGTTGAGTGCAACATCGAGATCGAGGAAGCGAACACCCTGCGACGGGCCGCCATTGATGAGCTGAAGTCGCTCAAGGGGCGTGAGCGTCGACGCGCTGCGCGCGCTGCCATCGCTGAAATGCCCCCGTTCCGCCGCACTGTCGGACCGACGACGCGTCGACACACCAGGGCTACCCTCCGGGCCGCCCTGAACGACGCCATCACGCAAGAGCTGATCACCTTCAACCCGGCGGCCCACGTCGAGCTTGACCCCGTGCGCCGGCCGAAGGCCCTGGTGTGGACAGACGAGCGGGTTGCACGGTGGCGGGCCACCGGCGAGAGACCGTCACCGGTCATGGTGTGGACCCCAGAACAGACCGGGGCCTTCCTCGACTTCATCGCGGACGACGAGCTGTACGCGCTCTTTCATCTGATCGCGTTTCGCGGACTGCGTAGGGGTGAGGCGTGCGGCCTGCGGCCCGAGGACTTGGACCTCAAGGGCAAGACCCTCACGGTCGCCACGCAACTCGTGGAGGTCGCCGGGGAGATTGAGGAGAACGCGCCCAAGAGCGATGCCGGAAACCGCATCGTCGCTCTCGACGCCGACAGCCTGAAGGTAGCCAAGCGCCACCTCAAGCGGCAGCAGAAGGCCAGGGAGGAAGCCGGCGCGGCGTGGGTCGAGAGCGGGCGTCTGTTCACCCGCCCGGCCGGCGAGTGGGTCGAGCCCAACTGGCTGTCGGACTACTTCGATCGGCTGGTGCGCAAGGCGGGCCTGCCGCCGATCCGCCTGCACGACCTCCGCCACGGCGCGGCCACGATCGCTCTCGCGGCAGGCACCGAGATGAAGGTGGTTCAGGACATGCTCGGCCACTCTTCGATTTCACTGACGTCCGACACCTACACCTCGGTTCTGCCGGAACTGGCACGCGAAGCGGCGGAAGCAGCCGCCCGGCTGGTCCCCCGCCAGCGTTCCCAGCGCACCGCCGGGCTCACCTCGGGCTCACAGCGGCCATCTTCATCGACGCCGAACAGTGGAAAAGATCGCAAAGCCAGCAAGAAACAGCAGGTCAAGCCTGCTTCCTGATGGTGGGGCGGGCGGGACTCGAACCCGCGACCGAGGGATTATGAGTCCCCTGCTCTAACCGGCTGAGCTACCGCCCCGTTGCCGCGCCGGATCGTAACCCGCCCCGGGGATCACCGGCCACCACCGAACCGGCAGGAACGATCATGCGCTCGCCGGCACGATGGGCTACGCGAGGATAACAGTCGGCACCCCTCCGCGAGTGCCCGCAATCACGCCCGGCGCGGCCCGCGAGCATTACGCCGCCGAGCGGCACCGTTCGGTGCCGGACGCCGACGTCTCGGCGGCCCGGATCGGCCCGGGCCGTCGTCGACCGCGGATGGCTATGGCGCGGGCGGGGCGCTACAGACGTAAGCCCGCCGGCCTGGGGCCGACGGGCTCGATGCGGAGCTGAGCTCCCCCGTTTGGACTCGAACCAAAAACCTGCCGGTTAACAGCCGGCTGCTCTGCCAATTGAGCTACGGGGGACCGTACGTCGTCTCACTCCGGATCTCTCCGGCGCTCGGCGACGGCACAAGAGTACAGGATTCCCCGGGGGTTCGGTCCAGAGGGTTACCTCCGCGTTCAACACCCGGCGTGGCGGATGCCGATCGGACGGCACCCCGGCCGGCCGCAAACCAATAATGGGGACAAATCACCATCCCCGCACCACGAGGTATGACTGCGGAGCAGGATGGGTAGTTAGCTGTTGACAGAGGACGCAGGCGCGAACAGGTCGATCCCGGTCCGGTGTGCGGACGGGGAACGGCGGAGCGTCAGGTACGGAAGGAGCCGCCATGCGCGGAAAGATCATGTTTCTTGGCGGGCTGGCTGCGGGCTTCGTCCTGGGCGCCCGTGCCGGCCGGGAGAAGTACGAGGAGCTGGTCGTCCGTGGCCGCAAGGTGCTCGACCACCCGACCGTGCAGGAGGCGGCCGGTGTCGCGCAGGCCCAGGCGACCCGGCTCTACTCGGAGGGCAAGGACAAGCTCGGTCAGTCCAAGCTGGGCGAGAAGCTGGGCGGCAACGGCAGCAAGCCGGGGCTCACCCCGGCGGACGACACCTTCGCGGGCACCCCGGCCACCGTCGGCGCCAAGTCGGGCAGCAGCTCCACCAGCCCGACCAACGCCACCAGCTCGTCGAGCACCACCCCGAAGCCCAAGGCTCCCGGCTCGGGCGCCAACGGCATGAACGCCTGATCACGTACGTCCCGTCGGGCCGGTCACCGCACGGTGACCGGCCCGACGTGCGTTGGTTGCCCACCCGTACCTGAAGACGGGGGCCGGCCCACCGCGGGGCCTGGACCCGGTCAGCGCTTCCCGGCCGCGTTGCGCTTCTTCCGGAGCTTGCGGTCGTCACGCAGCTCGACGTACGGCTCCTCCTGCGGCGGGTGGCCGGCGGAGATGGCCCGGCTACGTTCCAGCTCGGCGTCGAACTCCGCGCCGAGCAGGATGGCGATGTTGCTCAGCCAGAGCCACACCAGAAAGATGATCACCCCGGCGAGCGCCCCGTAGGTCTTGTTGTACGACCCGAAGTTGCTGACGTAGAGGCCGAAGAGGCCGGAGATCACCAGCCAGATCAGCACGGCCAGCACCCCACCCGGGCTGACCCAGCGAAAGCCGCCGTGCCGGGCGTTCGGCGAGGCCCAGTAGAGGATCGCGAAGATCAGGCTGACCAGGACCAACAGCACCGGCCACTTGGCGATGTTCCACACCGCCACGGCGGTGGAGCCGACCCCGACGGCGCTGCCTACCTGCTCGGCGAAGCCGCCGGTGAAGACCACGATCACCGCGCTGGCCAGCAGCAGTACCCCGATCACCGCGGTCACCCCGAGCCGGATCGGCAACGTCTTCCAGATCGGCCGCCCCTCGGGTACGTCGTAGATGGCGTTCGAGGCGCGCATGAAGGCGGCGATGTAGCCGGAGGCGGACCAGAAGGCGGCGAGCAGACCGACGATCGCGGCGAGGCTGGCCAACCCGCCGGACGCGCCCGCCTGGTCGATCGCGCCCTCGATGATCCGGCGGATGTCGGCCTGCGGCACCGCCTGGTTGACGGTGTCCCGTACCCCGGTGGTGGCCCGCTCGCCGAGCAGGCCGAGCAGGGAGATCAGCACCAGCACGCCGGGGAAGATGGAGAGCACGCCGTAGTAGGTCAGTGCGGCGGCCCAGTCGACGAGGCTGTCGTCCCTGAACTCCCGGATGGTGCGCCGCAACGCCGCCACCCACCCGCGGCCGGGCAGGTCGGTCGGGCCGTCCGGCCTGTCGTCGGTGGCCATGCGCCCCTCCTCGTGGTCGGTGATGTCCTGCTCATGCCCGCAACAGGACGACCGGTAACCAGTCAGCGGTAGAGCAGGCCCACCATCCGCCGCGCCGCGACGGCCAACCCGAGCGCGGTCAGTGCCAGCAGGTAGAGCACGTCGGGCAGCACCGCCCAGCCGCCCCCGTCCACGCAGATGCCCCGGAGCAGGTGCACCGCGCGGTAGAGCGGGGTCAGCTCGACCAGCCAGCGCAGCACCGCCGGGTACGCCTCGGCGGGCACGAAGGTGCCGGAGAAGAGGAAGAGGACGAACTGCGCCGACCCCATGAGATCGAAATCCTGCCAACTGCGCATGAACGTGGCCAGGGCCATGCCGGAAGCCCCGAACGCGAAGCCGGTCAGCACCGCCGCGGGGAACGCCACCAGGGCACGCCCGACGGTGGTGAGCTCCATCGCCACCATCACCGCGAGGAACGCCGCCGAGTACGCCGAGCCGCGCACCATCGCCCAGGCCAGCTCGCCGAGGGCGATCTCGAACGGCCGCACCGGTGTGGCGATGATGCCGTCGTAGAGCTTCTGGTACTTGAACTTGCCGAAGAAGTTGAAGGTGGTCTCGGCGAGCGCCCCGTTCATCGCGGACGAGGCGAGCATGGCCGGGGCGACGAAGACGGCGTACGCCACCACCCGACCGCCGGGCAGGGTCATGCCGTCGATCAGCCGGCCCACCCCCACACCGATCGAGAAGAGGTAGAGCACCGGCTCGACGAACCCGGAGACGAGCAGCAGCCAGTAGACCCACTTGAGCGCCGTCACGTTCCGCTCGACCATCGCGGCGGAGCGACGGGTGGCGGCGGCGACGCCGAGCAGCCGGGGCAGGACGAGGGTGACCATGGGCGGGCTCTCCTATACCACCAGCCGGCGACGGAACCGACGGACGGCCAACGCCCAGCCGCCCACCGCCCAGGCGGCGAGGTAGAGCAGGTGCCCGGGGACGGACCACTGCGGCGGCGCACCCAGCATGGCCGCGCGGCACAGGTCGACGGCGTGCCAGAGCGGGGTCGCGTACGCCAGGTGGCGCAGGCCGCCGGGCAGCGACTCGACCGGGAAGAAGACACCGGCGAAGAGCGTCGTCGGGATGACCGCGAACCGGAAGAGCATCGCCAGCCAACTGTCGCTGGACACGGCGGCGGCGTATCCGAAGGTGGGCGCGGCCACCGCCAGGGCGAGCAGCGCCACCACCGGCAGGGTGAGCACCGCCCAGGCCGAGGCCACCGCCCCGAGCAGCGTCGTCACCAGCAGGAACGCGGCGCTGGCGGTGACCGCCCGGAACAGCACGAAGGCCAGGTGACCGGCGACGATGTCGCCGACACGCAGCGGCGCGGCGTTCTGTGCGGTGTACGACCTGGTCCACTGGAAGTTGGCGAACACCGGGAAGGTCGACTCGGCGATCGCCACCTGCAGCGCGGTGGAGGCGAGCAGCCCGGGCACGATCCACTCCAGGTAGGGCACCCCGTTCACGCCCTGGTCGACGTAGCCGCCGACGCCCAGACCAAAACCGAGCACGGTCAGGGTGGGCAGCAGGAAGGAGGAGAAGACGCCGGCGCGCCAGGTGCGACGGTAGCCGGTCAGGTGGTAGGCCAGCACCGTCATCGCCGGCACCCGGGGCAACTCGGGTCGCGACCGCTGCGCCACGCTCACCTCGGTCGCCACCTCCAGGCCCCACCCACCGTCCGTTACCCGGTCTTCCTACCGAACGGGTACGACAAGACCCTACGGTCGCCGGCCGGGGTGTCGCGGCTTTACCGGCCGGCGACCCGTCCGGCGCGGGCCGCGCGGAGCAGGGCGAGTAGGGCGTACGCCCAGAGCAGCAGGCCCGCGCCGGTGCCGACGACCAGCGCTGCCGGGGTCGACATGACGAGCGCGGCGACCAGCCCGGCCAGGGCGACCAGGCACATCGCCACCCCGAGTGGCACCAGCAGCCGGTCGCCGAGCACCGGGGCAAGCGGCGGGAAGTGCGCACCGACCACGGCGCAAACCAGCACGGGGACGTACTCCGCCTGCCCGAGGGCGGCGAGCAGCGCGGCGCCGAGCACCGCCGCGGCGAACTCGACGGCGACGATGACGAGGTACCGCCGGTCGCGCGGCAGCGCGCCCCCGGCCCGGCCCGCGCGCAGCACCAGAGCGGCGCCGCCGAGCGCGGTCAGCAACGCCCCGCCGCTGGCCACCACGAGCAGGGTACGCAGCGGCGACTCGGCCGCCGGCACGCTGAACCAGATGGTGGCGAAGACACCGAGACAGAGCGCGGCCAGTCCCGCCTGACGCCGTGACCAAGCTTCCATGATGCGGCCTCCCCGTTTCGGCCGCCGATGCTACGTCACCCGCCGCAGTGCGGTCAGTCGACGAGGGTGCGCCCGGTGAGGTGCAGGAAGACGTCCTCCAGGCTGCTGCGCCGGACCAGGACGGCGGCCGGGGTGAGGCCGCGCGCCTCGACCTGGGTGACGGCCGTGTCCCCGTCGGCGACGTAGAGCAGGATCCGGTCGGGCAGCACCTCGACCCGTTCCGCCAGCCCGTCGAGTTTGCCGGCGAACGCCTCCTGCGACTCCGCCGCGAAACGCAGCTCCACCACCTCGCGGGTGGAGTGCCGTTCGATGAGCGCGCGGGGCGAGCCCTCGGCGACGATCCGGCCGCCGTCCATCACCACCAGCCGGTCGCAGAGCTGCTCGGCCTCGTCCATGTAGTGGGTGGTCAGCACGAGGGTGACGCCCTGCTGCTTGAGCCGGAACAGCCGTTCCCAGACCAGGTGACGGGCCTGCGGGTCGAGCCCGGTGGTCGGCTCGTCGAGCAGCACGACGTCCGGTTCGTTGACCAGTGCCCGGGCGATGGTCAGGCGGCGTTTCATTCCGCCGGACAGCGGTTCGACCCTGCTGTCGGCCCGTTCGGTGAGCTGCACGAAATCGAGCAGCTCGGCGGCACGCTCGCGGGCCGTGCGGCGGGGAACCCCGAAGTAGCGGGCGTAGGTGGTCAGGTTTTCCCGGACGGTCAGATCCGGGTCGAGGTTGTCCAGCTGGGGGCATACGCCGAGGCGGGCCCTGATGGCGGGTCCGTCCCGTACCGGGTCCATCCCGAGGATGCGCAGCTCACCTCCGCTGGGCGGGGAGATGCAGCCGACCATGCGCATGGTGGAGGACTTGCCGGCGCCGTTCGGCCCGAGGAAGCCGAAGGCCTCGCCGGGGTGGACGTCCACATCGATGCCGTCGACGGCGGTGAAGGCGCCGAACCGCTTCACCAGCCCGCGGGCCCGGATGAGTGGTGCCGTACTGGTCACCGGCCGACCGTACCGGCGACCCCCGACAGCCGCGGCACCTTTCGACATTCGCCACAACCGGCACCGGGCCGGGCACCGACCGTAGCGATGACGACACCGCGTGACGGCTTGGCGTGCACAGTTTCGTCACCGTCAGTCACCCTGATGATCATCCGCCGAACCGGTGACACACCCCCATCATGGATGGATCACTGCAGACTCGCTGGACATCCAGCATGTCTGCCGACCGGCCCGCCCTTATTCGTGAAAACACTGCCTCATTTGCGTGTCTCTGTGTGATCTGCGGACTGGTGACCTACTGGGCGCAATCACAATGAGCAATGTTTTCTGGGGTGGGCAGTTCGCGTATCGTGCCCCCTCGTGTCCTCCGTACGTTCTTCCGACCCCCTGTGGGACCTCGGCCCGAGCTGAACCCGCACGCCGGCTCCGGGCCGACGCCACCGGCGATCCGCCGCCCCGACCCACACCGGGAGACACCGTGCCGCTCCCCCACCCCATCCGCGTCCGCCGGCACAACCGGCCCGCCGACCACACCGACCGACTCTGGTCGGTACGCACCCAGCTCCTCGTGCCCATCCTGGTGGCGACCGTGACGCTGGTGGTACTGGGGGCCGTCCAGACCGGCACCGCGCTGGACGCCGCCACCGACGCCGGCCGGGCCCGGGTCCTCGCCGGCACCGCCACCGCCACCGTGCGCCTGGTACACGAGCTGGAGCGGGAACTCGGTGAGACGGCCGCCCTGCGCCAACGAGGCGGCACCCGCGGCCGACCGCTGGTCGACGCGCAGCGGCGGCGGGTGGACACCGCCGCTGACCGGTACCGCTCCGCGGCCCGTGAGGCCCGCCGGGCGGCACCGGCCCTCGGTCGGATGCTCGACATCGCCGACAGCCAGCTCGACCGGCTGGGCCAGGCCCGGGAGGCCGCCACGCGCTCCGGGACCGCGGACGGGACCTACCTGGCGCTGGTCGGCTCCCTGCTCACCGTCGCCGACGCGCTGCCGGCCCAGTTGCGCGACATCGGCCTGGCCAACGCGGCCCGCGAGGTGGCGGCCGTGGCCGCCCAGGAACACCTGTCCTCGCGGGAACGCGACCTGCTCCGAACGGTCTTCGTCCGGGGTGAGCTGGCCCCGGGAGAACTGGTCCGGCTCGGTCGGCTGCGCGGCGCGCACGAGCAGCGCCAGGCCGAGTTCACCCGGCTCGCCAGCCGCGCGGCACGGGCCGCCCATGACCGGCTGCTGGCCGGCAGCGACGTGACAACCGCGCGGCGGATGCGCGACGCCGCCGCCGAGGGCGACACCGTCGCCGACGGCGACGCCTGGTACGTGGCGCAGAGCGGCGTCATCCGGCGGTACAACCTCCTCGGGCGGGAACTGTCCGAGAACCTCGACCTGCAGGCGGCGCGCCTGACCCGCGAAGCCCGCTGGCGGGCCCTGGTCACCGGTGGCGCCACCACCACGGTCGCTGCCACCTCGCTGTTGACCGCCGCCCTGCTCGCCGTACGCACCAGCCGCCGACTGCGCCGGTTGCGCGCCGCGGCGCTGACCATGGCCCACACCGAGCTGCCGGCACGGATCACCGCCATCTCTGCCGGCGAGGGAGTGCCGAACAAGGGTGCGGGCACCCGGCTCGCCGCCGATGTCCGGCAGGGCCGCGACGAGGTCGCCCAGGTCGCCGAGGCGTTCGACACGGTGCACCAGGCCGCGCTGCGCCTCGCCGGCGAGCAGGCCGAGCTGCGGCGGGACGTCACCAGGATGGCGGAGGCACTGGCCCGCCGGATCCGGACGCTGATCACCCGGCAGCTGCGGCTGCTCGACGAGTTCGAACGCGAGGAGACCGACCCGGACGCGTTGGCCCGGCTGTTCGCCCTGGACCATCTCGCCGCCCGGATGCGCCGCAACGGGGAGAACCTGCTGGTCCTCGCCGGTGGCGAGCCGGGACGCGCGCAGGAGGCCGACCATCTGCTCGCCGACGTGGTCCGCGCGGCCGTCTCCGAGATCGAGGACTACCAACGGGTCGAGATCGACGTGCCGGCCGTCGCCGTGCGCGGCGCGGCGGTGGGCTACCTGGTCCACCTCCTCGCCGAGCTGCTGGAGAACGCCACCACCTACTCACCACCACACACGCCGGTGCACGTCGACGGCCGCCGTACCGTCGTCGGGCTCACCCTGCGGGTCCACGACCAGGGCATCGGCATCAGCGAGAGCCGACTCGCCGAGATCAACCAGCGGCTCCTCGCCCCCGCCGTGCTCTCCAGCGCGGCGGCCGGCAGCATGGGGTTGCACGTGGTGGCGCACCTCGCCGCCCGGCACGGCATCCGGGTGCAGTTGCACAACAGCAGACAGGGCACGGTCGCCCGGGTCGAGATCCCGGAGCAGGCGCTCACCCGGGTCGAGGCGGTGTCCCGCCGCCCGCCGCCGGCACCGGCCAGCCCGATCGCGCCGGTGACGAACGACCGGCAGCCCACCGCGTCGGCCGCCTGGTTCCAGCCCCGCAGCGGGCCGCCGACGGCCCTGGCAATGGTGACGGCCACGGCGCACCCCGCCCCATCGCCGCCAGCCGGGGCGGCCACGACCGGAACGGGCCTGCCCCGCCGTACCCGTGGCGGCGCGCTACCCACCGCGCTGAGCGACGCCCCGCCGGTGGCGCGGGCGGACGACCCGCTCGACCCGGAGGTGGTACGGGCCCGGCTCTCCGCCCTCGCCGAGGGCGTGTCCAGCGCGATGCGACGTGACCAGCACAACGGACCGATTGGGAGACCACAATGACCTCACCCGTGAACGCCGGCCTCGACTGGCTCCTGACAAACTTCGCCGACCGGGTGCCGGACGTCTCGCACGCCGTGGCGGTCTCCCAGGACGGTCTGCGGCTCGCCTCCTCGCCGGATCTCTCCCCCGATCAGGTGGACCAGCTCGCCGCGGTGATCAGCGGACTGGCCAGCCTGACCGTCGGCGCGGCACGGCTGATGGCGGCCGGCCGGGTACGGCAGCAGATCGTCGACATGGACGGCGGGGTGCTGCTGGTGATGGCGGTCGGTGAGCGGGCGCTGCTGGGGGTGCTGGCGGCACCCGGCTGCGACCTCGGCCAGGTCGGCTTCGAGACGGCCACTCTCGTGCAGCGGGTGGCCGAGGCGCTGGAACCGGCGGTCCGGGCGTGACCGGTTGGCCGGCACGGTGGTTGGCGGCGGTGTTGGTCGCCGTCCTCACGGCGGGGTGCGGGCCGGCCGAGGGGCATCCCGAGGTCTGGCACGGCGGGCGGATCTTCCTGGCCACCGGCAACACGACGGGCGTGTACTACCAGCTCGGCGGCGGCTACGCCGATGTGATCAGCCGGCACCTGCCCGGGTACGAGGCGCGGGCCGAGCCGACCGGCGCGTCGGTGGACAACATCACCCGGCTGGCCGGCGGCGACATGGAGATCGCGTTCAGCCTCGCCGACACCGCGGCCGACGCGGTCGTCGGCCGGGGGGCGTTCCGCCAGCCCCAGCCGGTCCGCGCGCTGGCCCGGGTGTACAGCAACTACACCCACGTGATCGTCCGGGCGAAGGCCGAGGTCAGGGACTTCGCGAGCCTGCGCGGAAAGCGAATCTCCACCGGTTCGCCCAGGTCCGGCACCGACATCATCGCCGGTCGGTTGCTCTCGGCCGCAGGGATCGACCCGGATCGGGACGTCCGCCGGTTCACCCTGTCCCTGCCCGAGACGGTCGCCCGGATGCGGGCCGGCACCCTGGACGCGATGTTCTTCTCCGGCGGCCTGCCCACCCCGGGCATCGCCGACCTGCTCGCCGGCGCGCCCGGCGCGTTCGAGCTGCTGCCGATCGCCGACCTGATCGACCCGTTGAACGCGACGTACGGCTCGGTGTACGGCACCGCCGAACTGCGCAAGGACGTCTACGGGACGCGGACCGGCACGCCAACGGTGGTGGTACCGAACCTCATCCTGGTCGGTGCCGACATGCCCGAGCAGCTCGCGTACGACCTGACCCGGCTGCTTTTCGCCCACCAGAGTGACCTGGTCGACGCGCACCCGGAGGCGGCGAACTTCACCCGGCAGAGCGCCTCGGGCACCGACCCGGTCCCGCTGCACCCGGGAGCGGTCCGCTTCTACCAGGGCGGCTGATCGGCGCCCTGGGCCGGGGCACGGGCGCTGGCCGGGCGCGCGACGCCAACCGGCCGGTCAGATGTCGGCGGGGGCGGTGGTGGCGCGGGCGTCGGCGACCAGCCGATCGGTTTCGGCCAGCACCTCGTCGTCGGCGGGGGTGCCGGGGTCCAGGCGTACCGTCCAGGTCAGACCGTCCACACCGGCGACCCGCCGGGCCGCGATCCGGCCCGCGCCACCGGGCAGCCGGTGGTGGGCGGTCCACGCCACCGAGCGGGTCACCCGGGCCCGCACCTGGTGCGGCAGGTCGCCCGGGTCGAGCAGCAGATATGTCTCGGCGGGGCAGTCGGCGACCACCCGGTACCCGTCCCGTTCGGTGATTGGCTCGGCGGGGGTGACGGTCAGCTCGCGGCCGGACCAGACCGCCTTGAGGATGTCGTGCCAGCCCAGCCGATGCCCCCGGCCGGGCAGCCACAGCCCGAGGTTGCTGGCCACCACCACGCCGTCGCCCTCGCCGTTGCCGGCGGCGGCCCAGGCCAGCACCCGCTCGTCGGCGGCCAGCGGCGGCCGGGCGGCGGGGGGCAGCTTGGGCTTGCGGCTGAACAGTCCCATCACAGTCCTCCCGCGGCCTGCTCGCGCAGCGCCCGCGCGTGCTGTTCCAGCGAGAGCAGTTCCCCGAACAGGGCGAAGTACTCGTCCTTGTTGTTCACCGGGTTGATCCGCTGGATCTTGGATTTGAGATCCCGGATCCGGCTGGTGACCGAACCCCATTGGAGCTGGGCCATGGTGATCGACACGTAGCGCGGGTCGGGCTCGCCGTCGATGCGCAGCGGCTCGACGGCCAGCTCGCCCACGAGCGCCCGGGCGGCCAGGTCCGCGCAGGCGTCGCGGACCGACTCGATCCAGACCGCCCCGCCGGTCGCCGCCGTGACCCCGCCGGCCGCCGCGACCGCCGCCCGGACCGCCGTGTGCACCGGATGGCGGTACTCCGTGGCCTCGACGGCGTCGAACATCGGACCGGCCAGCACCGGCTCCTGGAGGGCGAGCTTCAACGCCTCCCGCTCGACCATCGACTGCGGGCTGTCCACCGCCGGCGCGGGAGTGGCGGCCCGGTCGCGGGCGGGTCTCGCCGGCTCCCGTTCGCCGCCGGGGGCGTGGGCCGCGGCGAGCACGGCGCGCTGTACCGGCTCGATCTCCATGCCGAGATCACCGGCGAGCTTGCGGACGTACTCCGGCCGCTTCTCCCGGTCTTTGATCCTGGCGACCAGGGGGGCGGCGCGGCGCATCGCCTCCACCCGGCCGTCCACGGTGTCCAGGTCGTACCGGTTGATCACGTGGCGCAGCGCGAAGTCGACCAGCGGCTCACGGCGGGCGACCAGGTCGCGGACCGCCAGGTCGCCCTTGGCCAGGCGCAGATCGCACGGATCCATGTTGTCCGGGCTGACGGCGATGAAGGTACGCCCGACGAAGCGCTGGTCGTCCTCGAAGGCGCGCAGCGCGGCCTTCTGGCCGGCGGCGTCCCCGTCGAAGGTGAAGATGATCTCGCCGGCCACGTCGTCGGTGTCCAGCAGGAGCCGGCGCAGCACGGTGATGTGGTCCGCGCCGAAGGCCGTGCCGCAGGTGGCCACGGCGGTCGGCACGCCGGCCAGGTGGCAGGCCATCACGTCGGTGTAGCCCTCGACGACGACCACCTTGCCCTGCTTGGCGATCTCCCGCTTGGCCTGGTCGATGCCGTAGAGGACGTGTGACTTCTTGTAGATCGGCGTCTCGGGGGTGTTGAGGTACTTCGGGCCGTCGTCGTCGTCGAAGAGCCTGCGGGCGCCGAAGCCGATCACGTCGCCGGCCAGGTCCCGGATCGGCCAGAGCAGCCGGCGGCGGAACCGGTCGATCAACGAGCCGGACCGGGCCGGCCGGGACAGCCCGGCGGTGACCAGTTCGTCGTGGCTGAATCCCTGCTGACGCAGGTGCCGGGTGAGCAGGTCCCAGCCGTCGGGGGCGAACCCGCAGCCGTACCGCTCGGCGGCGGCCCGGTCGAAGCCACGCTGGGCCAGGAACTCCCGGGCCGGTCGGGCCCCGGCCGTGGTGAGCTGGGCCTGGTAGAACTCCACGGCGGCGGCGTGCGCGGCCACCAGCCGCTGCTTCTGCCCCTGCTGCGGGCGGCTGCGCGGCGCGGCCTGGTCGTTCTCCACGTACCGCAGTTGGAGGCCGGCGCGGGCGGCGAGCCGCTCGACGGACTCGACGAAACTGAGATGCTCGGCGTCCATCAGGAACTTGATCGCGTCGCCGCCCACCCCGCAGCCGAAGCAGTAGAAGACGTTGCGGGCGGGCGAGACGTTGAACGACGGGCTCTTCTCGTCGTGGAACGGGCAGAGGCCCTTGAGGTTGCCGCCGCCGGCCGACCGGAGGGTCACCGTGTCCGCGATGACCTCGGCGATGGAGGTGCGCTCCCGGACCAGCGCGATGTCCTCGTCCCGGATCCGCCCAGCCATCTCCTGCCACCCCCTCGGCCCTACATCCTGCCCTGCCGGACCGACAGCCCGTAGCCGGGGGGACCGGCGCGCGGCGCACGGCGGTCAACCCGCGACGGCGGCGACCTCCTCGGCCTCGACCTGACGGTTCCAGTCCGGCTTCGTGGAGCGCCAGCCCTCGTCGTCCATCCCGCGCCGCCAGTAGCCGGAGATGGACAGCGCCTCCCGGGGCACCCCACGGTCGACCCGCAGCAGCCGGCGCAGCTCCTTGACGAACGTCGCCTCACCGTGCACGAACGCGTGCACCCGGCCCGGCGGGAACTCCAGCGCCCGCACCGCGGCGACCAGTGCCTCGCCGACCGGCCGGTCGCCGCGGTGCAGCCAGGTCAGCGTCACCGCACCCGGGCTGGACAGCCGCTGCTCGTCGGCCGGGCCGTCCACCTCGACCAGGACCACGGCCGGGACGCCGACCGGCACCCGCTCCAGCGCCGCGCCGATGGCGGGCAGAGCGCTCTCGTCGCCCACCAACAGGTGCCAGTCCGCCGTCGGGTCCGGCGCGTACGCCCCGCCGGGGCCGACGAAACGCACCTCGTCGCCGGGGCGCAGCCGGGCCGCCCAGGGTCCGGCCAGCCCCTCGTCGCCGTGGTGCACCACGTCGAGGGTCAGCTCGCCGGCCAGCGGGTCGAAGGCCCGGACCGTGTACGCGCGCAGCCGGGGCCACTGCTCGGCCGGGAACTCCCGCTTGATGGTGGCCAGGTCGGTCGGGTGCGGGTACGTGACGCCCTCCGGCGCGAAGACCAGCTTCACGTAGTGGTCGGTGTACTCCCCCACCGGGAGTCCGGCCAGCTCCTGCCCTCCCAACACCAGTCGGATCAGGTGGGGGGTGGGCCGCTCGGTCCGCAGGACCGTGGCGGCGGTGACCATCTTCGCGCGCT
Organism: Micromonospora sp. KC213; assembly: GCF_004348325.1. Taxonomy (GTDB): domain Bacteria; phylum Actinomycetota; class Actinomycetes; order Mycobacteriales; family Micromonosporaceae; genus Micromonospora. The sequence continues at coordinate 4,717 of NZ_SMKF01000085.1, read as the reverse complement.
CCGACATGAGGTTAGGTTAACCTAACAAGCCGATCATGCAGTCACCGACCCGCGCCACCGGCCGGCCCGAGCTGGACGGCCGGAGTCAGGCGCCGGGTCGGGTCAGACGGTCGTGCCAGGCCACGGCGGCCGGGTCGGTGAGCGAGGCGACTTGGTCGATCACCACCCGCAGCCGGGCGGGGTCGTCCGGCGCGGCCCGCCACAGCGGCGCGAAGACCGGATCGAGCACCTCGGGTGCCCGGTCGGCGAGCGCCGTGACCAGCTCGGTGAGGATCTCCCGCTGCCGCTCGTAGCGGGCCCGGGCGCCCGGCCGGCGCATCACGTACCGCCAGGCGATGCCCTTGAGCAGCGCGCACCGGGCCCGGACCGGCCGCGGCACCACCAGGTCGGCGGCGTACCGGCGGTGCGGGCCGGGGCCGTGACGGTCCCGGGTGGCGCTCACCACGTCGGCGACGAACCGGCCGGTGAGCAGGCTGGTCATCGCCTTCAGCGCCGCCTGCGCGCGATGGCTGCCGTCGTACGCGGCCAGCGGGGCGAGCACCGGCTCGGCGAGCAGTTCCACCAGCGCCTCGCCCAGGTCGGCCGGGGACTCGCCGGAGTAGACCGCCGCCACGTCGGCGCAGAGCGCGGCCCGCTCGTCCGGGTCGTCCAGCAGGGGACGCAGTGACACGTACCCGCCGTGGATGCCGTCCTCCACGTCGTGCACCGAGTACGCCACGTCGTCGGCCCAGTCCATCACCTGCGCCTCCAGGCACCGCCGGACACCGGTGGGCGGCTCACCGCCGGCCGGTGCGCCGATGCGCAGCCAGTCGAAGACCGGGCGGTCGTCCGCGTACACCCCGAACTTGCGCAGCTCCGGCCGGCGGGGCCAGGGGTACTTGCTGACCGCGTCGAGCGCGGCCCGGGTCAGGTTCAGCCCGGCCGACGTCCCGTCCGGGCCCAGCACCTTGGCCTCCAGCCGGGTCAGCACCCGCAGCGTCTGCGCGTTGCCCTCGAAGCCGCCGCAGCTCGCGGCGAGCCGGTCCAGGATGTCCTCACCGTTGTGGCCGAACGGCGGGTGGCCGAGGTCGTGGGCGAGCCCCGCGGTGTCCACCACGTCCGGGTCGCAGCCGAGGCGGGCGCCCATCTCCCGGGCGATCTGCGCCACCTCCAGCGAGTGAGTCAGCCGGGTACGCAGGAAGTCGTCGGTGCCGGCGACGTGCACCTGGGTCTTCGCGGCCAGCCGCCGGAACGCCGCGGAGTGCAGCACCCGGGCACGGTCCCGCTCGTACGGCGACCGGCCGCGGCCGGTGTCCTTCGGCGTCTCGTCGACGAACCGACGGGTGTCGACGCCCGACACGTCGGCGAGGTCGGGTTCGGCGAGGGGCGGGTCGGCCGACACGGTCAGCCTCTCGCCCGCGGGCCGCGGCGGCCCCCCACCCACCGGCCGGCCGGGCGGGCCCGGTCACCGGCGTCGAACACCGCGGCCCAGGCGCTGGTCATGCGGCCACCCTCCGCCGTACGGAACTCCTCGCGGGTGCCCAGGTTACGCGGTGCCGGCCTGCGACGGCGCGGCGGCGATCGGGCGCCACGGTCGCCGGCCCGCCGGCTGCCGGGCAACGGCCACCGACCGGCGGCGGCGCCGACTGAGGCGCAGCCGCCGGTCGGGTCAACGGCTGTCCGAGCCGGTGCTGGAGACGACGGCCCGACCGGCCTCCAGCCGGGCCACCGGGACCCGGAACGGGGAGCAGGAGACGTAGTCCAGGCCGACCTCGTGGAAGAAGTGCACCGAGTCGGGGTCGCCACCGTGTTCGCCGCAGACGCCGAGTTTCAGCCCGGGGCGGGCCGCCCGCCCCTCCTCGGTGGCGATCCGGACCAGCCGGCCGACCCCGTCGGTGTCGATGGACTCGAACGGGGAGATGCCGAAGATGCCCAGTTCGAGGTAGCGCCAGAAGAACGCGCCCTCGACGTCGTCGCGGGAGAAACCCCAGCCCATCTGGGTCAGGTCGTTGGTGCCGAAGGAGAAGAACTCCGCCGCCTCGGCGATCTGCCCGGCGGTCAGCGCCGCCCGGGGCACCTCGATCATCGTGCCGATCAACACCTCGACGCCGCTGTCCCCGACCACCTCGGCAATGATCTTCTCGGCTTCGACCCGTACCGTCTCCAGTTCCTGCACCGCGCCGACCAGCGGCACCATGATCTCCGGGCAGGCCGACCCGCCGGCCCGGGTGACCTCGACGGCAGCCTCGGCGATCGCCCGGACCTGCATGGCGAACAGACCGGGGATGACCAGGCCCAGGCGGACGCCGCGCAGCCCGAGCATCGGGTTCTCCTCGTGCATCCGCCGGACGGCGGCCAGCAGCGCCTCCTCCTTGGCCACGTCCTCGCCGCGTTCCTGGGCGACCGCCACGTTGACCGCGAGCTGCTCCAACGGGGGCAGGAACTCGTGCAGCGGCGGGTCGATCAGCCGGACGGTGACCGGCAGGCCGTCCATCTCCCGGAAGATCTCGATGAAGTCGGCCCGCTGCAACGGCAGCAGCGCGGCGAGGGCGTCCTCCCGTTCGGCGTCGGTGCCGGCGAGGATGAGCCGCTCGACCAGTTCCCGTCGGTCGCCCAGGAACATGTGCTCGGTCCGGCACAGGCCGATGCCCTCGGCGCCGAAGCGCCGCGCCCGTGCCGCGTCGGCACCGGTGTCGGCGTTCGCGCGTACCCGCAGCCGCCGGGTCGCGTCGGCGTGCGTCATGATCCGGTGTACGGCCCGCACCAGCGCGTCGTCGGTCCGCTCCGGGTCGAGCTCGCCCTCGAAGTACTGCACCACCTCCGAGGGCATGACCGGCACCTCACCCAGGTAGACCAGGCCGGTGGTGCCGTCGATGGAGACGAGGTCGCCCTCGTCGACCACCTGCCCACCCACCGTGAACCGCTTCGCCGGGACGTTGACGTCCAACTCGTCGGCGCCGGAGACGCAGGTCTTGCCCATGCCCCGGGCCACCACGGCGGCGTGGCTGGTCTTGCCACCGCGCGAGGTGAGGATGCCCTGGGCCGCGATCATGCCGTTGAGGTCGTCCGGGTTGGTCTCCCGACGCACCAGGATCACCGACTCGCCCTGGGCGGCCAGTTCCACGGCGCGGGCGGAGGTGAACACCACCTTGCCGGAGGCGGCGCCCGGGGACGCGCCGATCCCCTTGGTTACCGGCTGGATGCCGTGGTCGAGCTGGAAGCGGGGGAACATCAGTTGGGCGAGCTGCGCACCGTTGACCCGGTGCAACGCCTCGTCGAGGTCGATCAGGCCCTCGTCGACGAGTTGGCCGGCGATGACGAACGCGGCGGCGGCGGTACGCTTGCCGACCCGGGTCTGGAGCATCCAGAGCTTGCCGCGTTCGATGGTGAACTCGATGTCGCAGAGGTCCTTGTAGTGCTGCTCCAGCCGGGCCATGATCCCGAGCAGTTCGTCGTAGGACTTCTTGTCGAGTTGTTCCAGCTGCTGCAACGGCACGGTGTTGCGGATGCCGGCGACGACGTCCTCGCCCTGGGCGTTTGCCAGGTAGTCGCCGTAGATGCCCTGCGTGCCGCTACCGGGGTCGCGGGTGAAGGCCACGCCGGTGCCGGAGTCGGGGCCGAGGTTGCCGAAGACCATGGAAACCACGTTCACGGCGGTGCCGAGGTCGGCCGGGATGCGCTCCTGGCGGCGGTAGAGCACCGCCCGGTCGGCGTTCCACGAGTCGAAGACCGCCCGGATGGCCAGGTCGAGCTGTTCCCGCGGCTCCTGCGGGAACTCCCGCCCGGTGTGCTTGGCGAAGATCTTCTTGTACGCGTCGACCAGCCCGCGCAGGTCGTCGGCGTCGAGGTCCAGGTCGTTGTGCGTACCCTTGGCGCGCTTGACCTCGTCGAGGGCGTGCTCGAACTCCTCGCCCGGCACCTCGCACACGGTTTTGCCGAACATCTGGATCAGGCGGCGGTAGGAGTCCCAGGCGAACCGGTCCGCGCCGCCGGAGGCGGCCTGGTCGGTGCCGGAGGCCTGGCGGGCGAGTCCCACGACGCTTCGGTCGTTGAGGCCGACGTTGAGGACGGTCTCCATCATGCCGGGCATGGAGAATTTCGCTCCGGAGCGTACGGACACCAGCAGCGGGTCGTCCGGGTCGCCGAGCCGGCGGCCCATCGTCCGTTCCAGGGCCTGCAGGTGCGCCTCGATCTGGTCGGCCAGGCCGTCCGGTTCCGAACCGGTGGCCAGGTACGCCTTGCACGCCTCGGTGGTGATCGTGAAGCCGGGCGGGACCGGCAGGCCGAGGTTGTTCATCTCGGCCAGGTTTGCCCCCTTGCCGCCGAGCAGGTCCTTGAGGTCCTTGTTTCCTTCGGCGAAGTCGTAGACGTACTTGTGCTCGACCGTCTGCTGTGCTGCCACCAGATCCTCCCACACGCGCCGGAATGACACTTAACGAAGGTTTAGTTTTCTGGTACCCCGGAGCCGACCGCCGGCAATCCCGGCGTCGTCAGCGATCGGTGCGCGAAGGTTAAGCGAACATCGAGTGGCCTGGGACCATTCGGTGACAATAGGCACAGCCATCACGACTATCCGCGTTCGCGACGGTTTCTGGGAACGCTTCCATGCGCATGATCACGCAATTTCCGTATCTCCCCGTACTGTTGTCGTCACGGTTTCCTCCCCGTGCCTGACCTTTGCCAGATCCCCCGCGAATACACCCCGGAGCAACACCGTGCCGCCCACCCCGACCAACCC
>NZ_SMKF01000084.1 GCF_004348325.1 Micromonospora sp. KC213 | reverse complement strand
TCCCCGGTCTGCTCCGTGGGACGCCGCCCACGACGCCGTCCCACGGCATCACCCCGCCCTCCCGCCGAGGCGCGGGTGGGTCGGGCCGTCCCTCACCCCCTGACCACGGCCCGACCCACCCGTCGGGCGGCGCACCGACACCCGTCTCCAAGCCAGGTCGGACCCGACCGGCGAGGACACGCGGTGACATCGGTCACTGCTGGCGGCCGCCCGGCCGCGACTGGTCCGGCGGCGTACCCTGCAAGCCGCACACCGTGGGGGAGGAGGGCGCCGTGACGGATCGCAGCCAGCGGGAGCGGTCGACCCAGCACACCGGTCGGGTGCTCAGCCCGCGCGCCTGGGCGGCACCCGTCCGGGCCATGTCCCGCATCCTCAACGCGGACGGCACCCCACGTACGCCAGAACCGGCCGGGCCGGGCCGCAGCGGGGTGGTCGACTGCGCCCTTTACATCGGTGGGGAACGACAGCCCGGCCAGTGGCACTACGCCGAGGCGCGGGAAGCCGCCCGCCGGGAACGCGACGCGTTCGTCTGGCTGGGACTGCACGAGCCGGACCTGTCCGAGATGACCGCCATCGCCGAGACGTACGGCCTGCACGAGCTCGCGGTGGAGGACGCGGTCAAGGCGCAGCAGCGCCCCAAGCTGGAGCGCTTCGGGGAGGTCAGCTTCCTGGTGCTGCGGACCGCGCGCTACTGCGAGCACACCGAGCTGACCGAGAACTCCGAGGTGGTGGAGACCGGCCAGGTGATGCTCTTCATCGGACCGGACTTCCTGATCAGCGTCCGGCACGGCGACGCCTGCCGGCTCGCGCCGGTCCGCGCCGACCTGGAGGCCAAGCGGGAGCTGCTGCGGCACGGCAGGTGGGCCGTGGCGTACGCGATCACCGACCGGGTGGTCGACCACTACCTGGAGGTCGCCGACCGGCTGGAGGACGACCTCGACGTGCTGGAGGCCGACGTCTTCGCCCCGCAGGGCAGCGGGCGGATCCAGCGGATCTACCAGATGAAGCGGGAACTGGTGGAGTTCAAGCGGGCGGTGGTGCCGTTGCAACGACCGCTGCTCACCCTGGTCGACGAGATCAACCGGGAGGTGCCGGCGGAGGTGCGGCGCTACTTCCGCGACGTGCAGGACCACCTCAGTCGTACCGTCGAGCAGGTCAACGCCTACGACGACCTGCTGAACTCGATCCTTCAGGCCCGGCTGGCGCAGGTCACCGTCGACCAGAACAACGACATGCGCAAGATCGCCGCATGGGCGGCCATCGCCGCGGTGTGGACCGCGTTCGCCGGCATCTACGGAATGAACTTCGACAACATGCCCGAGTTGCGATGGACGTACGGCTATCCGGGCGTACTGGCCATCATGCTGGCCGTCTCGATCTCGTTGTACCGCTGGTTCCGCCGCAACGGCTGGCTCTGACTGCGGGCGGCGACCCGGGCCGGAAACGCCGGTGGCGCGGGAGACACCCCGCGCCACCGGCGACACCCGTCAAGTCAGTGACGGCTGCCGGACCGGGCCGTGCCCTTGCCGAGCGCCGTGGACACGTCGTCCGCCGGGCGGCCGGAGACATCCGTGGCGCCTTCGGCGACCGACGGCACCCTGTCGTTGGGGTGCACCTTCGGCTGGGCACCCGGGGTGGTGGTCGAGGCGCTGTCCCCGCCGGCCACCGCCGAACTGCCCGCGCCGGTCGGGCCACCGGCCGTGCCGGCGGAGCTCGACATCGTCGACGCGTCGGTCACCGGGGCGCCGGTGGCGGTGGGCGTCTCCACCACCAGGGTGTCGACCTCGTCGCTGATCGGATCGGCGGTGCGGGTGGGGTCGTACTCGGCCCACTCCTGCTGCTCGCGGCGACGGCGCAGGGCCATCGCGCCGGCCACGCCGGCGACCGCGCCGGCGGCCAGCAGGCCGGTCATCATGCCGCCCCGCGACTTCTTCCGCTTCTTGAGGTTCCTGGCCTTCGCCTTGCGGGTCAGCGCGTCCTGCTTGGCCGCGGCGACCTTCTTGCCGGTGACGAGCCGGCCCGCCGCTCCGGCCTGCGCGCTGCGGACGGCCAGGGCCAGCGGGGCCAGCGCGGCCATCGTCGACCCGACACCGCTGGACGCCTTGTCCCGCACCATGACGGCGGTCGGCGCGACGGTGCCCCGGGCCGCCCGGACCCGCGGGCCGACCGTGGCGCCGGCACCCTTCGCCGCGTGCGCCGCGGCCTGCTTCAGGTGACCGATGCTCTGGTTGAGCTCGACCCTCGCGAGCTGCCCCTGGGTCTTGCGCCGCCCGATTCCAAACACGGTCCCACCTCCTGGGAGTTGTTCCTTCGTCATCCTCCACCTTCGGATGCCTCCGCACTGCCAGATCGGGCACATGGGAGGATCCGCATGGAACTGACCGACGAGTGAGGAGTACCCGTGGCCGAGGCTGTCTACGCCACCCTGCACACCAACGCCGGCCCGATCCGGCTGGAGCTCTTCCCCAACCACGCCCCGAAGACGGTCCGCAACTTCGTGGACCTGGCCGAGGGCAACAAGGAATACGTCGATCCGCGCACCGGTCAGCCGGGCAGCGGCCCGTACTACGACGGGACCATCTCGCACCGCGTGATCAGCGGTTTCATGATCCAGATGGGTGACCCCACCGGCACCGGCCGGGGCGGCCCGGGTTACAAGTTCGGTGACGAGTTCCACCCGGAGCTGCGCTTCGACCGGCCGTACCTGCTGGCCATGGCGAACGCCGGGCCGGGCACGAACGGCTCGCAGTTCTTCATCACGGTCGCGCCGACGCCGCATCTGAACAACCGGCACACCATCTTCGGTCAGGTCGCCGACGAGCAGTCGGCGAAGGTGGTGGACAGCATCGCGAGCACCCCGACCGGCCCCAACGACCGGCCGCTGCAGGACGTGGTGATCGAGCGGGTCGAGATCGAGCACAAGGCCTGAGGGCCGGCGCGAGGTACCTTTGCACGCATGACTGAACGCCCCGGGCCGGCCGGCGACGCCACCGGCGGGTCGATGCCGACCACGCCGGTCTGCTACCGCCATCCCGACCGGGAGACGTACATCCGGTGCACCCGCTGCGACCGATCGATCTGCCCGGACTGCATGCGGGACGCCTCCGTCGGCCACCAGTGCCCGGAGTGCGTGAACGAGGGCCGCCGCAGCGTACGGCCGGCACGTACCGCCTTCGGTGGCGGTACGGCCGGCCGTCGCGGCCTCGTCACCCGGACCCTGATCGCGCTGAACCTGCTGGTGATGGTGCTCTCCATCGCCAGCGACCGGGGTGGCGACGCGATGGTCGGCGGCGCCGGCCTGGGCGGCCTGCTCGGCGGCGGCACTCCGCTGACCCAGTGGGGCTCGGTGATCGGCTACCTGCCGTCCGTCAACTTCGGGCCGATGCACGGGGTCGCCGCGGGCGAGTGGTACCGGCTGGTCACCGCGATGTTCCTGCACTACGGCCTGGTGCACCTGCTGCTGAACATGTGGGCGCTCTGGGTGCTGGGGCGGGACCTGGAGGCCCTGCTCGGGCCGCTGCGCTTCCTCGCCCTCTACCTGATCGCCGGTCTCGGCGGCAACGTCGCGGCGTACGTGTTCAGCGCCCCCAACACCGCGTCGGCCGGCGCCTCGACCGCGATCTTCGGCCTCTTCGCCGCCGTGTTCGTGCTGATGCGCCGGCTCGGCCGGGACACCTCGGCGATCCTGCCGATCCTGGTGATCAACCTGATCTTCACGTTCACCGTGCCGAACATCTCCATCCCCGGGCACATCGGTGGCCTGCTCACCGGTGCCGCGATGGCCTGGGTGCTGGCGTACGCGCCTCGGACGCGCCGGTCGGTCTTCCAGGCCGGCGGCGCCGGGGTCATCCTGGTACTGCTGTTCGGCCTGGCGCTGGTGCGGACGGCGGCGCTGCTCGGCTGAGCCGGCCCGGCCTCGTCGCGCCGCTTCGCCCGGGGCGTCGCCGGCTCAGTCCGGCCGGGCCGCGCGCAGCGTCTCGGCCACCTCGTCGGGCGGGGCGTCCAGGTCGTACCGGCCGAACAGGTGCAGCGAGTCCCCGGCGTCGATCTCCAGGGTCTCGGCGGTCAGCCCGAACCGGCTGCGCCGCGCCACGCCGATCGCCTCGATCGAGGCCCACGGTAGCCGCCGCCGACCGGCGAAGCCCTCGATCACGGTGACACCGTCCGCGTCGGCGGTGAGCCGGACCGGCAGGAGCAGGTCCCGCGCCGCCCAGCCGGTCAATCCGGCGGCCACGACGAGGGCGAGCACCAGAGCGACCGGGTCGCCGCCGGAGAGGACCAGGCCGAGCGCGGTGAGCGCGACCGCGCCGACCAGCTTCACCACCGGCAGGGCCGGCGGCACCCGCCACCGGTGGGCTGGGGACGATGGGAACGGCACGCTCCCAGCATGCCAGTCCGGCGGCGGACACCTGGCCCCGGCAGGGCGTACGATCGACGGCAGGGCGAGGTTACCGGGGAGTAGTGATGAGTGACGCGGTCATCGTGGGCGCGGTACGCACCCCCGTCGGACGGCGCAACGGCAGCCTGGCCGGCGTGCACCCGGCCGACCTCTCGGCGCACGTGCTGCGGGCCCTCGCCGAGCGCACCGGCATCGACCCCGCCCAGGTCGACGACGTGGTCTGGGGCTGCGTCTCCCAGGTCGGCGAGCAGTGCTGGAACATCGGCCGCACCGCCGTACTGGCCGCCGGCTGGCCCGAGTCGGTTCCCGGCACCACCCTGGACCGACAGTGCGGCTCCAGCCAGCAGGCACTGCACTTCGCCGCCGCCGCCGTGGCGTCCGGCCAGGCCGACCTGGTGGTGGCCGGCGGCGTCGAGTCGATGACCCGGGTGCCGATGGGCGCCAACGCCGTCGGAGGCAGCCCGTTCAGCGACCGCGTCCGCGCCCGCTACCGCGGGGTCGAGGGGTTCGCCCACGACCAGCCGGTCCCGTTCCACCAGGGAGTCGGTGCTGAGCTGATCGCCGCCCGCTGGCACTTCTCCCGTACCCAGCTCGACGAGTTCGCCCTGGCCAGCCACGAGAAGGCCGCCGCCGCGCAGGACGCCGGGGCGTTCGACCCGGAGCTGGCCCCGGTGCCGCTTCCCGACGGTGGCACGCTCGCCGCCGACGAGGGCATCCGGCGGGACACCTCGTTGGCGGCGCTCGCCGAGCTGGCCACCCCGTTCCGCGCCGACGGGGTGGTCACCGCCGGCTCGGCCTCGCAGATCTCCGACGGGGCTGCCGCCCTCGCCGTCACCACCAGCGAGTGGGCCAGCCGGCACGGGCTGCGACCGCTGGCCCGCGTGCACACCGCCGTGGTCGCCGCCGACGACCCGGTCACCATGCTCACCGCACCGATTCCAGCCACCGCCAGGGCGCTGCGCCGGGCGGGGCTGGGCATCGAGGAGATCGGCGTGTACGAGGTGAACGAGGCGTTCGCCCCGGTCCCGCTCGCCTGGCTGGCGGAGACCGAGGCCGACCCGGAGCGGCTCAACCCGCGCGGCGGCGCGATCGCCCTCGGTCACCCGCTCGGGGCCAGCGGCGCCCGCATCATGACCACCATGCTCCAGCACATGCGGGACAACGGCATCCGGTACGGCTTGCAGACCATGTGCGAGGGCGGCGGCATGGCCAACGCCACCGTCGTCGAGCTGCTCTGAATTCGCTGGCCGTCTTCGGTCGACCGCGCCTAGCCTGCCGGCGTGACAACTCCTTCCGCTCCCGACTGGACGGACCCGCGATGGCAGGAGAACGCCCTCGCCTGGGTCGCCGACTCTCTCGGCCGGCACGGTCGTCGGGTCACCGGCCCGGTCGTGCCGCGCGTCCGCCCCTGGTCGCTGGTCTGGCGGGTGCCCACCGACGCAGGTGACGCCTGGTTCAAGGCCAACAACCCGGGCACCCGGCACGAGGCGGCCCTGCTGGCGGCGTTGGCCCGGCTCGCACCCGGGCGGGTGCTGGAGCCGATCGCCGTGGACCCGCAGCGGGGCTGGACACTGCTGCCGGACGGCGGCCCCAGCCTGCGGGAGACCCTGGCCGGAAGTCAGGACCTGACGCACTGGGAGCGACTGCTGCCCGGGTACGCGGCACTCCAGGCGACCGTCGCGCCGCACGTGGACGAGCTGCTCGCCGACGGACTGCCCGACCACCGGCCGGAACGACTGCCAGGGTTGTTCACGGCGTTGCTCGACGACACCGACGCGCTGCTGCTCGGCACGTCGGCCGGCCTCGACGCCGGTACGTACGAGCGGCTGCGGGCGTACCGGGCGGAGTTCGCCCGGCTGTGCCGTCGGCTCGCCGAGGTCGGGATGCCGGCCAGCATCCAGCACGACGACCTGCACGACGGCAACGTCTTCGTCGCCGACGACGGGTACCGCTTCTTCGACTGGGGGGACGCCTCGGTGGCACACCCGCTCGGCACCCTGCTGGTGACGCTCAATTCGGTGGGACACGTCCAGAAGTTGGCTCCGGGCGACCCGGCGCTGCTGCGGTTGCGGGACGCGTACCTGGAAGCGTGGACCGACCGGTACGACCGGACGGTCCTGCGGGAGGCGGCCGGGCTGGCGATGCGGGTGACCACGGTCAGCCGTGCGCTGTCCTGGCGGCGGGCGTTGGACACCGCCGACCCGGCGCGGGCCGAGTACGCCGAGGCGGTGCCCGGCTGGCTCGGTGAGCTGTTCGCCCCGCTGCCGGTCTGACCGGCCGGCTCGTCGTTCGCCCGGCCGTCCTCGCCTCTGCGCCGGCCGTCTGTTCGGCGTCCGCCGTGGACGGCCACGGGGTGGACAGAGCGGCATCCGTTCGGCAGGATCTTCCGGGTCGGCGTCGAGCCTGGTCCATGTCCGCTCCGCCGTCGGAGGACCGCTCAGAACGGGGAAGCCTTGACGACCAGCTCTGCCGTGCCGGGCCTGCGCCGGGCCGCCCGCCGGATGCTCACCGCCGCCGTGGCCGGGATGCTGCTCGCCACGACGCCGGTCAGCGGCACGGCCGGTTCGGCGCGGGCCGCCGGCTACACCGGACCGCACCCGGGCACCTTCACCGGGCTCGGCTTCGACACCTGCGCCGCGCCCTCGGACGCGGCCATGACGGCGTGGTTGACGTCGCCGTACCGGGCGCTCGGCATCTACATCGGCGGGGTCAACCGGGGCTGCAAGCAGGCTAACCTGACCCGGAGCTGGGTGGCGAAGCAGCAGGCCAAGGGTTGGCGGTTCTTCCCGCTCTACGTCGGCCTCCAGGCGCCCTGCTCCAAGTACGAGCGGCGGATCGACCCGGCCAGCGCGGCGGCCCAGGGCCGAGCGGCGGCCGACGACGCGGCGGCGAAGGCCCGCGAACTCGGCCTCGCCGCCCGCAGCACGATCATTCTGGACATGGAGCGCTACCCCGCGGGCAACGCCGCCTGCTCGACCGCGGTGTTGGAGTTCAGCAGCGCCTGGACGGCGCGGCTGCACGACCACGACTACCTGTCCGGCCTCTACACCGACGTGGCCTCCGCCGGGCTGGCCGATCATGTGGCCGCGTACTCCCGGGTCGGGCACGTCCGGCCGGATCTGCTGGACTTCGCCAACTGGGACGGTGTGCAGACCACCACCGATCCGAAGATCCCGTCGGCCCACTGGGTGCCGAAGCGGCGGATGAAGCAGTATCGGGGCGACCACCACGAGACCTGGGGCGGCGTCAAAATCAACATCGACAGCAACTACCTGGACGTGGAGCTGCCGACGACCCGGTACCGGTCGGCGACGGTGTCGTCGGTCCGCCCGTGGGCGCGGGCGTTGTGGTCACGGGTGGCCCAGGCCCTTCGCTGACCTGGGCGGATGTCGCACCGACGGTGCGACGGGTGACGTGGAACTTCCAGAAAGTCGACAGTGACCCACGTCACGCTCCGCTCACGCCTCGTTGGTCAGGGCATGGACGTCTTCTCGCGAACGTTCCTGCCGGCCGCCGCGCAGACGGGGCTGGCGGTCCAGACGGTGAGCCGACACATGCCGGTCTTCCGGCAGTGCGTGGGCTCGGGCGACGCCACCATCCTAGTCGCCCGATGCAGCCGTCCCGACCGGGCGGCCACCGGCGAATACCTGCTCCTGCTCACCCACCGGCGTCTGGTGGTCACCCAGCAGACCCGGGTCTGGCACCGACTCCGCCTGCACCTCAACACCGAGCTGCGCGAGCTGAGCAACGTCACCTGGAGCCCGGACCCGCGTAGCCAGTCGGTCATGCTGGCCGCCACCGCGATCGACGGCGTACGCGAGCGGTTCGTCATCCACACGCCGCACCCGAAGCAGGTGTGGCACCTCGACACCCTGCTCCACCATGCCTTCCGTACCCGACTGCGCCCGACCACCGAACGGGTCGTCGCCACCGTCACCGCGGCGTCCGCCGTCGCGTCGGGTCCGCGTCGCGTACCGGCCCGCTGACTGTCGCAACCGGCTCGGCTTGCGCCAGCCCGGGGTTCCGGACCGACGGACACCCCCCGCATGCCGCACATCGCGTCCGGTCGACCGCGCGGCGACGCGGTGGGTCAGCGGTGGGGCGGTACGGCGTAGCCGACGTAGTCGCGGAACTCGGTCCGCCAGCCCGCCGGGACCAGCTTCCGGCAGGCCGTGGCGCTGCCGGTGCAGACGATCGCGTCGACCGACATCGGGTCGGCCGGAGGCCGGTCGGGCAGAACCGACTGCAACGCCACCAGCTGCGGCGGCCGGCCGTCACTGTCGCGCAGCAGCAGCCACCAGGGGTACTCCCAGTTGTCGTTCTGCTGCACCAGCCCGATTCGCCGCGCCCCACTGGCCCGCACCGCCGTGGCGGCCCAGCGGAACTCGTCGGTCCACTGCGGGCGGCGCAGGAACCGGGTGTCCCACTCGGAGGTGGTGAAGACCGAGCCGGCACCGACCAGCCGGCGGGGGAAGCCGTACGACAGGCTCAGCACGCCGGCCAGGGCGGAAGTGGCCAGCACGGTCACCGCCAGCGACACCGCCACCGGGCGTCGCGCGGCGGCGGGCCGCCGCCGGAACATCGCGTCCAGCCAGAGCCCGGCCAGTGGCACCGCCGCCACCAGCGCATACAGCAGCAGCCGGTTACCCCAGGTCTGCCACTTGATCATCGAGGTGTGCAGCAGGACGGCGACCACCACCACGGTCGCGTACGCGCGCAGCGCCCCGGCACGCTCCGGGCTGATCCGGGCCGGGCGGGTCAGCGCGAACACCGCCCCGAGCAGCGCCAGCGAGCCGGCCAGCGGGAAGGACACCCGGTCCTCGTCCGGGTACCAGGCGGGCACCGGAAAGGTCTCGCGGCCGAAGGTGATGTCCCGGTCCTGCGGGTCGACGCCGATCGCCCGGGCACCCTGCATGATTGTCCCGGCGGTGCCGTCGCGTAGCGGCCCGAGCGGGGTGTCGAACGCGGTGTGCCCGATCCGCAGCGCGTTGACCAGGATCGCAGCGGGATCGTGCCGTTCCATCGGGATGGACTCGCGCAGTCGGGGCGGTCCGAGCGGGTGGCCGAACTCGGCGGTCACCCGGGCCAGGAACGGGCCCACCAGCGTCGCCGCGACCAGCAGCACCAGCAGGGATCCGGCCACGGTGCGAGCCACCCCGACACCGGGCCGCGCGGCGCGGAACGCCAGCCGCAGCTGGGCGACGCCCCAGAGCACCAGCAGCGGGCCGACCACGATCAGCCCGCTGGTCTTGGTGAGCGCGGTCAGCCCGGTGGCCGCACCGAGGGCCAGCAGCTCGGCCCGGTCGGCCCGCCGGTGCAATCCGTCCAGGGCCAGCGTCCCCGCGCACGCCGCCCAGGCGGCGGCCACCAGGTCGGTCTGGGTGCTGGTGGCCTGGAGTACCACCATCGGCGTGGTGGCGATCAGGAAGGCGGTGAGCAGCTGGGCCCGCCGTCCGCCGCCGAGCTGGCCCACCACTCGGGTGGCCGCCACCAGGCAACCGATCCCGGCCGCCCACTGCACCAGGTTGTGCAGCGCGTCCCCGCCGGTGAGCAGCCGCAGGTGCAGCAGCAGGTACTCGGCGCCGGGCGGGATGGTCACCTGGCGGTGGATCGCGGTCGGCCAGAAGTCGAGGCTTCCCTGCGCCACCCAGTGCTCCACCTTCGGCAGGTGGTAGGTCTGCGAGTCGTAGTTGTTCGGCTCGGCGAGCAGCGCGACGAGCAGTTCCACCAGCACCAACCCGACGACCGTGCCGGCCAGCAGCCGCTCGCCGCGGCTCGCCGTATCCCGGAAGTGGGCCAGCCGGGCGCGGGCGCCGGCCATCACCGTCGCGACGCCGTCGCGCACAAGGGCCATCCCACCTGCGACCCCGCCGCGCAGGGCCGTCCGGCCCGGGTCGCCGGCGGGTCCGGCCGGCGCGCCTTCCGCCACCACGCCCCCGGCGCTGCCGGAAACGGCCGCGCCCACCAGCGCCCTGCGGCCCGCGGCGACCGTCGCGCGGGATCGGCGGGCGGACCGGCGGGTCCGCCGACGCGCCAGCACGGCACCGGTCAGGAAGAGCAGCCACGCCACCGCGACGGCCGGCGTGGTCAGCGCGTCCACCGCGCCGAGCAGCTCCACGGTGAGTACGGCGTAGCCGCCGGTCACCAGCGCCGCTCGGACGACAGCCAGCCGCAACGACCCCACCACGTCCTCGTGGCGGGGACGCAGGACCGAGATGAGCACGACGAACGCGGCGGCGGACGCCACCACGACCAGGAAGCCGGCTGCCGACATGGGCGGAAGTAAACACCATCCGCCTGAATGGGCGCCTGCGGGACGGCCCTGGCGGCGGGGTCTGTCCGGCCTGATCTGCCAGGCTAGGCTATGCCGGACTCACTGTGCCCACCGTGGAGACGATCCCCGTGAAGCTCTCGATCCTCATGCCGGTCTACAACGAGGAAGAACGCATCGCGGACGCCCTCAAACAGGCGTTGGCGGTCGACTACCCGTGCGAGATCGAGCTGCTGGTGGTCGACGACGGCAGCCGGGACGGCACCGGTGAGATCCTCGGTCGGGCCGACGACGCACGGTTGCGGGTGATCACCCACCAGCGCAACTCGGGCAAGGGCGCGGCGATCAGGACGGCGGTCGGCAACGCCTCGGGCGAGTACATGGTCATCCTCGACGCCGACCTGGAGTACGACCCGCAGGACATTCCGCGCCTGCTCGACCCGGTCCTCGACGGCCGGGCCACGGTGGTCTACGGCAACCGGACCTTCGGCAGCCACAGCGCCTACAGCTTCTGGTACGTGATGGGCAACAAGGGCGTGACGATGGCCGCCAACATCCTGTTCAACTCCTACATCGGCGATCTGGAGACCTGCTTCAAGCTGATGCCGGTGGAGCTCTACCGGTCGCTCGACATCCGGTCCCGTGGTTTCGGCATGGAGGCGGAGGTGACCGGCAAGCTGCTGCGCCGGCGGATCCGCCCCTACGAGGTGCCGATCAGCTACCGGGCCCGTGGTCGCGAGGAGGGCAAGAAGATCACCTGGAAGGACGGCGTCGAGGCGCTCTGGATTCTCGGCCGGGAGCGCACCCGCCGCCGTCCCGCCGGCTCAGCTCGCTGACTGCAGGAACCCGTCCACCGACCGGCGTAGCCCGGCCGGGTCCAGCCCGTGCCAACGCTGGTGGTCCTCGGGCGAGCCGTAGCGGCGCAGCTCCGCCCGGCCCACGCCGAGACTGAGCAGCCGGTGCGGCCGGTCGGCCAGCGCCGCGGACACGACCCGGGTGGACGTACCGGCCAGGTAGGGCTCCACCAGGATCACCTCGGTGCCGGCCAACGCTCGCAGACCGGCGGTGTCGAACGGACGCGGGCGATGGGTGTAGGCCACCGTCACCGGTCGGTCGGCCACCGCCGCCAGCGCGGCGTCCAGCACCGGGCCGACCGCCACCAGCAGCGCCGCGCCCGCCCCGGCGTCGCGGACCACCACCAGCTCCCCGTCCCCGGCGTAGGCCCGGGTGTTGACCTGCGTCGACAGCCGCAGGTACGCCGAGCCCTGCCCACACACCGCACGCCGCAGCAACTCGGGTACCTCGTCCGGGTGTCCCGGCACGTGCACCGTCCAGCCGTGCAGGGTGTCGATCAGGCTGACGTCGGCGGGGGACAGGTGGGTACGGCCCGCCGCCGCCCGGTCGTACGACGCCCCGATGCTGACCAGCACCGCTCCGACGCCCTGGTGGTCGAGGTCCAGCTTGATCTGCTCGTACGTCCGCTCCACCAGGAACGGGGCGTAGCTGTGCACGATCGGTCGCTGGCCGGTCAGCGCGAGCCCGCCGGCCACCCCGATCATCAACTGTTCCCGGATGCCGACGTTCAGCACCCGGTCCGGGTACCGCGCGGCCGCCGGGGCGAACGCGGCGGCGGAGATGTCGGCCAGCACGATCGTGGTCCGTGGGTCGTCCAGGAACCGGGTGGCGGTGTCGACGAAAGCTTCCCGCATCACGGCCGGCCCCGGTCGGTGACGACCGCGACGACCAGGTGCGGCCGGCGCCCGTCGTGCCCGGTGAGGGCGGTGTGCAGGGCATCGTGGTCGCGCCCGTCGACGGTGGCGGCGGTCCACCCGTTGACGGTGAACCGGCTGGCCGCCCCGCCGGGCCAGCCGTGGCTGGCGGAGCGGTTGTCCAGCACGATCACGGTCAGGTTGGCCAGCCCGGTCGCGCCGGCGTACGCGATCGCCTCATGGTTGGAGCCCTCGTCGAGTTCGGCGTCGCCGAGCAGCACGTACACCCGTGGGGTGGTGCGCCCCTGGGCCCGTAGCCCGAGCGCGGTGCCGACGCCCAGCCCGAGACCATGGCCGAGGGAACCGGAGCCGATCTCCACGCCGGGGACGAGCAGCCGGTCGGGGTGGTCGCCGAGAGGACTGTCCGGTCCGCCCTGGTCGTCCAGCCAGTCGTCGGGAAGGAAGCCCTTGGCGGCGAGGACGGCGTAGTATCCGGCGACGGCGTGTCCCTTGGAGAGCAGGAAACGGTCCCGGTCCGGGTCGTTCACGCTCTGCGGGGTGATCCGCAGGATCCGGTCGTAGAGCACCCAGAGCACGTCGATGGTGGAGTACACGTTCGGGCCGAAGTCGCGGCCGGCGCGGAGCCGTTCCAGTGGCGCGTCAACCGGGCCGGGCACGGGTGGGCCCGGCGTGGCGGTGGCGGTGGTGAGCGTCATGCCGCTAGCCTGCAACTTAAAGCTCACTTCAACTCAAGGCGACTGATGCACGAATCACTCACCATTGGACAACTCGCCGACCGCAGCGGGGTGGCCCCGTCGGCCCTGCGCTACTACGAACGGCTCGGCCTGATCCGCGCCGAGCGTACCGGCGGCAACCAGCGCCGGTACGCCCGTACCGAACTGCGCCGGGTGGCGTTCGTACGGATCTCCCAGCAGGTCGGCATCCCGCTGGAGGAGATCCGCGAGGCGCTCGACTCGCTGCCCGCCGCCCGGACCCCCACCCCGGACGACTGGACCGCGCTCTCCCAGGCGTGGCGGGAGCGGCTCGATGAGAAGATCCGGCTGCTCGGCAAACTCCGCGACGACCTAGACAGCTGCATCGGCTGCGGTTGCCTGTCGTTGCAGCGCTGCAAGCTCAACAATCCCGACGACTCGCTCGCCGGCGAGGGCCCCGGCGCCCGCCTCGTCCTCCCCCGCCCGTCCGCCTGACCACCCGCCTCAGGCGGGTGGTCAGGGGAGGGTGAGCAGGATCTTGCCCAGGTGGTCGCTCGACTCCATCAGCCGGTGTGCTTCGGGCGCGTCCGTCATCGACAGCCGCCGGTCCACGACCGCCCGGATCGTGCCCGACTCCACCAGCGGCCAGACCTGCTCACGCACCCCGCGTACGATCTCCGCCTTGTCGTCGGCCGGGCGCGAGCGCAGCGCGGTGGCCGACACCGACGCCCGCTTCGCCAGCAGGGCGGCCAGGTCCAACTCGGCCTTCCGGCCGCCCTGCAACCCGATCACCACCAGCCGCCCGCCGTCGGCCAGCGCCGCCACGTTCCGCCCCAGGTAGGAGGCGCCCATGATGTCGAGGATGACGTCCGCGCCCCGGCCGTCGGTGACCCGCCGAACCTCCTCGACGAAATCCTGCTCCCGGTAGTCGACGGTGTGCGCGGCGCCCAACTCACGCAGCCGCTCGTGCTTCGCCGCGCGGGCAGTCACCACCACGGTCGCGCCGAGCGCGGTGCCGAGTTGGATCGCGAACGTGCCGATCCCGCTACCTCCGCCGTGCACCAGCAGCGTCTCGCCCTTGCCCAGCCCGGCCAGGCGTACCACGTTCGACCAGACCGTGCAGGCCACCTCCGGCAGCGCCGCCGCGTCCACCAGGTCGACCCCGACCGGCACCGGCAACAGTTGCCCGGCCGGCACGGCCACCCGCTCGGCGTACCCGCCGCCGGCCAGCAGCGCGCAGACCTGCTGCCCGACCTGCCAGCCGGTCACCCCCGGGCCGAGCGCGGCGACCACGCCGGAGCACTCCAGACCGGGGTACGCGGGAGCGCCCGGCGGCGGCGGGTAGTGGCCCTGCCGCTGGAGCAGGTCGGCCCGGTTCACCGCGCTGGCGCGTACCGCCATCACCACCTCGCCGGGACCGGGCTCCGGATCGGGCACCTCCGCCCAGACCAGTGCCTCGGGTCCACCAGGTTCCGGGATCGTCATCGCGCGCATGGCCCAGTCTTACCCGATCCAGCGCCCCCGCCACGTCCGGCCCGGGATTCCGCCTGGGCGTGTGAGCAGCCACTGTGGACCGAAACGATGGGTTGCCGCAGTGGTGGCCGGGCCCGGCCGCAGCGCCACCCGTTCAGTGGGGGGTGGTACCTGCGCGCGGCCGGAACCCGCGCGTGGCAAACTAGGCACCGACCGTACGCCCGCGGGTGACGGTCCGGGAGGGTTCGCCTAGTGGCCGATGGCGCTGGTCTTGAAAACCGGTAGGGCGGCAACGTCCTCGTGGGTTCGAATCCCACACCCTCCGCCTTGCTGATCGTCCGCAACCGGGAGTACGTCATCGCGGCCCGGACACGGCGTGCTTTCGGTGCAGCCGACGGTTCCTGAGGGGTAAGAAGGGCGAAGGAGATCACGCCGACCGGAAGGATCCTCGATGAGTTTGGAACGACCGATCGCCCCGGACCCGTACGAGTTGCTGCCGACCGTCCCGTCCTTCACGCTGACCAGCGACGACGTGCGCAACGGTGAGCCGATGGACGCGCGGTACGCGCACGACAGCGCCGGTGGCGAGAACGTCTCACCGCACCTGACCTGGTCTGACTTCCCGGACGGTACGCAGAGTTTCGTGGTGACCTGCTTCGACCCGGACGCGCCCACCGGCAGCGGTTTCTGGCACTGGGTGCTGGTTGACGTGCCCCTGTCGGTGACCGAGCTGCCGACCGGGGTGAAGGAGGCCGACCTGGGCGGTGCGTTCAGTGTCCGCAACGACTACGGCGAGACCGGCTACGGTGGCGCCGCCCCGCCGGCCGGCGACCGCCCGCACCGGTACGTCTTCGCGGTGCACGCGGTGGACGTGGAGCGACTGAACGTCGGCCCGGACGCCAGCCCGGCCTACGTCGGCTTCAACCTGGCCTTCCACACCCTGGCCCGGGCGGTCATCCGCCCGACGTACCAGGTCCAGCAGTGACCGGGACGGGGCCTCCGTCTCGTCGGGGGCCCCGTCGCGGGGACCTCAGCCCGGCACCCGGGCGACGGCGAAGACCGACTGGCCGAACGGTGGGCGTACCCGCTGCTCGACCGCCTTGGTGGCGGGCAGCACCAGGGTGTCGTAGACCTTGACCATCGGGCCCTCCTTCGGCATCAGCCGGAAGACCTTGGTGGCCATGAAGTAGCCGATGAGGCCGAGTGCGTTGGCGTAGTGGATGGTCTCTACCGTCAGGCCCGCCTCGGTCATCGCCGCGGCCAGGGTCTTCTTCGTGTAGCGGCGCACGTGGCCGGTGGCGATGTCGGCCGGGCTCATGGCGAACTGGAACGCCGGCACGATGATGATCACCTTGCCGCCCGGCCGGACCAGGTCGCGCATGCTGCGCAGCGCGCCGACGTGGTCCTCGATGTGCTCCAGCACGTTGTACGACACGGCGGCGCTGTGGTCGCCGCCCCCGGGGTGTGGCAGCAGCATCTGCCGTACCTCGATGGTGGGCTTGTCGGCCAGGCGCTCCTTGAGCTGCACCAGCCGGTCTGGGTCGGCCTCGGTGGCGGTGAACCGGGGTACGTGCTCGGACCACTCCAGCGCGTAGTCGCCGAGGCCGCTACCGATTTCGATGGGATCGTCACCGAGGTGGGGCACCGCCAGTTCGACGAACCACCGACGGTGGTTGACCGCCGTGGCCAGGCCCTCCAGTACCTCTGACTGGACGCGCTGATCCCCAGTGATTTCTGCCATGCGTCGATTCCTCACGGTATGACTCGATCCGCACCGGACCGACTGAGTGAACCATCCGCATGTTGCGCGGAGGAAACGGGGCACCGTGGATGGCCGAAATGTGGTCGGGAGGGTGGTACGTGATCGACGTTCGGCGAACCCGGCACATAGTACGGCAGTACCCCGAAACCTGTCACGTCACCCCCATAGGCCGACTACGCTTCGAAATACCATGACTACTCCCGAATCGGGCCGGATTGAGCCGTCCGGCGTGTCGAACGCCGAGGTCGGCAAGGGGGGCGCCGGTTGGCGGGAGGGGTGGCGGTGGGACGTGGCCGCCGTGCTGAGCTTCGCGCTGGGGGCCTTCTGGGTGACCGCGCGGCTGTGGTTGCGGCCCGGTAGCGCCCTGCGGGACAACCGGTCCGACCAGCCGCAGTTCGAGTGGATGATGGCGCATGGCGCGCGGGTGCTGACCGAATTCGCCTACCCGTTCGCCTCGGATCGGATGAACGTGCCCGACGGCGTCAATTTAATGGCAAATACGTCGGTATTGTCCATTTCGTTGCCGTTGGCGCCGGTCACTGTCGGACTCGGGCCGCAGTGGTCGTTCCTGATCTTCCTCACCCTGGGGCTGGCCGCCACCGGCGCGAGCTGGTACTTCTTCCTCTCCCGGCTGGTGACCCGATCCCGTGGGCCCGCCTGGCTGGGAGCCGCCTTCTGCGCGTTCGCCCCGGCCATGGTGTCGCACGCCAACGCCCACCCGAACATCGTGGCCCAGTTCGTCGTACCGCTGCTGGCCTGGCGGACCCTCCGCCTCGCCGAACCGGGCCGCTGGCTGCGCAACGGGCTCCTGCTCGGCCTGCTGGTCGTCTGGCAGGCGTTCCTCAACCTCGAGATCCTGCTGATGGCCGCGATCGCCCTCGGCGTGGTGGTCGTCTCCCTCGCCGTCGGTCGGCCCGAGCTGCGCCAGCGATGGCGCACCTTCCTCGCCGGGCTCGGGGTCGCCGCCGCGTTCGCCGCGGTGCTGCTGGCGTACCCGCTCTACGTCCAGCTCTTCGGGCCCGGCTCGTACCACGGGCTGTCCCGGTTGATCCGCGGCTACCGCACCGACCTGGCCGCGTTCGTCGCCTGGTCCCGCGAGTCGCTGGCCGGCGACGCCCGTACCGTCGGCCCGCTGGCCCGGAACCCCACCGAGGAGAACGCCTTCTTCGGCTGGCCGTTGGTCGTGCTCACCGTCGCCCTGTTCGGCTGGCTGTGGCGCAGCGCGCTGGTACGCGGCCTGGCCGTGCTCACCCTGCTCTTCGCTGTGCTGTCACTCGGCCGGGAGGTGCAGCTCAACGGCCGCAACACCGGCGTGCCGGGACCGTGGGCGGCGCTGGAGAACCTGCCGCTGCTGCACTCGGTGGTACCCACCCGCTGGTCGCTGGCGATCACCCCGATCATCGGTGTGCTGCTCGCCCTCGGCACCGAGCGGGTCCGCCGGCTGGTCCGGGAGCATCCGGCCGCCCGACGGCCGCTCCGGTTCGCCACGGTCACGGTGCTGGCCATGGCGTTGCTGCCGCTGCTGCCCACTCCACTGCCCGCCTACCGCCCCGACCCGGTCCCGGCCTTCGTCACCTCCGGCGCCTGGCGGCCGTACGTGGCCGGTGGGCGCAGCGTCGTCACCCTGCCGCTGCCCGACAACACGTACACCGAGCCGCTGCGCTGGTCATCCCGGACCCGGCTGGAGATGCCGCTGGCCCGGGGCTACTTCCTCTACCCCGACACCCGCCCGTGGTCGGCCGAGCCGAACACCGCCCTGTTCACCGCCCCGTACCGGCGGACCAGTAACTTCTTCGGCCACGTCGCGCGGACCGGGGAGATTCCGCCGATCGCCGCCCGGGACCGGGCCACCGCGCTCACCGACCTGCGCTACTGGCGGACGGGGGTGGTCGTCCTCGGCCCGCACCCGCACGCCGACCAGCTGCGTACCGCGATGACCGCGCTGACCGGGATCACCCCGACCTTCACCGGCGGAGTGTGGTTGTGGGACGTCCGGCCGCTGATCGACTGACGGAGCCCCGGGAAACGGGACCGTGGGGCCGGAGAGGTCAGACGGAGCGGACGCAGCACCCCTGGCAGACCTTCGGACTCGGCAGGGTGAAGGCCAGGCAGCAGGTCCGTCGCTGCACCGTCAGCTCGCCGCCCGGGCCCGGCACCAGTTCGACCAGGTCAGCCAGGTCGAGCGCGGCCAGCATGGTCTCGACGGCCCGCACCGAGGAACCCGGCAGGGCGTCCGCCGCGCGCAGGAGCCCGTGCGCGATCCCGGAGGCGACCGAGCCGAGCAGCGTACGGGCGCCCACCCGGACCTCCGCCTGGATCGCGGCGATCATCGGGGCCAGGTGCGCGTCGAGCAGGGCGGCGCGCAGCACCCGGAGCAGCGCCGCCTCGTCGGCGACCACCCGCACCTCGGGAAGGCCGGCCAGCGCCAGCGGATCATGCGGGAGCACGGCCACCCGGGTGGTACGCCGCAGGCCCATGGTGAGCAGTTGGTGCTGGTCCTCGAAGTGGATGAGCACGTCGGCCGGTTCGAGCAGCGGCACGCGGCGGGCCGAGGCCCAGCCGAGCACCACCGGCAGGGCCAACCAGTAGCTGTAGGACTTCCAGGCCAGCGCCGCGCACGCGTGCGGGGTGCCGCCCCAGCGGCGGGCCGCGGCACCCAGGAACTCGGGCATCCGGGCGCCGTCGACCAGTGTGCTGGCCGGGCTCCACCCGGTCTCGTCGGTGACCAGCAGGCCCGGTGCCAGCCCGGGGAGGTCGTCGGTGCCGAACATGGCGCGGAGCGTGGCGGTCACCGGGGCCAGCGGCGTGGCAAGGTCTCCCCTCGGCATCACCGCTGTCACTGGGCCCGTCCCCCTGGTCCGAAGCATCATCGTGGCTAAGGTTAGCCTAACCATGGTTTCGTGTTCTGGGAAGGCTCGCAGTGCCTGGGCGGCGAGGCCCGGGTCACTCCGTCGGCGGCGTTGACGGCGGACCGGCCCGGGCTCCGCGTACTACCCGATCGGCGATGAGGAAAACTCGTCCGATGTCAAGATTAATGTCGGCTTGGTGCCAGTTCGCTGCGGTGGAAGCCACCGAAAGTGAAGACTTGTCGTCCCGGCCGTGAGGAAGCTGATGACGACCTCTCCCCTGGAGCGGGCTGCCGAGTCCTTCGCCGCGGAACTGGCCCGGCACCGGACGGGGCGGGGACTCTCCAAGAAACAGCTCGCCACCCTGATGGGCTTCGACCCGTCATACGTCAGCCACGTGGAGGGGTGCCGACACCGTCCCACCGAGGACTTCGCGCGCCGCGCCGAAGCCGTCCTCGACGCCAGCGGCGCCATCTGGCAACGCTTCCGCGAGTACGACCAGCTCCGTCAGGCCAAGGCCGCCCCCGCCCACCGCGAGCTGCCACCGTCGGGGCAGTGGCTCCCCCCGGGCACCGGACTGGTCGTCGAACGGGAGACCGCCACCCTCACCCACACCGACGACGGCTACCGCTGCCTGGTGCGCCGGCAACTGCACAACGTCGGCACCGAACCGGTCACCCGCCACCTCGTCCGGGTCGCCGTGGACCGCTGGCCCGACGACCCCGGCCGCTCCAACCGGCACCACCGCGAACACCCGCTCACCTTCGCCGAGTTGCGGCTACGGGCCCACCGGGACGACGGCGGCAACCGGGAGCCGATGCACTGGCGGGCCAAGCACGACCGAGACGCCTACAAGGAGATCTGGCTGCTCTTCGAGAACGCCGACGGCCCCTTCCCGCTGCACCCCGGCGAACGCGCCGAAATCGAGTACTCCTACCAGGTGGCGCGGGAGAAGTGGGGGCTCTGGTTCCAACGCGCCGTCCGGCTGCCCACCCGGCACCTCGCGGTCCGACTCGACCTGCCGGCCGCACTCGACCCCCGGGTCTGGGGTGTGGAAACGTCCCTCTCCGCCGACGAGGGCCCACTGCGTACACCCGTACGCCGGCACGACCGCGCCGACCGGGCGGTCTTCGACTGGTCCATCGACGACCCGCCGCTGAACGCCCGCTACCGCCTGCAGTGGCGCTTCCGGGGCGAACCGGCCGACGTGGAACGGGCCGCCGTCGTCCTGCGGGCCGGTGACCGGCTGCGCGCCCTCGGCGTACTGCCCCGCGACGCGGAGCTGCTGCGCCGCCCCGCCCGCCCGTTCGACCTGCCCCGGGAAGCCACCGCTGCCCGGGAGACGGTGGACCGACTGATCGCCCTGCTGAACCGGGTCGAGGAACTGCAACCGTTCAGCGCCGGCATGGGACTGGCCGCCTCGCAGATCGGCGTGGACGGCGCTGCTGCCGTGGTCCGCCCCGCCGACCGGTCCGCCGCGCCGGTCGTCCTGCTCAACCCCCGGGTGATCGACGCCAGCCCGGACAGCGACGAACAGTACGAGGGCTGTCTCTCCTTCGCCGGCCACCGTGGGCTGGTGCCCAGACCGTTGCGGATCGACGTCGAACACGCACGCTGGGACGGCGGTCGCGTCATCACCTCGTTCGCGTACGGGATGGCCCGCCTGGTCGCTCACGAGGTGGACCACCTGGAGGGGCGGCTCTACACCGACCGGATGGCACCCGGCGTGCCGCTGGTCCCCGTCGAGGAGTACCGGGGGACCGGCCCCTGACGGCGTGCCACGTGGGGGCACGGGAGGGACGCCGCCAGGGGCCGGTGTGGGGACCGGGTCGCGTGCCCCAGGGGGCGGGGGCACGCGTCCCGGTTTTCGGGGGGAGGAAAGTCGCTATCCGGCGCCGAAGGTGTCGTACCGGATGTGCGAGGGCGGGACCTCGTCCTCGGCGAGCGCCCGCAGGGTGGCCCGGACCATCGGAGCCGAGCCGGAGACGTAGCAGTCGTGCGACGTCCACGGGCCGTACCGGGTCACCACCTCGGAGACGTCGCCCTGCTCACCGTCGAAGTCCGGGTCCTCGCTGCACGCCGGGGTCACCGACAACCAGGGGTGAGCGGCCACCAGGTCCGCCAGCCCCGCCAGGCCGTACAGTTCGTCCCGGTTCCGGGCGCCGTAGAAGACGTGCACCCAGCGGGTCCGGTTCCAGGCCGTCAGATCCTCCACCAGCGCCTTGATCGGGGCCAGCCCGACCCCGCCGGCCACGCAGAGGATGTCCCGGTTCGAGTCGCGGTCCAGCGTCATCGACCCCATCGGCGCGGCCACCCGGATCAGGTCACCCGGCTTCGTCCGCCGGACCAGCGCACCTGACACCCAACCGGCCGCCCCGGCCGGGGTACGCACGTGGAACTCCAGCAGGTTGTCGTCGTTCGGGGCGTTCGCCACCGAGTACGTCCGCCACACCCGGGGCAGGTGCCGCGGCACCTCCACGCTGACGTACTGACCGGCCTTCCAGATCAGCGGGGCCTGCAGGGCGCGGATGGTCAGCACCGCCGTGTCCGGCCCGTACCGCTCGTGGGTGAGCACCTCGGCATGCCAGTACGGCGGGTTCTCGTCGGCCGCCGCGCCGGCGAGCATCTTCTCCGCGATCGCGCCGTAGGCGTCTCGCCACGCCTGGTCGTACTCCAGGTTCCAGCTGTCACCGGCGGTGCTGCGCAGCGCGTCGAGCAGGGCGACGCCCATCGTCTCGTAGTGCGCCCTGTCCACGTGGTACTTGCGGTGGTCCCGGCCGAGCGAGCGCAGATACTCCTCGAAGCTCTCCGGATCGTCCACCACCTGGGTCGCGGTGACGATGGCGTTCAACAGCCGGTCGCCCTGCCCGGTCATCTCCACCGGAAAGAGTTTGCGCAGCTCCGGGTCGAGGAGGAACAGCCGGGCGTAGAAGTGCCCGCTCAGCCGCTCCCGATTCTCCTCGACCAGGGTCCAACTCTCCTTCAGCAGGCGCGCGAAGTCGTGCACGGGATGCTCCTCCTCCGGACGGCGGATCGGGCCCGCATAGAATGTCCACGGAGCGTTCCTACCGGTCGCACAGACTGTGCGACCGGTGCGGTCGGCCCGGCTCGTCGGGCACAGTGGTGCGGTGACCGTCGACGAGCTCACCCGTCCGACCTCCCGCCAGGTCCTCGGCACCGAGACACTGCTGGTCCTCGGCCTTTCCCTCGGTCAGTCGGCGGTGTACGCCGCGGTGTCGATCATCGCGAAGCTGACCGCCGAGGGCGGGCTGTCGAAGCAGACCGCCGCGCTCAACACCTCCCAGTCGGCCCGACCCTGGCTGGACCTGACGTACCAGTTGCTCGGCATCGTGTTCGCGCTGCTGCCGGTGCTGCTCGCCGTACACCTGCTGGCCCGAGACCCCGGCGACCCGGTGCGTACCCTCGGGGTGGACCTGCGCCGGCCCGGCGCCGACCTGGCCCGCGGCGCCGGCCTCGCCGCGCTGATCGGCCTGCCCGGCCTGGCGCTGTTCTGGGCGGCCGCGCAGCTCGGCGTCAACGCGAAGCTGGTCCCCGCCGGCCTGCCCGACATGTGGTGGGCGGTCCCGGTGTTGATCCTCGCCGCCGCGCAGAACGCCGTGCTGGAGGAGGTCATCGTCGTCGGGTACCTGGTCACCCGGCTGCGCCAGATGCAGTGGCGGCTCGGCGCGATCATCGCGACCAGCGCCCTGCTCCGCGCCTCCTACCACCTCTACCAGGGCTTCGGGGCCTTCGTCGGCAACGCGGTGATGGGTGTCGTGTTCAGCCTCTTCTACCTGCGTACCCGGCGGGTGATGCCGTTGATCGTCGCGCACACCCTGCTCGACGTGGTCGCCTTCGTCGGCTACACCCTGGTCCCCAGGGAATGGCTCAGCTGGCTCTGAGCCGGCCCGCTCGCGGGTGTGGCGGCGTTCGGCCCGCTCACGCGCCTGGCGACGTCCGGCTGCTCGCGGAGATGACCCCGGACCGGCTCGACGCGGCCGGCCCGCGCCGGCCCGCCGGCCGGTAGGCGGCTACCGCCCGCGCCGCCAGCCGCCGGGCCGCCGCCGCGTCCCCGGCCGCCGTGGCCAGTACCGCCGCCCCCGGCAGCAGCCGCGACACCAGCCGCAGAGCCAGCCAGCCGCCGGCCTGCGCGGCCAGCGGCGCCGCCAACCGCCAGGCCGCCTCCGCCGCGCGTGGCCACGGCCGTTGCCCGGGCTTGTCCGTCGCCCGCGCCGCCGCCAGTGCCGTCCGCGCGCTGTCGACGTCCGGGTGCACCTGGATCAGCACCAGCAGCTCCACCGCCCGCTCGGCGTCCGCCGGATCCCGGCCGTACGCCGCCGCCAGGTGCAGCACCAGCGCGGCCTGGCTCCACAGCACCGCCGCCAGTTCGGCCGCCGGCGCGAGCAGGCCGGCCAGCGCCGAGACCGCCCCACCCGCCCCCGCCACCCGGACGAACCGCCGGGTGGCGAGTCGGGCCAACCCGTCCGGATCCGCATCCGGGTACGTCTCGCGTAGCTCGCGCGCCCACTCGCGGGCCCGCGGTCCGATCCCCTCGACGGCCGCCAGGGCGAGCAACTCGGGCGCGAAACCCGGATGATCCACCAGCCGGGTCCGGATCCCCGCCAGATCCCACCCCGGCGTACGCCCCGACGCCTGTTCGTCCGCAACCGCCGCCGGTCGCTGCGGGGCAGGGATGGGCGTCCTCGCTGATGCCGCCCCGGTGGTGCTCGTCCGGCCGGCGGTGGTCTTCTTCCCGATCCTGGTTTCTTGGTCGGTGGTGCCGACCGTGGTCTCGGTGTCGGTGGTGCCGGCCTGGGCGGGGATGTGCTTGCCGTCGCTGGCGCCGGCCTGATCGGTGTTCGGTTTCGTGGCGTTGGCCGCCCTCCGGGCGGCACCCTTCGCCGCTGTGGCCTTCGCGGTCGGGGTGGCCTTCTTCACCGTCGTGGCCTTCTTCGCTCCTGTGGCCTCGGCAGCCGGGTTGGCCTTCTTCACCGCCCTGGCCTTCCGTGGGGCGGGAGTCGCCGCCCGCGAGGGAGCGCCTGCTTCCTGTCCGGCCGGCGGGGCCTCCGTCACTGTGTCGTCGGCCGTTGCCCCGCCGCTCGCGGGCGCACCGCCCGCCGCGGTGGTCGATTTCCGTGCGGCGGGGGCGCGCCGAGCCCTCGGGGTGCTCCGCGGCGCCGCGGTTGCGGCCGCCACGCCCGCGCCGGGCGACTCCGTCCCGTCGACGCCCGACACCGAAGGGTCGGTGTCGCCGGCGGTCCCCGCCGGCCGGTTGGTGCTTGCCGCCGACGGGGTGGCCTCGGCCGCTCGCGGGACCTGTTCGGGGGCGGGCGGCTGAAACAGCACGGCCGGCGCGGGTTTCGCAGGTCGAGTCTTCCCGGCCGCTCCGCCCGCCTCAGGCTCGTGCTCGGGCGGGGGCGTCCTGGCCGAGGTGGGAGGCGGAGTGAAGGCGGGCTTTGCGGGGCGGCGGGCACCGGAGG
>NZ_SMKF01000083.1 GCF_004348325.1 Micromonospora sp. KC213 | reverse complement strand
GCGCTGGGGGCGGGGCGCAACCGGGGTAACGCCGCCTGCGGACGAGGCAGGCTTGCCGCTCGCTGCAAACCTGACTACGTCAACGGATCAGGCACCCGGGTGATCGGGGCGGACCCGACGGGGACCTACCCGGTCACGTCGGACGGGGACTGTGCCGGCGAGGCGGTGACCTCCGAGCCGGCGAGGTGCGCCGCTCGCAGGCGACGGCTGTCACCCAACTCGGCCACGCCCACCCCGATCCATTTACGTAGTCAGGTTCGTAGCGTGTGACGCCTGAACCGCTACCTCGCCCGCCAGCTCTACCAGCAGCTTGATAACCACAGGAGCAGCCCGGCCCACGCAGAACAAGCCCCTGCGTCGAGGTGGCCGACAACCTGCCCGAAATCGTCGGCGTGCACGACAGCAGGAACCGGGCCGGCCCGGCCCTCACCTTCAAGCACGAAGCGTGGACATCATTCGTCACGGCGGTCAAGCAGAGTTCCTAAAGTGATCATGACCGAGCCGGTGCTCCTGACCGGCTGACCGATGCGCGACCGGGGGCTGACTATGCGTGCATGATCCGGTACGGTCCCAGCGGGATGGCCGTTGCCGGATAGGGGGAGGACGCGCGGTGGCATCGATCCAGGAGATCAAGGCTGGCATCAACCAGTTCGGCAGGTCCACGCAGGACCAGATCGCGCAGATGCGGGCAGTGCACGACTCGATCAACCAGAGTCTTGCGATGCTGCGGGCGGTCACCAGCGGCACCACCCACCCCAGCGTGGCCGAGGCCATCGCCCGGATGGAGCAGGTCAAGAAGAACCTCAACGAGGCGTCTCAGCTTGCCGGCGCTTCCATCGAGGCGACCAAGCGTTACTCCGCCAGCTTCTGACCGGGAGGAAGCTCATGCCCCGCGTCATCGTGCCCGCCGGTCTGTCGATGGGTCCGCGTTACCGCTACGTCCGCCCACCGGACCCGACACCCGAGTGCTACGAGATCCACCTCGGCGACGACTTGGTCGAGTTGACCGAGACCGAAGCCGCGGTCTGGGCGGCAGCTTTCGTGGACGCCGAACGACACGCCAAGCTCGATGTCAACCGAGAGTCCCTGATCCGGCTGCTGGAAACCGCTCCGCAGCCCGAACCCCAGGCAGCGGAGATCATCGACAACCTGATCGGCCGGGGCCTGCTGGTCGAGTTCGACACCGACGGCGACCTCGAACCAGTCTTCCGCCGCCACAAACTCCTCCCCCTCGGGGAAGGACTCGGTTCCACCCCGGACGAGCCCCACCTACACCGGATCGGTCACTCCGGCCAGCCGAAGGTCGCCGTTCCCGTAGACGTCTACGGGCTCTGGTCTTTCTCATACCGTGACGCTGATCTGTGGAAGGCGTGCGTCCTCTACGCCGACGACACCGAGAACGTCGAGGAAGGCGACGAGCCCATGGAGCAGACACCTACCCAGGTAGCCCAGGACCTGGCCATCTATCTTCCTCTGCTGATCGCGGTGAGCTGCGCGTACCTCGATCCCACCTCGGCCTGATGGGCTGGCGCAAAGGAAACCGACGCCGGAAACAGGTAGAGAGGCCGTTTGCCCGGCGAGTGAAGTACGAGAGCGTCAAGGAAGCGCTGGGGAAGCTGGTCGAGTGGGGTGGGGCCGGCGTCGGCATGCTCGTCGGTCTGGCCAGCGCCCGCTACGGGCTGCCCGTCTCCCCTGGCGTCGCCTCGACCGGCGGCGCGATCATCGGCGGCATGGTCGGCTCGCAGGGCAAGGCGGTCGTGGTCGCCGGCTTCGACCATCTCCGTGAACGCCGCGACGAACGACGAGCGGCGGCTGCCCGTCGCGGCGGCACATCACCACGGGCAGTCTCCGGTGCCGCCCACGCCCCGATGACGGGCAGCCGGGGAGCCGGTCACCGAGGTCCCCGGGCGATGTCGAGCCGTCGCAGCAGCACCCCGAGCATCGCCGGGCAGGTCATCGGGGGGATCGAGCAGGTCATCGAACAGCTCGACCGAGCGGCGAGCCGGATCGCCGCGATCCACCAGAAGATGTGGGCGAACCAGAATTCCCTGCTGGGCGTCCTCGCCGGCAGCCGACCTGAGATCGTCCGCGCCACCGAGGCCACCCTGACCACAGCACGCGGCCTCGTCCACGACTCGGTCGGCGAACTGACCGCCGCGAAGAGGGAACTCGGGGCGTACCGCTCCCGACTGTGACGCCGTCCGGGGCAGCCGGATCCAGCCCCGCAGGGACTGGTGAACATGACTCCTGGAAGTGCCGGGCAGCAGCCAGCGCCCTCGCGTCGGGGAGGAATGCATCGCGGAGCACGGCCCGGCGTCGGCCGACAGGACAGCGGGCGTCGCCGGCCCCTGTCACCGGATCACGGTGTGGACATTTCTCGTCCGGCTCGGTTACGTCGCCATCACTGCGGCGACCATCATCGTGGGTGTCACCCTCGGGATCATCGACGGTCGTCGACGGCGTCGCTTCGCGTACGGTCGTTGGGTTTGCGTGGTCGTGGTCGGTCTCACGGGGCCGTGGCCATTGTTCGCGTACGCTCTCGGCTACGGCCTGGGTCGGCTGCTGCCGGCCCGTCACCCGCCTACCCACCGGCCGCACCCGTCGGTGGGGGCCGCGCAGCAGGGCTGGATCGAGGCGGTCCACCTGCACCGGCGGCTTGTCGCGGGAGAGCCGCCGCCGACGGTAATGGCTCCTGGCTTCATCGGACCCGGTCCGGTCCACCTGGACGCGCCGTTCACCTACTCCCGGTTCTACGGCACCACCGTGACCTACGGGCAGAGCAGCACCGTTGCCTTCGGCCCACCAGCGGTCGTCGTCGGCGCGGCGGTCGGTGACCTGATCGGCAACAGCATCGCCCGGGCTCGCGCCGCGAGCCTGGCGCAGTGGTGAGAGTTCGCGTACGTGCGGTCATCGTCACGCAGACGACCACCTGGTGCTGTATCGGGGGGCCGGTGCGCCCAACCCCCCGCCAGCCAATGAGCGCGGTCACCTCAGGACGCGGAAGCTCAGGTGCGTGACGTGTGGCGATTCGATCACCGCGGTTCGTTCGAGTTCGATGTGGTCGGTGCCGAGGTGATCGAACAGGCGGGTGCCGGTGCCGAGGAACACCGGCACGAGCTGCACGTGGATCTCGTCCACGAGCCCGGCCCTGACGAACTGCTGTCCTGTGGTGGGCCCGCCCATGATGAGGACGTGCCGGTCGCCCGCGGCTTGGCGCGCCTGGCGCAGCGCGCTGTGGAGTCCGTCGGTGACGAACGTGAAGGTGTCGCTCTTCATCGTCAACGGCTCGCGCGACTCATGGGTGAGCACGAAGCACGGCACCGGGAACGGGGTGTCCTGCCACAGGCCCACACCGACGTCGAACGTCCGTTTGCCGATCACCACGGCGCCGGTCGTCGCGTAACGTTCCCGTGCCCGTTCGACGTCGACCCCGGCCGGAGTGACACCGTCGGCTGCCACAACGTGGTCCCCGCCGTCGTGAAACAGCCACTCGTGCAGCCGCTCGCCGCCCCTGCCCATCGGCTGTTCGGTGGTGACGTCGGGTCCGGCGGCGAAACCGTCCAAGGACACGCTCATGCTCAGCAGGGTGCGGCCCGTCGCGGCCAGCGGAAGATCAGCCATAGGGGAAACCGTAGGTCCCAACCGGTCCATCAGTAAGGTCCAGTTTCATGCCTGTTGAGTGAACCGGTTCTGGGCCGGAGCTGCCCCTGCCGGTGGACCGGAAGAGCGCGGAACCGCTGCGCAACCAGATCGAACGCGCGCTGCGGGAAGCCATCCGAACCGGTCGGCTGGGCACCGGGGAGCAGGCGCCCACCGAGGCACTCGGCTACCCCGACCGGCCGTCATCGCAGCCGCCCGACATCGATCCGTCGGCCTCTACGGCTCGAGCAGCTACCACATGACGTCGAAGACGCGTACCGCGCAACTCGTTCTCGGCTACGGCAACCTCACCACGGACGCCATACACGAGGGCATCCACATCGTCGCCGATCTGCTGCAGGCCGCCACCTGTCCACCACAGGTCGGCATGAGGTAACGGTCATCCGGCGGGAAGGGTGAGCTTCCGCCCGCGCATGGGCAGGCCCCACGCGGGTATGACGCAGGCATGAGGGCGAGTTTCCGGATTGGCCGCATCGCGGGCGTACCCGTCGGGGTCAACTGGAGTGTCCTGGTCATCTTCCTGCTGATCGCCTGGGCGCTGGCGGCCAACCAGTTCCCCCGGGCGTACCCGGGCCGGCCGGTGGCCGCGTACGTCGCGGCCGGGCTCGCGGCGGCGGTGGTGTTCTTCCTCGGTCTGCTCGCCCACGAGGTGTCCCACGCGGTCGTCGCCCAGCGCAACGGTCTCCAGGTCCAGGGGATCACGCTGTGGCTCTTCGGCGGGGTCGCCGAGCTGCGGGGCGAAGCCCCCAACCCGGGCGCGGAGCTGCGTATCTCCGGGGTGGGGCCGCTGGTCAGCCTGCTGCTCGGGTTCTTCTTCGGCGCCATCGCCGTGCTGCTCTCGCTGCTCGGGGCGGACGGCCTGCTGCTCGGGTCGCTGGCCTGGCTGGCCGGCATCAACGTGCTGCTCGCCGTCTTCAACGTGCTGCCCGCCGCGCCGCTGGACGGTGGCCGGTTGCTGCGCGCCGCGGTGTGGAAGGCGACCGGGGACCGGACGAAGGCGTCGGTGGTGGCCGCCCGCGCCGGGTGGGTGCTGGGCGCGCTGCTGATCGGGCTCGGCCTCCTGCAGTTCCTGACCGGTTTCGGGGTGGGTGGGCTGTGGCTGGCGCTGATCGGCTGGTTCCTGATCGGGGCGGCCGGCATGGAGGAGCGCCAGGCCCGGATGGGCAGCGCGCTGGCCGGCGTCCGGGTCGGTGACGTGATGACCTCGCAGCCGCAGACCGCCTCGGCGGAGATGACCGTCGCCGACTTCGTCGACCACTACCTCTTCGCGTACCGGCACTCGGCGTTGCCGCTGGTCGAGCAGGGCCGGCCGGTTGGCCTGGTCACCCTCGACCGGGTACGCGGCATCCCCGCCGACCGGCGGGCCACCACCACTCTCGCCGAGGTGGCCTGCCGGGCCGAGGACCTGGTGCTGGCCCGGCCGGAGGAGCAGCTCAACGACCTGCTCCCCCGGCTCAGTGAGTGCAGCGACGGGCGGGCGCTGGTCGTGATCGACCAGCAACTGGTCGGGATCGTCTCGCCCAGCGACATCAGCCGCGCGGTGCAGCGCGGCAGCCTTCGCCACCAGATGGCCGGCGACCGCCGTTAGGCCATCCGCTCGACCGGGATCCACAGCTCGGCGTCGACGTGCGAGCCGTCGGCGGAGATCCGGGTACGGGAGATCTCCGGCCCGGGCCGGCTGCGGTACGGGTTGGCGGGGAACCACTGGGTGAACACGTCTCGCCACAGGTGTTGCACAGCGGCCGGGAACTCGCCGGAGGTCTCGAACACCGCCCACGTCCCGGCCGGCAGGGTCAGCGACGCCACGCCGTCCGGCACCTCGGCGTCGGTCACCACCCCGTGCCAGTAGTCCAGCTCGGTGCCCTCCTCCCGGGATTCGTCGAGTTGGTCGCTGGCGTCGACGAGACCCGCCGGTTCCTGGTCGGACAGGGCCGCCAGCCGGGCCGCCGCCGCCTGGTCGAGCTTCCGGCGGAACGCCACGATCGCCGGGTTCATCCCCTCGTGGACCAGGGGCACCCGGGCCCGCCAACCCACCAGCCTAATCTCCGGTTTTTCCACTACGCGGTACCGCATCTCGGCACTGCCTTCGACGACGAGACGGAAGGAGAGCCGCTGCTGGGAGCGGAGCACCGCGCCGGTGCGCCGGGCCTCGCCCGGCCCGACGCCGTGCACCGCGCGGAACGCCCGGGTGAACGCCTCGGTCGAGCCGTACCCGTGGCGGACCGCGATGTCGAGCAGCGTCCGCTCCCCGGCGAGCACCTCGGCCGCGGCGACGGTGAGCCGCCGGCGGCGGACGTACTCCGACAGCGGCATCCCGGCCAGCGCGGAGAACATCCGCCGCAGGTGGTACTCCGAGGTGAGTGCGATCCGGGCCAGCTCGGCGACGTCCACCCGCCGGTCCAGGTGCCGCTCGACGTGCGCCATCGCCTCGTTCAACCGATCCAGCACGTGGATCTCCTTCCCTGACGAGATCCACGCTAGGCAGGCAGGGACCGACGGACCCGACATCCGGTGCCCGCTGCGGTCGGGTCGGTCAAAGGGCGTGGGAGCCTGCTGCCGTCGGCAGCAGGCTCCCACGCTTCAGACGCCGACTACTTCATGTCCGCCGGGTCCCGTGCGTAGCGCTCAGACGCGGGTCCACCGCTGGTTCGCGGCACCGGAGCAGGTCCACAGGATGACCGGTGAGTTGTTGGCGGTGGCGGCCTGGTTGACGTCGATGCACTTGCCGGACTGGACCCCACGGACGGTGCCGTCGGCCTGCATCGTCCACTGCTGGTTGGTGCCCCCGTTGCAGGGCCAGAGGATCACCTTGGTGCCGTTCGCGGTTCCCCTGTTGTCGGCGTCGAGGCACTTGCCGCCGATGCGCAGCTGGCCGGAGGCAGCGGTCACGACCTGGGTGAGGCCACCGTTGCAGTCCCAGATGGCCGCCTGGGCGCCGTCGTTCGGGGCACCCCCGATGATGTCCAGGCAACGGTTGGATCCGACACCGCGCAGGCTGAAGGTGTCGGTCGGGGTCGTCGAGCCGGTGCGCACCCGGTACATGGCCACCCCGTGCGGCGGGACGGTGGCGCTGATCGCGCCGGAGGTGTTGCTGGCCGCGTGCGTCCAGACCTCGAAGAGGTTGTAGCCGCTCGCCGCGGGCATACCGATGTCGGTGGCGGTGGTGGAGATCGTCGCGGTGCTGCCCGACCGGTTCAGCAGGGCGACCGCGACCGAGCCGTCGCTGAGCGGCTTGGCCCACACCTCGCTCTCGCCGAAGTCACGCACCCGCTGGGCCTGCCGGCCCAGCGAGTCCTGGTTGATGGCCAGCACGTCGGGGTCGGTCAGCACGGTGCGTACGTCGGCGGACATGGTGGTGATGTCGTTACCGGCGATCAGCGGGGCGGCCATGATGGCCCACATGCTGAAGTGCGCCCGGTTCTCGGTCGGGGAGAAGGTGCCGCGTACGCCCACCTCAAGCATGTCGGGGTCGTTCCAGTGCCCCGGGCCGTTCCAGGCGTGCAGCGGGGCCTGCACGTCGAGAATCTCGGTGACACCCATGAAGCAGTCGCCGGTGCAGCCGCTGCGCCACTTGTCGGTGATGTCCTCGGTGGTTCGCCACATGTCCGCCACCGGGCTCCAGTCGAAGGAGGGTCCGGTGTTGGAGTGCGCACTGTTGGAGTTGATCGAGTAGACGATCGGCCGTCCCGTGGCACGCAGCGCGTCGCGCATCAGCGAGAAGCTGGCGATCTGGTCGTTGAGGGTGCCCCAGGGCGAGCACCAGTCGTACTTGAGGAAGTCGACGCCCCAGGACGCGAACGTGTTCGCGTCCTGCTGCTCGTGGCCGAGTGCGCCGGTGGCGCCGCCGACGGCGTTGAAGTACTGGGCGCAGGTCTCCTCGCGCGGGGCCTGGTAGATGCCGAACTTCAGCCCCTT
The DNA here is from genome assembly GCF_004348325.1 of Micromonospora sp. KC213. Classification (GTDB taxonomy): domain Bacteria; phylum Actinomycetota; class Actinomycetes; order Mycobacteriales; family Micromonosporaceae; genus Micromonospora. The sequence continues at coordinate 17,633 of NZ_SMKF01000083.1, read as the reverse complement.
GCTGTGGATGTAGTCACCGAGCGCCTTCATGCCCGACGGGAACCGTACGGGATCGGAGCGCAGGTTGCCGGCGGCGTCGCGGGTCGTGGCCTGCCAGCAGTCGTCCACCACGACGTACTCGTAGCCGGCCGCTTTCATGCCGGAGCTGACCATGGCGTCCGCAGCCGCGCGGATCTTGGCTTCGTTGATGTCGCAGCCGAAGGTGTTCCAACTGTTCCAGCCCAGCGGCGGCCGGACAGCGGGGCTGCCGGGCGCCGCGGCGGCGGGCGAGGCGGCGAGGGCGAGCGGGGCGATGCCTGCCATGGCGGTGGTGAGAGCGGCGAGGGTGGCGGTCAGGGGCCGCGCAACTGCTTTCACAGGTGCCTTCCTCTTTCGGGGGTGAGGACGGATCGGTGTGGATCCAGGACCGGAACGACGACCAGGGAAGCAGGGACCGGGGCCGCCGGCACGACTGGAGCGGCTGACACCTCCACCTGCGGAGGGGGACGGTTGTTGTCGCGTCTGGCGAGGTCAGTCGTCGGTTCGCAGAAGTGTTATCGCTCACATACAGGGCTGTCAAGAGCCCTGCGGCGGGTGGGTCAGGAGCGCGGGAAGTAGCGGTCCAGCGCCTCGGTACGGAACGTGCCGGTCGGGTCCCACTCGGCCAACAGGGCCTGGAAGTCGGCGTACCGGGGGAAGGTGGCGGCCACCGCCGCCGGCTCCAGGGTGAAGACCTTCCCCCAGTGCGGGCGGGGCGCGAAGGGGGCGAGCCGCCGTTCCACCTCTGCCAGCACCGGCAGCACCGCCGTGGCGTCGTCGATCCAGGTGAAGTGGACGGCGAGGCTGTCCCGGTCGTGGTTCGGGCTCAACCACAACCCGTCGGCGGCCACCGTGCGCAGTTCGCAGATCTGGAGCACACCGGCGATCCGGTCCCGCATCCCGTCCAGCGCGGCCAGCGCGTCGGCCGTCGCGGCCCGGGGCAGGTGGTACTCCGACTGGAGTTCGTCACCGCTGCTGGGGGTGAAGCCCAGCCGGAAGTGCGGCAGCCGCTCGTGCCACGGGCCGGGCTCGCCGAGTTGGGCGGTGCAGTTGCGCGCCGGCATCCCGGGCACCGGGTGCACCGGCTGGGCCGCGGCGGTGCACCCGAGCCAGTCAGCGGGCGGGGCCGCCTGGTCGGCGAGCTGCTTGCGCCAGACCTGGTCGATGCGCGACGACCGCCAGGAGGTGAACCCGCTGACGCTGTACGCCGAGGACAACGCCGTGTCGACCGCCTCGGCTGGCAGGTCGAGGTGGACGTACTGCCGGACGTCGAAGGTGGGGGTGGTGTCCAGGGTGACCCGGGTGACCACGCCCAGCGCGCCGAGGGAGACCACCATGCCGGCGAAGCGGGGGTCGCCCCGATCCACCGTGACCAGGTCCCCGTCGGCGGTGACCAGCTCCAGCGCGGCCACCGCCGCGGCCAGGTTGCGGTTGCCTACGCCCGAGCCGTGGGTGCCGGTGGCCACCGCGCCGGCCACCGAGATGTGCGGCAGCGAGGCGAGGTTCGCCAGGGCGAGCCCTTCGGCGTGCAGCCGGGTGGCCAGGTCACCGTAGCGCAGCGCGGCGGCGACGGTGACCGTGCCGCGCTCCCGGTCGATCTCGACCGTCGGCGGCAGACCGGCGAGGGAGACCAGATCTCCGGTGGTGTCGCCGAGCCGGTTGAAGGAGTGGCCGGTGCCGACCGCCCGGACCCGGTCACTGCCGGCCACCAGCCGGCGCAGCTCGTCCAGCGAGGAGGGGCGGTGCACGGCACGGGCGGCGTACGTGACGTTGCCGGCCCAGTTGTGGCGCGGAAGGTCGGTCACGGCGGTCACGTCTCCTCGGGGCGAGGGCGGCGGGGGGACGCGCCGCGTCGGCTGGGCAACACTGTAGCCGCGACGCGGGGGCGGCTCTGCCCCTCGTACCTGGTCGGGATCGGGGTTGTCCGGGGCGCTGATGGGGAACACTGGGGCGATGAGCAGCTACCGCGACCCGACCCTGCACGGCGACGTCTACCCGTCGGAGGAGGAGATGGACCCGACGGGTGTCGGGCTGGAGCCGGAGAGCGCGCCGCCGGCCTGGTACCCGTACCTGACCGCGCCGGCACCGAAGCCGGAACCGGAGCCGGAGCCGCCGGGGCCTGGCCCGGCCCCGCGCACCGACGCGGGCGCGACGTCCATCGTCACCCACCACCTGGACGGCTCCACGCAGGTGGTCACCGACCTGGACGGGGACGGAATCGCCGACGTGGTGCAGTTCGACCTCGACGGCGACGGCGTACCGGACATCACCTACCTGGACAGCGACCGGGACGGCCGGCTGGACACGGTGCTGCGCGAGCCGGGCGCGACCGCCCCGGCCCGCTGACCGCACTTCCGGCCTACAACTGCGGCATGACCTCGGCCGCGACCAGCTCCAGGTGGTCCAGGTCGGTCAGGTCGAGCAGCTGGAGGTAGATCCGTTGGCTGCCGCTCGCGGCGAACCGACCGATGGTGTCGACCAGCTCGGCGGGGGTCCCGGCCAGGCCGTTCTGCCGCAGCTCGGCCGGTTCCCGGCCGATCGCGGCGGCCCGGCGGGCCACCTCGGCGTCGGTACGGCCGCAGCAGAGCACCAGCGCGTTGGACCAGCGCATCGTCGCCGGGTCCCGGCCGATCTCCGCGCACGCCGCACGGACCCGGCCGAACTGCGCGAGGGTGTCCTCGATCGAGGCGAACGGGAGATTGAACTCGTCGGCGTAACGCGCGGCCAGGCGTGGCGTACGCCTCGGCCCGAGGCCGCCGAGCAGGATCGGCGGGCGCGGCTGCTGCACCGGCTTGGGCAGCGCCGGCGAGTCGGCCACCTGGTAGTACGTCCCGGCGAAGTCGAACGTCTTCCCAGCCGGCGTCTCCCACAGCCCGGTGACCACCGCGAGCTGCTCCTCCAGTCGGGCGAAACGCTCCCCCACCGGCGGGAACGGGATGCCGTACGCGGTGTGCTCCTCGGCGTACCAGCCGGTGCCGATGCCCAACTCGACCCGGCCGCCGCTCATCTGGTCGACCTGCGCCACGGTGATGGCCAGCGGGCCGGGCAGCCGGAACGTGGCGGCGGTCATCAGCGTGCCGAGGCGGATCCGGGAGGTGTCCCGGGCCAGCCCGGCCAGGGTGGTCCAGGCATCCGTCGGCCCCGGCTCCCCGCTCACCGCGCCCATCTTCAGGTAGTGGTCGGAGCGGAAGAACGCCCCGTACCCGGCGTCCTCGGCGGCCCGGGCCACGGCGAGCAACTGGTCGTAGCTGGCCCCCTGCTGGGGCTCGGTGAAGATCCGCAGTTCCATGCTGCGAGCATAGGGCGAGGTCAGGCGTACGGCCGCGTGGCGTACGCGGCCCGCAGCGCGGCCAGCCCGGCCGCCTTGGGCGACAGGGTGCCCCAACTGGAGTTGAAGTAGTTCGTCTGCACGACGCGCGGCCCCCGCTCGGCGTTGAGCCGGGCGATGGCCGCCGGCACGGTCGCGATCCAGGCTGCCTGGTCGGGGATCTCGGCCACCCGCACCCCCCACTCCGCGACGATCACCGGGCGGGACAGCGCCACCGGGCCGAGGTCGGCGACCGCCCAGTCCCGGGTACGACGGAACCGGGCCAGCGCGGTGTGGCTCGGATCGGTGGCGTAGACGTTCCACTGGAGGAAGTCCAGCTTCGCCATCAGCGATTCCGGGTGGGTACGCCGGAAGGCGGCCCGGTCGAAGCCACCCGCGCCGACGGAGAAGGTGGTGCCGGCCGGCAGCTGACGGGACCGGAACCAGTCCACGATGTACGCCATCGCCCGCACGGCGCGACCGTCCGAGTCCGCCCAGTCGTAGGTCACGCCCGACTCACATGTGCCGAACTCGTGGTCGGTGTCCAACTCGGAGGCGAGTTGGAAGTTCACCGGAAAGCCGAGCGTCCGGTACTGCGACAGGACCCGGGCGAGCAGTCCGTCGCAGCGGCCGGCGAGGATCTGCCCGTACCCGTACGCCTTCGGCCACACCGTCCCCGGACGCTGCTGGATGGTCATCGCGGGCGCCGGGACGGTGTGGTTGACCCCGTCGACCGTGAACATCTGCGGACCGCTGTCCGGGGCGCCGTAGTGCTTCAACTCCAGCACGACGTTGACCGCGAACCCGTTGCGGCCGAGGGTGAGCAGCCACGGCTTGTTCCAGCCGGGCAGGACGTGGCTGTCGGCGAGGCTGCGGTACTGGGTGAGCGAACGGAAGTTGCCGCCGGCCAGGTCCGCCGTCGGGTCGCCGTTGCCGGCCAGGTAGTAGCCGCCCAGTACGGGCGGGACGATCGTGTAGTCGGCGGTGGCGGCCGCGGTGCGTCCGCCGTGGTCGCGCACGGTGACGGTGACCCGGGGCATCACGCCACCGCCCGGTAGACGGCCACCGACCCGTTGTCGGAGAGCTTCGTCCAGACCCGTCCGGAGTCGTCGGTGACGGCGACGGTGAGCGGGTCGATGATGGTGGTGACGCTGGCCGGAGCGCTGCGGTTGCCCTGGGAGTCGGTCACCACGACGGTGACGGTGACGGGCCGGGTGTCCGGGTCGCCGTAGGTGACGGTGAGCGTCATCGGGTCGCCGGGCGAGTAGGTCGAGGCGTTGAGGCTGGCGGCAACGGTGGGAGCGGCCATTTCCGCCCCCTCCTTCCTGGCTCGCACGCGCGGCGGTGACCGCGCGTGCCCGGTCGGCCGCCCGTGGCGGACTGCGCCGTACGGCGTCGACCGGAGGTGGGGTGACGTCCTTGTCCTGACGTTGGCGGGCGGCGTCCGGCGGCGGCACGCGGCCGCCGCCGGGCCGGAGGGATGCGACGTGGCCCGCCAACGCAGCCTCTCCACCTGCCTCCACCATGCGCCGGTCGGGCGTCGGGGCCTGTCGTTGATCCGTCTGTCGGCCTGTCACCCACCCGGTTGCGAGCAGGCCGGGTGAGGGCTCTCACCTGCCGGGGCCGGGCTTCTGATCCGGACGTGGCGCGGGTGCCGTGCTCGTGTGGAGGATGTCGCGAGCCTGTTCCGCGGCGCGGGTGATGCTCTCGGCGACGAAATCGACGAAACGGGCGATGTTCTCCAGGCGGACGGCAGCCGGGGTGTCGGAGCCGAGGATGGCGACGCCCTGCCGGGCGGTTTCGGCGAGTTGGGCGTTCAATCGGACGGCGGCGACCATCGACTGGTACCAGACGTCGTCGTCGACCAGGTAGCGGTCGCGGCGGCGTTCGTCGCGTTCCCGGCGGATGAGGCCCTGGGTCTCCAGGAACGCCACCGCCTTGGAAACCGACGCCGGGCTGACCTGCAGGCGCTGAACGAGTTCGGCGGCGGTGAGGCTGCCCGCGTCGGTGGTGAACAGGCAGGTCAGCACCCGGGACATCATCTTGGGCACGCCCTGCTGCATGAGCAGGGTGGTGAACGTTTCCTCGTACTCACGCACGGCCTCAAGGTCACGTCCGGGAGCCTGCTCGGGTAGCTGCGGCCCACGGACGACGGGCTGCCTGCGCCGTCGGGCGCGGCGTTCGGTGGCACGGTGGGCCAGGTCGGCACGGTAGGCGGTGGGGCCGCCGTTGCGCATCACCTCACGGGTGATCGTCGAGGTCGGGCGGTCGAGGCGCCTGGCGATCTCCGCGTAGGCGAGCCCGTCGGCCAGCCCGAGTGCGATCTGCTGACGTTCCTGCTGGGTGAGCCTGCCTCCCGGCACCACGATCTCCCTCCGTGCTTACCTGACGTCCCAGGCTAGCGTTCACTCCATTCCCAATGCAACGCCCATGCGGATGGCTGTTGCATTGAAATTAGGCCCGTTGCAACGATTTTCGGCAGTCTGCCTGCTACAACACGAGCCATACGCAACATGCTCGTTGCTGGGATCTAGAACGCAACGTAGCGTTTCCAGTGTCAGAAACAACAGGCACAACAGAGGAGAGAGCACGATGTCGACGTTCGCCACCCCCACCCCGATCTCCGTCGCCCTGGACATCCCCGCCGGGCGCGTGCAGTTCATCGCCGCCGACCGCGCCGACACGACCGTCGAGGTCCTGCCCGTCGACGCCACCAAGGGCCGCGACGTGAAGGCGGCCCAGCAGACCAGGGTCGAATACGGCGACGGCGTCCTGCGGATCCAGGCCCCGGAGACGAAGAACCAGTACTTCGGCCCCTCCGGATCCATCGAGGTCACGGTTCAGCTGCCCGCGGGTTCCCGAGTCGAGGCGAAGTCGTCCTGCGCCGAGTTCCGGGGCGTCGGACGCTTCGGCGACGTCGCCTTCGGGAGCGCGCAGGGTGCGATCAAGATCGACGAGGCCGCGAGCGTCCGGATCACCACCGCCGCCGGCGACGTCACGATCGGCCGCCTGGACGGCCCCGCCGAGATCAGCACCGCGAAGGGCGACATCCGCATCCACGAGGCCCGGCGCGGCGCGGTCGTCCTGCGCACCCAGATGGGTGACGTGTCGATCCGCGCCGCCCACGACGTGTCCGCATCCCTGGACGCCGGCACCGGCTACGGCCGGATCCACAACGCACTCAGCAACACCGACGGTGTCGCCGACCTGACCATCCACGCCACCACCGGCCACGGCGACATCGACGCCCGCAGCCGGTAGGAGCACCGCCGCCTACCGCGACCCGACCGTCCATCGTTCCTCATCCTCCCCGCAGAGAGGGAAACCATGACCAACACGCGATCCGGCTGGACCGGCCTGGTGCCGGTCGACGACACGGCCCTGGCCGTCACCGACACCGGCGGCTCCGGTATCCCCGTGGTCTACCTCAACGGTCAGTTCGGCGTTCAGTGGCAGTGGCGGCGGGTCATCACCGAACTGGGGACCAGGTGGCGGCACATCACCTACGACGAGCGGGCTCGCGGCAGATCGAAGGGTTCGGCGGACTACTCCTTCGCTGCCGCCGTCCGGGATGTCGACGCCGTTCTCGCGGCCAGGGGGGTGAGCCGGGCGCTGCTGGTCGGCTGGTCGTACGGAGCGTACGTCGCGGCGCACTGGGCCAGCCGCAATCCGGACCGGACCCTGGGTGCCGTCCTGGTCGACGGCGCGTTCCCGTACGACTGGCTCGACGAGGCCATGGAACAGCGGATCCGGAAACTGTTCCGGCGGATGGGCTGGTTCTGGCCGCTGCTGCGCCCGCTGCGCCTGGCCCCACGGATGACCGCCGAACAGCAGGCGAACAGCAACATCGAGATCGGCGTGATCTCCCGCGAACGCGAGTTGGGCCCCGTGCTGGACGACATCGCCGTGCCGACGCGGTACGTGGTCGCCTCGGGGACGTCCTTCGGCAGCCGCGGTGACGAGCAGGAACGCATCCGCACCAGCCTCGATGCGGTGACCGCCCGCAACCCCGACATCCGGGTCAGCGCGAAGGTCGCCAGCAACCACGGCGCGATCCTGCGCAAGGACTTCCGCGCCATCGCCGAGGCCGTACGCGAGGTGGCGACCCTCGACCGCACGGGTCACTGAGCGGCATGGCCAGCGGCCTGACGATCACAGGCCGCTGACCATTGCGGTGTCACTGACCGCCTCGCCGACCTGTGTGGACGACGCCGCGCGGCATCCAGGCCAGCGGCCACGCCGAGCTCGGCGTGGCCGTGTTACCGGGTACCGCCTGTGCACGGCGGTGTGGGTCAGGCCGGTCGGCAGGCCGACGAGATGGCGCTGACGACAATGGTCCCGATGGCCGTGCCGACCAGGACCAGCACCGCCCCGATGACCCACAGTCCGCTGCTGTCGGTGGCTGCGGCATTGCCGGACCAGGCGGCGGTGAAGGCCACCGTCATCACCGGGGCCACCAGCCACGGGCGCATCCGGCGGCCGGCGACGGCGGCGACCAGGGCCAGGGTGAGCACGGCGCCGGCCACCTGCCAGACCGAGTACGGGCCGGTGGTCGAGCCGGTCGCGGGGTGTGGGTACTTGGCGGCGCCCGACGCTCCGGCGAGGCTGTCCTGGACGGCGCGTCACCCGAACCCCGCCGGCACGGGGAGGTAGCTCCGAGGCACACGGCATCGACGTGGGTGTGATGCGCGCGGCCGAGGGCATGGCCCGCCGTGCCATCGGGCTGGGCCACGCAACGGACGGGTTCACCCGGATCGTCGAGGTCCTCGGCCGCCGCCGAGTCTGGAGACCACCGGGGAAACCGCCCGGACGTGCCTGCGAAGGCCGGCCAGCGGGCTGAATCAGATCGCGGACACCCCCGCCGCACGGCGGCCCGCGCTTCGGTCGGCTCAGTGCTCGGCCGGGTCACCGTCCCTGGCCGGCCGCCGGTTCGCGGGTGAGTCTGTGGCGGCGGCGCGCAGCGCCACCACGCAGGCGGCCACGGCGGGATGCGCGCCCGCGCCCTGCCGGTACGCGACCCGGGTACGTCGTCGGATGGTCAGGGGTGCGAGGCGGATCCCGGTGGGTGGTTGCCCGGCGGCGAGTTGGGGCACCAGCCCGACACCCTGGCCGGCGGCGACCAGGGCGAGCATGGCGGCGAAGTCGTCCGCGTGATGGCGTACGTTCGGCCGGAAGCCGGCCAGCTCACACGCGTGCAGGGCCACCGAGTGGCACAGCGTACCCGGGCTGCCTACGATCCAGTCCGCGTCGCGTACCGAGTGCAGGGGATCACCCACAGCGTCGGGTGCCGTGCCGGCGGGCAGCGCGAGGAACACCGTCTCGTCCAGCAGCGGTGTGGAGTCCAGCGCCGGGTCCGACTCGACCGGCACGATGTCGTAGTCGTGTACGAGGGCCACGTCGAGGCGACGCTCGCGCAGTGCGTCGGGGACCGCGACCGGGTCCAGTTCGGTGACCATCAGGTCGAGCGCGGGATGGTCGCGGGCCAGCGCGACCAGGGCCGGTAACAGCAGGGTACGCACGGCGCTGGGGTACGCGCCGATGCGTACCGTGCCGGAGAGTCCACCACGGGCGGCGGCAAGGGCCGCGTCGGCCGCTTCCAGGGCGGCGAGGACCACCTCGGTGTGACCGACCAGCACCTTCCCGGTAGCGGTGAGGGTGACTCGGCGGCCGGCGCGTTCCAGGAGGGCGACGCCGGCCTCGCGTTGCAGGGCGGCGAGTTGCTGGGAGACGGCGGAGGGCGTGTAGGTGTGCGCCTCGGCGACGGCGGCGATGGTGCCGAGCCGGGCCAGGTCCCGCAGCAGGCGCAGACGGCGAACGTCAAGCATCAGCTCAGCTTATGTGTTCGTTGAGCAATCGGAACTGGTTCTTCACGGTGTGCGGTCACAGGCTGGAGGCATGACACCCACCGGGCTGTACGTACCCCTGATCACGCCGTTCGACGAGGGTGGTGAGGTCGCTGCCGACGCGCTGGCCGCCCTGGCCCACGAGACGCTCGATGCCGGCGCAGCCGGCCTGGTCGCGTTGGGCACCACCGCCGAACCGCACGCGCTCACCGACCGCGAGCGGCGGACGGTGGTCGACGCCATCGCCGCGGCCTGCCGGGAGCACCGGGCGGGGCTCCTGGTCGGCGCGCACACCATCGACGACCTGCAAGCTCTCGCCGAACGGTCCGAGGTGACGGCGGCACTCTGTCTGGTCCCGCCGTTCCTGCGCCCCGGCGAGGAGGCGGTGCTCGCCCACTACGGCCGGCTGGCCGAGGCGTCTCCCGTACCGCTGGTCGCCTACCACGTCCCGTATCGCACCGGACAGCAACTCTCCGCGACGACGCTGCGTCGCCTCGCGCGGCTTCCCGGACTGACGGGGATCAAGTACGCCGTCGGCGGCATCGACGCCGACACCCTCGCCTTCCTCGCCGACCTGCCGCCGGACTTCGCCGTGCTCACCGGCGACGACGTGTACCTCTCGCCGCTGCTCGCCCTCGGCGCGCACGGCGGCATCCTCGCCTCCGCGCACATCGCCACCGCCGACTACGCCGCGCTGGTCCGGGCCTGGCGGTCCGGCGATGTCGACCGGGCCCGGCCGCTCGGCCACCGGCTCGCCTCCCTGTCGGCCGCGTTGTTCGCCGAGCCCAACCCGTCCGTGATCAAGGCGGTGTTGCACGCCCGGGGACGCATCCCGACGCCGATGGTCCGCCCACCGCTGCTGCCCGCCACGGCGCACGCCCTGGCGTGCGTGGACGAGCTGACCGGCGGTCTGGTCGACCAGGTGGGACAACCCGCCCTGCTGATCACCGATCAGCCTGCCGGCTGATGACCGGCGCGGTCGCCGGAGCACTGGCAGGATGGCGACTACTCCGCACCTTGTTGCCGCACACCGCCGCCGGCTGTGTCCCGGGTGCGAAGGAGAACGAGTGGTTGCCCCGGCTGGCGTCGGCGCTGCCGGCGGCCGTGCCACCGGTCCTGGCCCTGGGCGCCCAGGGCCGCTCGTGATCGGCGAAGCGCTCAGCACCCCGTTCGGTGCGGTTGACCGTGGTGGCGAGGAGAGTGGGGTCGAGGGCGGTCACCCTTGGCCCGGCCGATGAGCGGTAGGTCTCGCCTCCTGTTGCCGGTCCACGGCCACCACCAGGCGGGGCGTCGCCGCGGGTGATCGTCCGGTACGACCGGGGCGTCCGGCAGCGCGGACCAGACGTCGGCCCGGGACTGCCAGTCGTCGAACACCGCGCGGAACAACAGGTGGGTCTCAGCCGAGCGCGTACGCCTCGCGGAAGCCACGACATCTTCTCCAGACATGGGTTGGGGGCCGGGGGCGGTCACCCGAGCTGATTCCGTTACCGGTAACGTGACCGCTAACGGAAGCTTCTCGCACCAGGCTCTCGTCGTCAACCCGAAAAGCCGGAACGGGAGCGGTCATGGTTGAGTAGGGGGCGTGGTGGAGAAGAACGGGACGGTGCCGGCAGCCGCCGGCAGACGGGTCACACTCAGGGACGTCGCCCGGGTGGCGGGCGTCTCGCACCAGACCGTCTCGCGGGCCATCAACGGCAAGGGAGAGATCGACCCGGAGACCCAGCGCCGGGTGCTCGACGTCGCCCGGGAACTGCGCTACCGCCCCAGCCGGTTCGGCCGCGGGCTGGTCCGGCCCGACGTGGTGACCATCGGCCTGATCGTCTCGGACGTGGTCAACCCGTTCTTCCCGGAGTTCATCGCCGGAGTCATCGAAGCGGCGGGTGGCCGGGACTGGCAGGTCGTCGTCGCCAGCACGGAGAACGACCGACTTCGCGAGTTGACACTGCTGCGGTCACTCGGCCGGCAGGTCGACGCGCTCGTCGGCTACCTCAGCCACACCGACGAGGAACTGGAGCCGTACGTCGCGGGTGTGCCGCTGGTCATCGTCGACCGAGGGCAGGACTCGGCGGCGTACGCACTCGTGCGGGTGGACACCGAGGCGGGTGTCCGGGCAGGGCTGGAGCACCTGATCGAGCGGGGGCACCGGCGCATCGGCATGATCGACTGTTTCTCCGCCTGCGATCCGGTGGTACGGCGCCAGACATTCCTCGACGTCGCCCAGGCCCACCGGCTGCCGGTCGACGAGGGATGGATCGTCCTCGGTGAGCAGACGACAGCCGGCGGCGGCACGGCGTTCGAAGCGCTGCGCGCCGCACACCCCGACGTGACGGCGGTGCTCGCCTTCAACGACCTGGTCGCGATCGGCGCGTTCCAGGCAGCCCGCCGGCTCGGCGTCGCCGTGCCGGCGGAGTGCGCGCTGGTCGGCTTCGACGGCCTGAGCGTCGGAGAGCTGATCGATCCGCCGCTGACCACGATTCACCTCGACAAACGGCGGCTCGGCGAACTCGCCGTACACCAGGTGGACCAACTCCTGGCCGGCGAGCTGCCACCACCGGCGCTACTCAGCCCCCGTCTGGTGGTACGCGGCACGACGTGAGCCCGTTCGTACCTCACCGAGGCGGCAGCGAGGACAACGCCGGCGAGCCGAACAACCGGAACAGCCGCTCCGAGCCGAGGTAGAGCGTGCTGCCCGTGACCAGGCCGGCGGCCACGTCCAGGGGTATCCCGCGCTGACCGGCGGCCCGTGACGCCGCCGGATGCGAACGACCCGTCAACGCGCCGGCCGGCCGGCGGGCGTTTGACCCGCCGCGGGCTTCGCTTGCAGCCGTCGAATCATGAAGGCGCCGACGATGACGGCGATGCCGGCCAGCAGCATGACCACGATCATGGGTACGACCGAGCCGTCGGCCGCGCCGACCAGGGCGAGGGCGGGTATCGGCAGGAGCCCGCCGATCAGCACGCTGAGGGTGAGGGCCACGGCGAGACCGAGGTAGCGCACCTCGACGGGGAACAGGTCGGCGGTCAGCGCCGGCGCCATCCCCGTGACGATTGCGTGGGGCACGACACCGACCAGCATGGCTGTGAACAGCGCCGGAGCGGACCCGGTCTCGACCAGGAGGTACGAGGGTGCCGCCCAGAGGGTCCACCAGACACCCGCGATGATGATCATCCGTACCCGGTTCGCACGGTCGCCGGAGTAGGCGGAGACAGTGGCGATGACGGTCAGCGCGATCGCGGTCAGCAGCAGCGCCCACTGCACGGTCGTGGTGCGCAGCTCTGGCACGAAGTTCTTCGTGTAGGCGAGCAGGCTGGTCAGGAACGCGTAGAAGAAGGTGGACGGGCCGATCCAGATCAGGATGGCGCCGAGCAGGGGGCGGCCCCACCCCCGGAACAACGTACGCAGTCGACCGGCGGCGCGTTCCCGGCGGATCCGGCTTTCCGCGGCGACGAACTCGGGTGTCTCCGCCAGTCGGGTACGAAGCACCAGCCCGAAGACCAGGAGCACCGCGCTGAACAGGAACGGGATCCGCCACCCCCAGCTCTGGAAGGTTTCCGCCCCGACCACCGTGGTGACCAGCAGCAGTGACACCGAGACGATCAGGAATCCGATGGTGACCCCGATGTAGGCGAAGGCGCCGAAGAAGTTGCGCCGATTCGGCGGCGCGTGTTCGGCGCCGACCAGCACCGCGCCCGGAATCTCGCCACCGACTGACAGGCCCTGAACAAGACGCAGCACAACGAGCAGGATCGGCGCGGTGACACCGATGGCCGCGTAGGTCGGCAGCAGGCCGACGCCGATGGTGGCCACGCCCATCAGCGTCAGCGAGGTGATCAGCGCCGGTCGTCGGCCGAGCCGATCACCCATCCGACCGAACAGCACGGCACCCAGTGGTCGGACGAAGAACGCGACCGCGTGGCTCGACACCGCCGCCAGGGTGCCCAACCAGGGATGGAAGGCGGGGAAGAAGATCGGACCGAAGACGGTCGCCGCGACGAACCCGTAGAGAAAGTACTCGTACGTCTCGAACGCGGTGCCGGCCATCGCGGCGTACGCCACCTGTCTGGGCTTCAAGGTGGATTCGGTCATCTTGTGCCCCCCCCCATACGGCTCGCGCGGTCTTCCCGGAAGGGTCGCCGGTAAACCAGACAGGGGACGCGCTGATCGTCGAGGGCCGCGGCGCTGCCGAGGGCGGGCCTCGCATCGCTCACCGAACTGTCCTGGGTGCGAAGTCGAGCCGCAGTACGGATCACGCCCCCAGGCGGAACGCCTCGATGTGCCGCTGGCGGGCCGGCACCCCCAACGCGCGCAGGCTGCGTTGCACGGTGGTGGCCATCGCAGCCGGGCCGCACAGATAGACGTCACGTTCGGCGATGTCCGGCACCAGGTCGCGCAGGCGCTCCGGGCTCAACGGCTGGTTGCCGTCGGTGGTACGGCCGGTCAGCAGGTGCAAGCGGGCTCCCCGGGCCTGCGCCAGATCGCGCAGCTCGTCGATCAGCACCGCGTCGGCGGGCGTCCGCGCCCGGTAGAGGACCACGATGTCACCGGTCAGGTTCGGGTCCTCCAGTAGTGCCCGGATCGGGGTGATGCCGATGCCTCCGGCGATCAGCAACGCGTTCTCCCGGGTGCGGCCGGCGGTGGTGAGCGCGCCGTACGGGCCTTCCACGTAGACCCGGGCGCCCACCGGCAGCTGCCGCAGCCCGGCACTGGTGGAACCGATCGCCTTCGCGGTCAGCCGCAGAGTGCGGCCGTCCGGTGCCGCCGAGAGCGACCACGGGTTGACCTGCCACCAGGGGTTGTGACCGGGGAACCGCCACCAAAAGAACTGGCCCGGCCGGGCGCGCAGCAGGTCGAGCTGGTTGCCGGCCACGTACACGGAGACGGCCTCGTCGGTTTCCGGGACCACGGCGACGACCCGCAGCCGGTGACGTGCGTTGCGCACCAGTGGCACGATCAGCCGGTTGACGAGCAGCGAACCGATCGCGAACGCCCACAGCCCCCACCAGTACGTCCTGGTGAGAGTGCTGGAGGCAAACGCGGTGCCCTCGTAGACCTGGTGGATCACCGACAGCACGATCACCACGTACACCACCAGATGGGTGGCGTGCCATGCCTCGTAGGACATCCGGCGACGGGCCATCCGCAGCGAGGTGAACGCCATGACGCCGACCAGGACAGCGGCGATCATGCCGAGCAGCACGGGCATGTACGCGGCCAGCTTGACTATCTCCGCGAGGAGCGCGATCCGCTCGAGCTGTACGTAGCCGAGCACCACGAAGGTCGGGTGCAGCACCACCAGCCAGAAGATCGTGAACCCGGTCCAGCGGTGCCAGTGGGTGAGCCTGTCCATGCCGATCCGCCGCTCGAGGAACGGCACGCGCCCGATCAGCAGCAGCTGCATCGCCATCGCGAATCCCAGATGCAGGCCGAGGAAACGACCGATCGAGATCAGGGTGTTGGGAGCCGGCCTGCTCGGGTTGGCGAACATCACCTCGACGACCATCAGGTTGACCAGGAGAAATAACCAAAGCAACAGATAGGCGGCTCGGGCCTGGCCAAGGCGGCGGCGCCCCTGCGGCGGAGCTGCGGTGTACATCGCGAACCTCTCTGCAACGGCCCACGCAGGGGCCGACGAGAGAGTTCGTCAAGGACCTGATGGGGCAACTCGCGGCGGGGGAGACCGGCGCCCGCGTCCGGTGGATCATGCCAGGCCGCCGTGCAATCCGGGAAGACCTAGGGTCAGCTTCGCCGAGGTCGCCCGGATCTGACGCGACCGGGACAATGCCCCCGCCCGAAACGGACGAGGGCACCCCGAAGGAGTCACCGGTTCGCACAATGGTGCGGTCGGTGGGGCGGGCGGGACTCGAACCCGCGACCGAGGGATTATGAGTTAGATTTCGTACATACTTCCTGGTCCGCACACATGTTGAGGGGTGCCTATCCATGCTGGTAGGCACCCCTCGCCGTGCTGTTCAACCCTAGCCGGTGATGATCCGTCCGGCGGCGTCCGGGCTCACATCGGGCTCACTCGGACTCACCCACGCGGCCACGGTGGGCGGGTTGAGCGCTGGTCACTCCTCGGGCATCGCGAGGGTGTAGGCATGGACGAAGAAGGTCTCGACGCGCGCTCGGTGCAGGTGGCCGGCAAGTGCGGCGTCACCCTCGCGACCCAGCACCACATGCACATGGACCTTGCCGTCCCGGATCTCCCCGGTGCCGCTCAGCTCAAGCGGTTGTCGGTACTCGCTAACGATGTCCGTACTGGCGTCGGTTGCTGGCATGTTGCTGATCGCGCACTCATCGACGGCACCGATGAGAGAGACGATCGCACCGTTCACTATCCCCTCCTCTGCGGCCCGCCGCGTGAGGGTTTCGATTACCTCTTCGCCAGGCTTGACGCTCAACAGTTTCATTCGCCTATCCAATCGCTAGGGGGTAATACCAGCCAGGACTGCCGCGTACGCCCGTAGGTTCTCACGGCACGTTTCGCGCTCGACGGCGGCCATAAGTGCGGATCGACTGCGCGCGTCCTCGTCGTTGAGGCAGTTGGCGAGCAGCACGGCACTGCACCAGCGAGCGGCGGCGTCACGGGTATTGGCAAGTTCGGCCGTCAAACAGCGAGACGCCCACTCGCCCATGCCACCGCTTGGGCTGTGCGGCCCACTCACCGCTTCTTTTTCTGTCCCTGCGGCGAAATGTGCCGCCTGCCCCCACGGCAGGTCTAGGACGCGGCTAGCTACGGCGGTGAGGTAGAGATGCCGGGCGTCCTGGTCGCTGCGGATCGCACAGATTGCCGCGTCCCCAAGCTCGGACGATCCAACCTTGGCCAGGATGCCGGCAGAGTTGACCCTGAGGACTGCCGTTGCGCCTCCGCGCATCCAGGCGGTAAGCCCTCGGCGCGCTGCTTCGTCGTCGGCCGCCAGCGCGCTAATAGTGAGATCGGTGGCGTGGCTGGTCTGCGCGGTCGCCAGGAGGTGACCACCACCCTGTGCGATATCGCCGAAAACTCGGTGGGCGACCAGGACATCCGTCAGCGCCGGGTCCGTAAAACGGTATGCCCCATCGGGGGTCTGCATGACGTGCGGATGCCTGTCAAGGCGCAGGACAATCGAGCGCGGAATATGGGTAAGATCTAGTTCGTCCTTCCGGTGTTGCCAGAGGTGCCATGCGAACCACTCAACGGCTTCGCGATCACCAATCAACTCAGGTGTTGATTGGTGATACAAGAAGCCACTTGCGGCAGTAACGGCCGCCGAGGCAAAGAGCTTACGCCGGTTCACTTTATCCTCTTTCTCGCCCGGCTCACCCGCATTGTCCGGCATGGTGAACCACAGCCGGTTAGCCGGTATACGCAGCGCAGCCGCCCACTGCACCAGACGATCAAGATGGGCAATGGGAGGGCCGTTTTCTATCCGGCTTAGTTGAGCTTGGCTCATGCCCACCCAGGAAGCGGCCAGTTCTTGGGAGATGGGATGCCGCCCGTGATGGGGGTGCGTTCGCCATGCGCGGATCACCCGGCCCATATGCCGGCTCTGTAGTGCCTCGCTGAGCACGAACTCATCCCAGAAGTCGGCCGGCATTTCCGGCGC
Organism: Micromonospora sp. KC213; assembly: GCF_004348325.1. Taxonomy (GTDB): domain Bacteria; phylum Actinomycetota; class Actinomycetes; order Mycobacteriales; family Micromonosporaceae; genus Micromonospora. The sequence continues at coordinate 878 of NZ_SMKF01000083.1, read as the reverse complement.
GACATCGGGGCGTCGTCGGCTGTATGCAGAGCAGGGCGAACAGCGTCCTGTGGTGTTGTCGCGCGCAAGCCGCGCGCCGCAGCGGCAGTACCGCGCCTCGTAAGTCGCTGTCATCGTGGCGTCCTTGTGTGGCAGCCGAGCCTAGATGGTAGGGAGTCCGCCTCCAAGATCCCACCCCGGTGCCGGTTGTGTTCATGCATGGGATGCATATCGACATCCGTCCTTCGTCATATCGCGGACCGTCAGGGCTTCGGCATCGTGTTGCTAACGATAAGCGATCGGCCAGTTACAACGCTTAGCTCCCTGTTCGTACGCGACGGCTGGCTCCGTACGGGCAGGTGAACGGTCGGCACGTCGCGTGTGTTGCGGGATGCCCCGCCCCGCGCGGCGTGCTCGGCCCAGTTCGAAGGGTGGTGAGAACGTGACGACCTATCCCGGCGGCGGGCGGATTGATGCTGCCCAAGACGCGCTGCAACGGCACGCAGTGTCGAGCGCGGATGGCCGGTGTGTGAGCTGCGGAACGTTGGGTCCGTGCCGTGAACACGAACGGGCCATGAAGGTGTTCAAGCTCTCGCTACGGCTGCCCAAGCGGATACCTGGAGCAACGCGGCCAGAGTTGATCGGCGCGCGTCGGGTTGGTGGGCCGACGCTGCTTCGAGCGCGGTAGTCGCTGCCGTGGGCACTGTCATCCCTGTCCAGCCTGACGGCCCGGCGCTGTCGCGCGCCGCTGCGGAGCGCGCGATGGCACAACTGTCAACGCCGGCTGAAGTTTGACCCCTCTGTTCCGGCCGAATGTTGACCCCCTCGTTGGTTGTTGATGTTCAGTCGTTGGTCTTGGTGGCTGCGGGAACGCGGCCGAGGTCGCGGTCTTTGAGCCG
>NZ_SMKF01000082.1 GCF_004348325.1 Micromonospora sp. KC213 | reverse complement strand
CCTCCACCCCCTGCCCCTGACCCGCCCCCGGGTCTCGGGGGCGGGTCAGGGGCGCTTCTCGGCCCGAGTGTTCGGCGGTGAAGGTTCGCTCCATCCCGGCGAACAACGCGAGCAGGGTGGTCTCAGCCGATCTCGACCGCGCCGCTGTCGCAGAACACCGCGCCGTTGGAGTCACCGTCGCGAGGACGGGAGACGCCTCGCTGGTCGGTGGCGGGGCAGTCGAACAGGCCCGACGAGGTGACTGAGCTGCCAAAGTCCACGGCGGGGCTGCCGGTGAGCGGCTTCCGGGTCGCGGTCCCCCCGCCGTTGTACGTCAACACGCCGACGTGCGGGTCGAGCGGGGCCGCGCCGTCCGAGCCGGTCTTGTCGAAGCGCGGTTCAAATACGCACCGTCCGTTGATGAGCCCGACCACGTTGTAGCCGTGCGAGGTGAACCGGGAAGTGTCAGGGCTGTGGCAGTCGGGGGCGAAGGCGGCGTTCAAATGGGAGCGGTTGTCCTCGTTCCCGGCCAGAATCGATCCGCCCATGTGGACATGGGCGCTGAAGTTCGCGATTCCGCCGCCGACCTTCTGCGGGTCGGCGCCGGACACGTTGGCCTGGTTGCCGACGATCGTGGAGAACGCGATGCCGAGGTTGCCCTTCCTTGCGGTGCCGTCGCCTCGGTTGAGGATTCCCCCGCCGCTGTTGCGCGCGGTGTTGCCGCTGATGGTGCTGTTCGTGATCGTCACCTCCCCGTAATCGTTGTAGATTCCACCGCCACGGAACGAGAGATTGTTGCTGATCGTACTGCGGTCGATGTTCAGCAGGCCGGTGCTGTAGTTGAAGATGCCGCCGCCGTTCGCGGTCGCGCCGCCGCTGAGCGGGGACAGGTTCCGGTTGTCCTCGACCCTGCTGTCGACCACGGTCAGGGCCCCCGCATTGGCGATGCCGCTGCCCTGCATCGTCGTGACGTTGTCCCGAACGTTCACCCGGGTCAGCCGCACCATTGAATTCGGCCTGATGTTCAGCCCTCCGCCGCGTATGGAGGAGGGATTCTCGTCTTCGCCCCCGTTGGTCACCGTCAGGTCGTAGAGTTCGACGGTTGACGCGTTGCCGATCTCGAACACGCTGTTGAACCGGCCGCCGTCGATGACGGACCCTTCGCCGATGATCTTCATGCTGCTGGTGATGTCCAGGTCCCGAAAGTTGTCCGCGGGGTCGACGGTGGCGGCCGACTGTCGCACCCCGCCGACATAGCCCAGCCGGTAGTTGCCAGGCGTCAGCCGGATCGTGTCCCCGCCCGCGCTCGCATTGGCCTGCTGCACGGCTGCCCGCAGTGAGCAGTTTCCGGCCGAGGTCCGACAGATGTTGTCACTCGGGTTGATGTCGCGACGGTCGTCGAAGCTGTCGACGATGAAGGTGACCGCGGCCTGGGCCGGAGGCGCGAGGGCGGTCGCCCCGACCACGACGCCCACGACGACAGGTGCCACCAACAGCCTGCCGAGCCGCTGGGTACCTCTGATGATTCGGCCTTTCATCGACTTCCTTCCCCCGAGGCGAGAACGCGCGAGCGTTCCGGCGCCGGCACGCTGCGGGCGCAGGACGTCTCGATGCTTGTCCCCGTCAGGATCGGCGCCGGACGGACTCCGCGGTGGACCACTCCGGCACCACAACGCGTGAACCAGTTGGCCTGGCCTCCTTGGCCGGCACGCTGCGGTCGACCGGGCAGGGTCCGATAGTCGGCGGTGGCGTGCGCCGACCGACGTCGGAGGTGCGAAGACAGACGACCATTCGAGAAGCAGGAGGTGAGCCGTGACGTCGAGTAGCGCTGTGCCCGAGTGGCCGACCGCTGAGCACGTACCGGCTGAGGAGCTGGCGCGTCGTCAGGGCATCCTCGCGGGCTTCCTCGCCGCCACCGTGATCGGGCTACGCGTCGAAGCAGCGATCACCGAATCTCGGGCGTGACGATCCGACGCCGAGTGAGATCCGTGGCACTCGGGATACACGCGGTCAGTAGACCAGTGCCTGGGCCCCCTCGGCCATCGTCTCCTCGACGAAGACCGCCGCGCCGGCGATGCGTACCCCGGGCAACACGTCGCCGGGGCCGATGTCGCGCCGGGCGGCGCACTGCGTGCAGGCGGTCACCCGGCCGGTGGTGAGGATGACGTGCAGCAGCTCCGCCAGCGGCGCGGAGTGCGGCAGCTCGAACTGCTCCGCCCGGCCGGGCAGGGCGAACCAGGTCGACTCACCGGTCAGCCAGAGCGACACCGGCACACCGGCGGCCGCGGCGGTGGCGGCGACCGTGAATGCCTGGGCGCACCGCTCGGGCGCGTCCGCGCCGGCGGTGGCCTTGACGACGAGAGTGCGGGCCATGACAGCCAGCATAGGATGACCATGATGGTCACCGAGATCGGGTTCGTCAGCCTGCTGGTCGCGGGCCTCGGCGCGCTTGCCGGGGGCCTGGTCTACCTGGCTGTACGCATATCGAGAGGGAACTGGTGAGCGCGAGGAGTGAGCCGGGTTTGCGAGCCCCGCAGTCGCGAACGAATGGGGCAGCGGTGAGCGCGAGGAGTGAGCCGGGTTTGCGAGCCCCGCAGTCGCGAACGAATGGGGCAGCGGTGAGCGCGAGGAGTGAGCCGGGTTTGCGAGCCCCGCAGTCACGAACGGAGACGGCACGGTGAGCGCGAACCCGTCGGGTGAGAACCCGCTGCAGCCGCCGTGGCTGAACGCGCCGCCGGTCGAGGAGTACCCGTACCAGGAGAGCCACGACCTGCGGGTCGGGCCGAAGCTGCACCCGACGCTCGACGGCCTGCTGCCGTACGTGGGGGTGTGGCGCGGGCGGGGGCGCGGTGGGTTCCCCACCATCGAGGACTTCGACTTCGGGCAGGAGATCCGGATCAGCCACGACGGTCGGCCGTTCCTGTTCTACGAGTCGCGGGCGTGGATCCTGGACGGGCAGAGCCGCCCGGTCCGCCCGGCCGGGCGCGAGGTCGGCTGGTGGCGGCCGGTGCTCAACGGTGACCGGGCCACCGACGAGCTGGAGGCTCTGATGATGACCCCGACGGGGATCATGGAGCTGCACATCGGCAAACGCACCGGCACCCGGATCGAGTTCGCGACCGACGCGGTGCTGCGGACGGCCACCGCGAAGGAGGTCACCGCCGGCGCCCGGCTGTTCGGCATCGTCGAGGGTGCGCTGCTCTACGCCCAGGAGATGGCCGGCGTGGGCCACGCCCTCACCCCCCACCTCTCCGCCCGCCTCCTGCGGGTGGCCGGCTGACCTGGCCGCCTCCTGCCGGTGGCGGCTGATGTGCCCGCCTCCTGCGGGTGGCCGGCCGACCAGCCGCTCGGCGAGGGGGAGAGTGCGGGCACAGGTCAGCAGACGGGGTGGGCCAGCAGGGCCTGCAACGGGGTGGTGAGCGGGCTGCGCGGCAACGCCACGCCGTCCAGGGCGCGGATCTCGACCAGGCCGCGGACGGACGAGGTCAGCCAGCAGCCGTCGGCCGCGCGCAACTGCGCCGGGGTCACCAGCCGCTCCTCGGCGGCCAGCCCCAGCGCGTCGACTCGGCTGAGCAGCCAGGCGCAGGTGGTGCCGGGCAGGATGCCGGTCGGCGCGGCCGGCACCGTGCAGAGCACGTCGCCGGCCAGCCAGACCAGGTTGGCGCTGGGCCCCTCCAGCGCGTACCCGTCGGTGGAGACCCAGAGCGCGTCGTCCACGCCGTGGCGGGCCGCCCAGCGACGGGCCGCGTTGCTCACCGCGTACGAGGTCGACTTGACGCCGCTGGGCAGCCAGCCCAACCCGGGTCGGGCCGTTGCCGCCACTCCGAGGGGAAGGGTGGCCACGGTCACGCCGTCGCGCCGGGCTCGCCGGGACGCGGCCGGCACCTCGGCCAGCGTCGCGTAGATCGTGGGTGACCCGCCGCCACCTTCCGGGCCTCGCGTGCAGACCAGCCGCAGTGCCCCCTCCACCTGCGCCGGCCAGCCGGCCGCCACCGTGTCCAGCAGCCCGATCAGGGCGTCGTCCGGCGGTAGTGGCAGCTCGACGGTGGCGGCACCGGCCCGCAGCCGGGCCAGGTGGGCGGCGAGCAGCCATGGCCGGCCGGCGCGCAGGTGCATGGTCTCGAACAACCCGTCGCCGTGCAGCGCGCCGAGGTCGTCGCCACGCAGCATCGGCTCTCCCGCCGGTACGATCCCCCGGCCCAGCACCGCGATCCTCGACGCCTCCATGACCGCCGAGCGTAGTGGCGTACACCGCGTCCCCCGGTCCGGTGCCCCGGCCGAACTATGATCGGACGGTGTCCGAATCCTCCCTGGCGGAAATGCTCCGCTCCCGTGGGCTGCGGCTGACGGCGCAGCGGCAGCTCGTGCTCCAGGCGGTGCTCGACCTGGGGCACGCCACGCCGGAGCAGGTGCACACGGCGGTCCGTGAAGTCGCCGCCGGGGTCAACATCACCACCATCTACCGAACCCTGGAGCTGCTGGAACGCCTGGGGCTGGTGAACCACACCCACCTGTCGCACGGCGCGCCCACCTACCACGCGGCCGGTGAGCACCAGCACATCCACCTGGTGTGCCGGGAGTGCGGCGCGATCGACGAGATCGAGCCGGATCTGCTCCGGCCGCTCGCCGACCGGCTCGCCACCGAGCGGGGCTTCCGGATCGACATCGGGCACGTGGCGCTCTTCGGCGTCTGCGGCAACTGTGAGGACGGGGATTTGACATGATCGACATCGCGGGCGCGGTGGCTGTCGAGGCGATCGACGAGACCAGCCGGGACCAGCCGGACCCGGCGCACCGGGCGGCCGGAATCCGGGGGGTGGCCGCGCACTACGGCGACCCGATGCGCGAGCAGCGCACCCTGGAGAACGCCGTGGGGTTGGTGGACCGGTCGCACCGGGGTGTCGTGGCCGTGGGCGGTGTCGAGCGGATCGGTTGGCTACACACCCTGACCAGCCAGCACCTGGCCGCGTTGCGTCCCGGGCAGGGCACCGAGTTGCTGGTGCTCAGCCCGAATGGCCACGTCGAGCAGCACGCCATGGTTGCCGAGGACGGCGAGACCACCTGGCTGGACACCGAGCCGGGGATGACCGCTGGGCTGCTGTCGTACCTGGAGCGAATGCGCTTCTTCAGCAAGGTGGAGCCGCGCGACGTGACCGCCGAGCACGCGTTGCTGTCGCTGGTCGGCCCCGAGGCGGAGGCCGCCGCCGGAACGCTCGGCGTCACCGGGCTGGCCGCTCCGGACGCGGTCGCGGTGCCGGGTCCGAAGTTCCGTTCCGGCGAGCTGCCAGCGCGGCCCAGCGTGTTGTACGACGTGCGGGCGCTGCCCGTCGGGGGCTGGGCCCGACGGGGCCCGCTCGGGGTGGACCTGCTGGTGCCTCGTTCCGCCACCGGGCAGGTGGTGGCGGAGTTGCGCGGCGCCGGGGTGCCGGTGGCCGGGCTGTGGGCGTACGAGGCCGTGCGGGTGGCCGCGCGGCGGCCCCGGGTCGGGGTGGACACCGACCACCGGAGCATTCCCGCCGAGGTGGGCCTGATCGGTTCCGCCGTCCATCTGGACAAGGGCTGTTACCGCGGCCAGGAGACGGTGGCCCGGGTGCACAACATGGGCAAGCCACCCCGTCGGCTCGTCCTGCTGCATCTGGACGGGGTGACCACCGACCAGCCGCCGGCGGCCGGCACTCCGGTGACGCTGGACGGGCGGGCGGTCGGTTTCGTCGGTACCGCGGTGCACCACCACGAGTTGGGTCAGGTTGCCCTCGCCGTGGTGAAGCGCAACGTCGCCAACGACGCCCGGCTGCTGGTGGGGGAGAGCGCCGCCGCAATCGACCTGGCGTAAGAGTGCCGACAAGGAAGGTCATCTGCCGGAATTCTTCCGCATGGGCTCCCACCTGAGTGGTTTTCTTCCGCTCCGACGGCCTGCGGCTGTCGACCGGGGGCGGGCCGGGCCGCTACCATCCCGGCATGACGACAGGGACGTTGATCACGGTTGCCCCGACCGGCGCGGAGTCGGCCAAGGCGGAGGTGCCGGCCCTGCCGGTGACCCTCGACGAGCTGCTGTCGACCGCGAAGGAGTGCGAGGCGCTCGGGGCCGCCGTGATCCACGTCCACGTCCGCGACGACGAGGCGAGGCCCACCCTCGACCAGGGGCGGCTGCGGGCGACCGTGGCGGCGCTGCGGGAGGGCACCGACCTCATCGTGCAGCTCTCCTCCGGCGGCGCGGTCACCGACCCGGAGACCGACCGGCTCGCCGTGCTCGACGCCGGGCCGGACATGGCCTCCTGCACCATGGGCACGGTCAACTTCGGCGACGACGTCTTCCTCAACCGCTGGGAGTTCATCGTCGACCTGCACACCCGGATGCAGGAGAAGGGCATCGTGCCCGAGTACGAGATCTTCGACCTCGGTCACCTCACCGCCCTGCAACGGCTGCTGGGCAAGTACGGCCTGCCGCACGGCGGGCACGTGCACGTCGACTTCGTGATGGGCGTCCCCGGCGGCATGCCGGGCACCGCAGCCACCCTGGTCGCCGCCCAACAGATGCTGCGCGACCTGCCCGAGGGCACCACGTTCTCGGCCACCGGCATCGGTCGCAGCACCCTGCCGGTGCTGCTCGCCTCGCTGTCCGCCGGCGGGCACCTGCGGGTCGGGATGGAGGACACCGTCACGTACGCCAAGGGGCAGCCGGTGGAGTCCAACATGCAGCTCGTCGCCCGCGCCGTCGGCTTCGCCCAGCTCGCCCAGCGCCCCCCGCTGACCCCCGCCGAGGCCCGGCACCTCCTCGGCCTGTAAGGGCCGCCCGGCCGAACGCCCGGTACAGCATTGAGCCGCGCCCCTGGTCGTACCGGCGACGGGTCGGCCGGTAGCGTGACAGCGTGACAGCGAGGTACGAGGGCGGCACGCCGCTGGTCGAGGTGGTCCGGTCCGGGTTCGTGGAGGGTCTGCATCGTGGTTCCGCGGTGGTCCTCGACGCCGCCGGTGCCCCGGTGGCCGGTGCGGGGAACATCACCTCGCCGATCTTCCCGCGCTCGTCGAGCAAGCCGATGCAGACGGTCGGGATGCTGCGTGCCGGGTTGCCACTGACCGACCCGGCAGACCTCGCGCTGGTCTCGGCCAGCCACGCCGGCGAGGCGTTCCACCTGGCCCGGGTCGGCAAGCTGCTGGCCCGCGCCGGCCTGGACGCCGACGCCCTGCACTGCCCACCGGATCTGCCCGTCGGCGAGGCCGCCCGGGCGGCGGTCCTGCGGGCCCGGGGCGGGCCGACCCGGGTGCAGATGAACTGCTCCGGCAAGCACAGCGGCATGCTGCTGACCTGCCTCGCGGCCGGCTGGCCGCTGGCCGGCTACTGGCGGCCCGAGCACCCGTTGCAGCAGCGACTCACCGCCGCCATCGAGGAGTTCACCGGCGAGCAGGTGGCGGCCGTCGGGGTGGACGGCTGCGGCGCCCCGGTGCTCGCCGTCTCGCTGACCGGGCTGGCCCGGGCGTACCTGCGGCTGGTTGAGGCCGAGCCGGGCGCCGTGGAGCGGACGGTCGCCGACGCCATGCGGGCGTACCCGGAGCTGGTCGGTGGGACCGAGGCGGACGACACCCGGCTGATGCGGGGCGTACCGGGGCTGCTGGCCAAGGTGGGCGCGGAGGGTGTCATTGCGGCGGCGGTCCCGGGCGTCGGCGCGGTGGCCCTGAAGATCGACGACGGTGCGGGACGCGCCCGGATGCCGGTGCTGGTCTCGGCGCTGCGCCGGCTCGGTGTCGAGGCCCCGGTGCTGGTCGAGTACGCGCAGCTGCCGCTGCTCGGCGGCGGCCTGCCGGTCGGGGCGGTCCGCGCCACCTGGTGACCTCGGCCGCCGTTCCTGCTCCGCCCAGCGCGCCTCGGACGCGGTCCTGCGCGCAACGCGGTCCTGCGCGCAACGCGGTCCTGCGCGCAACGCGGCCCTGCGTTGCGGTCTCGGTGTTTGGGCGACGAGGTCTCCGCGTTGAGACGCGGTCTCCGCGTTTGACCGACCCGGAATGCCGCGAACGGCGGTGACGCCTGGCCGGCGCACCGCTGTTCGCGGTACATGGAGTTGATCAGGGGAGCTGTCGGGGCAGGAAGTCGAGCAGGGCGGCGTTGACCACCTCCGGGCGTTCCAGCGGCAGGAGGTGGGCGGCGTCCGGTACGTCGGGGAGGCGGATCGCCTGCGGCGCCTCGGCCGCGATCCGGTCGGCCAGCCGGGCGATGTCCGGGATGTCGGCCGCGCCGGCGGTGACGAGCACCGGCAGCCGCAGCTCGGTCAGCCGGTCGATCGCGGGCGGGTCCAGTTCCTCGATCTCCACCGCGCTGAGCGCCAGTTCGGCGGCGAGGGCACGCTGGTCCATCTCCTGGGCGAACGCGACCAGTTCCGGGTCGACGTCCGCCGGGTCGCGGCTCGGGCCCACCACCCAGAACCGGACCTCGCCGGCGGCGCTCGCCGTGAAGTCCGCCGGGTCGACCTCGCCGACCAGCTCGTCCCAGAGGTTCTCAGTCTCCTCCGACCACTCGTTGCCCGAGACGGCCGTGCCGAACAGCGCGAGTGCGCTCACCCGGTCCGGGTGGGCCAGGGCGGTGTCGATGGCCACCGCGCCACCGAAGGAACAGCCGACCAGGGCGGCCCGCTCGACGCCGAGCGCGTCCAGTAGACCGACCACGTCGTCGTGGTGGGCGAAGGGCTCGGCCGGGAGCGCGGAGTCGCCGTAGCCGCGCAGGTCGGGGACGATCACCCGGTGCCGTTCGGCCAGGGTGGGAAGCTGTCCCCGCCACATCCGCCGGTCGGCGATCCCGGCGTGCAGCAGGACCACGGCGCTGCCACTGCCCAGGTCGTCGTACGCCAGCGATGTCCCGTTGATGTCGATCTTCGTCACGTCGAGCAAGGTACGGACCGGACAACCGGTGCGCAACCGTCGCTGTGGCGTTGCTAACTGCGGCTAGCGATTTGCTTGCTGAAGTTAGCGGTGCGGGCTACCGTTGGGGCATGGCCGCACCCAAGGATCTACCCGACGTCGGCGGATTCATCCGTGACCTGCGCCGGAACGCCAAGATCTCGCTGCGCCAGCTCGCCGAGCAGGCCGGGGTGAGCAACCCCTATCTCAGCCAGATCGAGCGCGGTCTGCGCAAGCCGAGCGCCGAGGTGCTGCAGCAGCTCGCCAGCGCGTTGCGGGTCTCCACCCCGGCGATGTACCTGCGGGCCGGGTTGCTCGACGACAAGGAGAGGGAGGGCGTGCTCGCCGCGATCGCCGTCGACCCCGACCTGACGATGGCGCAGAAGCAGTCACTGAGCCAGATCTACGAGACCTTCCGTCGGGAGAACGCCCGGCTCGCCGAGGCCACCGGCGCCGACCCGACGGCCGCCGGCACCCCGGCCGGGAAGCCGGCCGCTGCGGTGGAGCCGCCTGTGCTGACGGAGCCTCCTGTGCCGGCAGAGCCGACGGAGCCCCCTGCGCCATCTCTGCCGGCAGAGCCGGCGGAGGCCGCAGCCACCGCCGGGCCGGCCGCCACCGGCCCGACCACCCCTGACGGCACCCCGACCGAGGCCGTTCTCGAATCGGTCGCCGTCACCGAGGCGGGGGCGGCACCCGCCCCCACCACCAGCGCCCGTACCAGGAAGGCCGCCCCGCAGGCGGCCCCGAAGGCCGCCGCGGCGGTCGAGGAGGAACAGTCATGACCCAGCCGAAGACCAACCGCATCCCGGCCCCGCTCTACGCCGCTGCGGGCGCCGGCGAGCTGGCCTACCAGCAGCTGCGCAAGCTCCCCACCGTGGTGGGCGAGCTGCGCGACAAGGTCGTCACCGACGGCGCCAAGGTCGTCACCGAGTTCGGCGGCAAGGCCGTCGTCACCGGCGTCGAGCTGCGCCAGAAGGCCACCGAGACCTTCAAGACCGCCAACCACACGGCCGCCGGGCTGCGCGCCAAGGCGGTCCCCGCCGACCTCGAGCTGGACAAGCTGCGCGAGGTCGCCACCCGCAACGCCGCCGCCGTCCTGGCCGGCGCGCAGGCCGCCCAGGAGCGGGCGCTTGCCGCGTACGGCGCGCTGATCGCCCGGGGCGAGCGAGTGGTCGGCGCCGGTGTCCTGGAGGCCGCCGACACCGTCAACACCGACATCGAGACCACTGACGCCAGCGTGGCACCCGAGGCGAAGACCGAGGACGCCGCGCCCAGCCCGGTCGAGGTCGCCGAGGCCGTGGCGACCAAGCCGAGGGCCGTCCGTCCGCGGGCCACGAAGGCCGCCGCCAAGCCGGCCACCCCGTCGGCCAAGCTGCCGAAGACCACCCGGCGGACCCGCCCGGCCGCCGAGTAAGCGACCGCACCGGTACGACCCCGGAGGCGTCCTGCGGGACGTTTTCGGGGTCGCCGCCGTATGCTGGCCGTCATGGCCATCGCCGCGCCGATCTTCGTCTTCGCCGTCATTGACGTGATCAACCTGGTCCTGCTCGTCTTCGCGCTGATCGTGCAGGGTGTCGCTCTGGTGCACGCGATCACCCAGCGGAGCGACGGGTTCGCGGCGATCGGCACCCTGCCCAAGGGGGGCTGGGTCGCCATCCTGGCGGTCTGCCTGGCGCTCACCCTGCTCAGTTTCGGAGCGCTCAGCATCTTCGGACTGATCGGCATCGCGGCCGGCCTGATCTACCTGCTGGACGTCCGGGTCGGGCTGCGCGACCTGCACGACGGCAAAGGGTTCTGGTGAGGGGCTTCCGCTGGCCGCCACCACCCGACAGCGGTCCCCGCACCTGGGGGCCGGGACCGGGCGCCCCACGTACCGGGCGACCGGCACTGCCCGAACCGGAGACCGAACTCGTCGCCACGCCGCACGACGTGTGCCTGGAGCGGCTGGTGACCGGCACCGGTGACCCGGTCACCGTCTTCGCGCACGGGCTGGGCAACGGAATCGCCACCACCCGGCCGTTCGGCAGCGCGGTCGCCGGCCGCAAGATCTTCTTCCAGTTCCGGGGGCACGGCCGCTCCGACGCGCCGCCCGGCCCGTGGAGCTACCTCGATCTCGCCCGGGACCTGCGGGCCGTCGCCGACCTCGGCGGCGCGACCCGGGCCTTCGGAGCCAGCCTCGGGGCCGGCGCGCTGTGCCGGCTGCTGGCCGACAGCCCGGACCGCTTCGAGCGGCTGGTCCTCCTGCTGCCCGCCGCGCTGGACACCCCGCGTGGGCCGGTCGCCCGGCAGCGGCTGACCGACCTGCTGGACGCGGTGTCCACCGGGGACGCCGCGACGGTCGCCGACGTCGTCTCGCTGGAACTTCCGCCATCGGTGCGGAACACGCCGGCCGGCTGGGCGTACCTGCGGCAACGCCTGGACCAACTGCTCCGCGACGGGTTGGCGCCCGGCCTGGCCGACCTGCCCGAGCAGGCCCCCCTGGCCGATGTCGCGGCGCTCGCCACGGTCACCGCTCCCGTACTGGTCATCGGTTGCGTCGGCGACGACCTGCACCCGGCGCACGTCGCCGAGGAACTGGCCGCCGCGTTGCCGCACGCCACCCTGCACGTGTACGACCGGCCGGGGTTCGGCTGGACCGACCGCGCCGACCTGCGGGACCGGATCTCCACGTTCCTCAACGGGTGAACGGTCCGGTCAGCCGGAATCGCGTCCCGCAAAACCGGACTTCGGGTGTCAGGTATCCCTGACACCCTCGGTGGCATGACGACGAAACCGCTGGAAGGAAAGATCGCACTGGTGGCCGGGGCGACGCGGGGCGCCGGCCGGCAGATCGCGGTCCAGCTCGGCGCGGCTGGCGCGACCGTCTACGCCACCGGCCGCAGCACCCGGGCCGGCCGCTCCGAGATGGACCGGCCGGAAACCATCGAGGAGACCGCCGAACTGGTCACCGCCGCCGGGGGCACCGGCATCGGGGTACGGGTCGACCACCTGGTGCCCGAACAGGTACGCGACCTCGTCGCCCGGATCGACGCCGAACAGGGCCGTCTCGACGTGCTGGTCAACGACGTCTGGGGCAGCGACCACCTGATCACCTGGAACGAGCCGCTCTGGAAGCAGCCCCTGGACAACGGCTTCCGCACCCTGCAACTGGCGGTGCACACCCACCTGATCACCAGCCATTTCGCGCTACCGCTGCTGATTCGCAACCCGGGCGGTCTGGTGGTCGAGATCGGCGACGGCACGAAGGCGTACAACGACGAGCACTACCGGCTGTCGGCCTTCTACGACCTGGCCAAGACCTGCGTGAACCGGCTCGGCTTCGTCCTGGCGGAGGAGCTGAAGCCGCACGGCTGCACGGCGGTGGCCCTCACCCCCGGGTGGCTGCGCTCGGAGGCGATGCTGGAACACTTCGGCGTCACCGAGGAGAACTGGCGCGACGCCATCGCCAAGGAACCGGACTTCGTCATCTCGGAGACCCCGGCGTACGTCGGGCGGGCGGTCGCCGCGCTGGCCGCCGACCCGGACAGGGCCAGGTGGAACGGCAGATCCACCGACAGCGGCGAGTTGGCGACGGTGTACGGCTTCACCGACCTCGACGGCAGCCGACCGCAGGGCTTCCGCTACATCACCGAGGTCGTCGAGGGCGGGAAGAAGGCGGATCCGGCCGACTACCGCTGAGGGTCGTACAGCTGGCCGAGCCGGCGGGCCGCCTCGGCCAGCCGTACCCGCAGCTCCGGCGGGTCGAGCACCTCCACCTCCGGCCCGAGCCGCAGCACCAGGTCGTACGCCACGTCGACGGACTCGACGGGCAGCCGGGTGCGCACCCACCCCTGCCCGTCGGGTTCGCCGGCGGCGGCCAGCGCCTCGTCGTACACGACGGGGGTGTCGGCGGCCCAGCGCAGCGCGCGCAGGCCGGCGGTGCTGAGCCGGACGGTGATCCGCTCGCGCAGCATCGTGCGCAGGAATGCCGCTGCCTGCTCCCGCCAGTAGCCGCCCAGGTCGAAACCCTCGTCGCGGGTGAAGGTGCGCTCGTCCGGCACGACGTCGAGCACGCGGTCGACCCGGTAGGTGCGCATCGCGTCGCCGACCCGGCCGACCAGATACCAGGTGCCACTCTTGAGCACCAGCCCGTACGGCTCGACCCGGCGGACAACCTCCTGGTCGCCGCGCCGGTAGCGCAGCTCGACCGTCCGGTCGGACCAGACGGCCCGGGCCAGCTCCGTCAGCCGGGGCGGCGGTGGCGACTCGCGGAACCAGCCGGGTACGTCCAGGTGGAAGCGCTGACCGGTGCGAGCCGGCGCGTCGCGCAGGCTTGGCGGCAGCGCGGCGAGGACCTTCAGTTCGGCGGAGGCGACCGCCTCGGCGAGCCCCATGTCGCCGGCCGGTCCGGGTAGCCCGGCCAGGAAGAGCGCCTCCGCCTCGTCCCGGGTCAGCCCGGTCAGCCGGGTGCGGTAGCCGCCGAGCAGCCGGTAGCCGCCCGTGCGGCCCCGGTCGGCATAGATGGGCACCCCGGCGGCGGAGAGCGCCAACACGTCCCGGTAGACGGTCCGCTCGGAGACCTCCAGTTCGCGGGCCAGTTCCGCGGCGGTCATCGTCTCCCGCGACTGCAACAGCAGCACCAGGGAGATCAGCCGGGACGCGCGCACCGCCCCATCCTGCCGTTCCCCGCCGCCGGACCGGAGCCGGGCCGGTGCCGTGATCGATTCAGCCTGCGGCAAACGGTGGTATCGCGTGCGCTGGAAGGCCCGGTTTGCGGCAGACGGAGTCGATCATGCGGGTCGGGTCGGCCAAGCCGGCCCGATCGGTCGATGACCACTAGGCTCTGCGATCGTGACCGCACCCCGTAACGTGGCCGCACCGGTGACCGGCGCGGTCGGCCGCTTCTTCGCCGGCGTCGGGCTGCTCCTGCGCGGCCTCGGCCTGTACGTCCGCAGCCCCGGCCTGATGCTGCTGGGCGTCGTCCCGGCGCTGATCTCCGGCGCGCTCTTCGTGACCGCGTTCGCCACCCTCGCGTACTTCGTGGAGGACCTGGCCGCCTGGGTCACCCCGTTCGCCGACGACTGGCCCCCCAGCACCCGCAGCCTGACCCGGGTGATCGCCGCGCTGGCCTTCCTCGGGTTGGGCGGGCTGCTCGCGGTGGTCAGCTTCACCGCGGTCACCCTGGTCCTCGGTGATCCGTTCTACGAGAAGCTCTCCGAGCGGGTGGAGGAGCGCCTGGGTGGCACGCCGGGAGCGGTGGAGGTGCCGTTCTGGGCGTCCCTGCGACGCAGCGTCGCCGACTCGCTGCGGCTGGTCGGCCGCACGGTGCTCTTCGGAATTCCCCTCTTCGCCGCCGGCTTCATCCCGGTGCTCGGGCAGACCGTGGTACCGGTGGTCGGGGCGCTGGTGGGTGGTTGGCTGCTCGCCGTGGAACTGACCGGGGCGCCGTTCTCCCGGCGGGGGTTACGGCTGGCCGACCGCCGATCGATCCTCAGGGCGGACCGACCCGCCACGCTCGGCTTCGGCGCGGCGGTCTTCGTCTGCTTCCTGATCCCGCTCGGCGCGGTGCTCGTCATGCCGGCCGCAGTCGCCGGGGCCACCCTGCTGGCCCGGCGGTCGCTCGGGCAGTCCATCGAGAGGGATTGACATGCAGATCACCCTGATCGAGGGGGACATCACCGCCCAGCGGGTCGACGCGGTCGTCAACGCCGCCAACACCTCGCTGCTGGGCGGCGGCGGTGTGGACGGCGCGATCCACCGCCGGGGCGGCCCGGCCATCCTCGCCGAGTGCCGGGCGCTGCGGGCCTCCCGGTACGGCCGGGGTCTGCCCGTCGGCCAGGCCGTCGCCACCACCGCCGGTGATCTGCCGGCCCGCTGGGTGGTGCACACCGTTGGGCCGGTCTTCTCTGCCGACGAGGACCGGTCGGGCCTGCTGCGCGACTGCTACGCCAACAGCCTGGCCGTCGCCGACGGGCTCGGCGCGGCGACGGTGGCCTTCCCGCTGGTCTCCGCCGGCGTCTACGGCTGGCCGGTCGACGACGCGGTACGCCAGGCGCTGGCCGTGCTCCGGGCCGCCACGCCCGCGCACGTCACCGAGGCCCGACTGGTGCTGTTCGGGCCGGACACGTACGCCATCGCCCGGCGGGTGGCCGAAGCCGGCTGATCAGGGCAGCGTGCGCAGGCAGGACCACTGGGACGCGACCGGCCGGTAGCCGAGCCGGGCGTTGACCGCCAGCATCGGCGCGTTCGTCTCGTCGTTCGAGGTGTACGCCGTGTGCACCCCGCGGCTGGCGGCCCGGTGCAGGGCGACCCGCTTCACCAGGGCGGCCAGCCCCTGCCCCCGGTGGGTCGGCAGCGTGCCGGTGAACTCCGACCACATCCGGTCGCCGTCCCGCTTGACCAGGCTGAGGGCGACCAGGGTGCCGCCCACCTCGGCCACGACGCTCGCCTCCCGGTCCAGTCCCGGGTTCTGCCAGACCTCGTACTGCCAGCTGTCGTAGCTCATCGCGTCCACCGGGGCGTCGCCCGGTACGTCGCGGGACGCCTCGGCGTCCAGCCGGTGCAGCCGGCGTGGCCCCACCTCCGCCGCCGACAGCAGACGTACGCCCGAGGGGGGCTGCGGCAGCGGCGGCGCGGGCCGCAGGTCGAGGGCGGAGTAGCGCGTCTCCCGGCTCGGGGTGAAGCCGTGCCGGCGGGCGAACGGCAACGCCTCGGGCCGGGCCGAGGTACGCACCCGACGGGCCCCGATGGCGCGCAGGTGCGCCAGCGCGGCGGCGAACAGGGCGGTGCCGCCGCCCCGGCCCCGGTGCTCCGGATGGACGTGCAACAGCGAGATCTCCCCGAAGCCCGGCTCGGAGGTCTGGTTGTTGCGGTACGCCGACGCCCACCCGACCACCCGGCCGTCGGCCTCGGCGACCCAGCCGGCCCAGTCCTCCCCGGGCGGTGGGTGCGCGATCAGGTGGCGGGTCGACTCCACGCCCCGCACCAGGTAGGGGTGGACGACGGCGCGCAGCGCCACCACCTCGGCGGCGTCGTCCGGAACGGCGGTACGGACGCGCACTCAGCCCGCCTCGCGGACGGCGGCGACGGCCTCCACCTCGACGAGCTGGTCGGAGTACCCGAGCACAGCCACCCCGAGCAGGGTGCTCGGCGGATCGTGATCACCGAAGGCGTCCCGGACGACCTCCCAGACCGCCACCAGGTCGGCCTGGCGGGACGAGGCCACGTACACGGTGGTCTTGACCACGTCGGTGAGTCGGGCGTCGGCGGCGGCCAGCGCCGTTTCCAGGTTCGCCATCACCTGGCGGGCCTGGGCGACCGGGTCGCCGGGCGCCACCGTCCGGCCGTCGGCGTCCAGCGGACACGCTCCGGCGGTGAACACCAGCCGGGCCGGCGGTTCGACGGTGGCGGCGTACGCGTACTCGGCGACGTCGGAGAGCAGGGGTACCCGGACCAGCCGGTGCGGTGCGGTCACCGTGGGGACGGTAGCGCCGGCGCGGCGCGGACTCCACCGAATAACGATCCCGGCGGAACCGTGCCTCACCCCCCGCTCATCGCGCGGTAGTGCCGCCACAGGTCGTGGTAGGGAATCGTGCCGCCCTCGGCCTCGGCCCTGTACCACTCCCCGGCCCAGTGCACCAGCAGCACCCGCTCGACACGGGACGGGATCAACCGGCCCGCCTCGACCCGACCGATGTCGAGCCCCGCCCACTGCTCCTGGGGGATGCCGGGGTCGTTGGTCGCCGCGGCGATCGCCGACAGGCTCGAGTACGGCCGGCCGGAGGTCACGATCAGGTAGTTCAACAGGGGCTGCTCCCGGCAGAGCAGTTCCATGTGTGGCGCCAGTGCGAGTGGGGCGGCCAGGGACCGGTGGACCTGCGCCGGATCGATCAGGCCGGCTCGGGAGGCCACGAAGCCCGTGCTGGCCGCGTACTCGATCTGCTCGGTCGTCAGCGCGCCGGTGTCGTGTATCGAGTCCCGCCACACCCACTGACGGATCTGGGGGATGTTCGAGTGTGAGGTCACGAAGTCGTACCGGGCCAGATGGTCGAACACGAAATCGACCGGCTCCAGCATGATCGTGTCGGAGTCGACGTAGACGAACTCGTCGAAACCACCAGTCCACATGGCGAGCTTCCGGTAGTGGCCCATGGTGACGCCCTCGTGGAACTCCCGGCTGATCGCGTCGCACTGCCGCAGGATGTCGTCGTCGCCCCAGACGGTGAAGCCGTACCGCCCGGCGAGCGACCGGAGCCGGTCGACGTCGTCGGCGAACGGTACGAGACACAGGGGAAGAGTCGGGTTGTACGACCGGAAGCTGTTGAGGAACGCGACCACCCGGTCGAGGATCGCGTCGTTGGCCAGGAAGTAGACACCGCGCTTCACCACTGCCTCCCGGTGTGTGGCCAGCCTCGGTGGTCGACGCGCAGGGCCGCGCGGTGTGCTCCGGGCCGGGGGTCAGCCGTCAGACAACGGAATGCCGGCGGCACGACCGAGCGTACGCAACCCGTACACGGATAGCTAGATCAGTCGATTCGCCGGCTCGACGAGGCACTGCGGGGCCGCTGCCCCGATCCGGGGTGTCGCGGAGCGCCGCGACACCCCGGAAGGCGGTCAGGCCGACTCGCGGAGCACCAGCTCGGTGGGGAGGATCAGCGCCTCGTCGATCATCTCGCCGGCGGCCTTGCGCAGCAACTGGCGGGTCATCGCCCGGCCCAGCTCCACGATCGGTTGGCGGACCGTGGTCAGCGGCGGGTCGGTGTACGCGGCCGTCTCGATGTCGTCGAAGCCGATCACCGCGACATCGTCGGGCACCCGCCGTCCCGCCTCCCGGAGCGTGCGCAGGGCGGCGTGCGCCATCAGATCGGAGGCGGCGAAGACCGCGTCCAGGTCGGGGTGGGCGGCCAGCAACTCGCGCATCGCCGACGCTCCGGACTCCCGGGTGAAGTCCCCGTACGCGACCAGCTCGACCAGCCCCGCCGCGGCGATCACCTCCCGGTAGCCGGCCAGCCGCTCGATGCCGGCGACCATGTCCTGCGGGCCGGCGATGGTGCCGATCCGGCGGCGCCCGGTTCCGATCAGGTGCCGGACCGCCCGGACCACCCCGCCCACGTTGTCCACGTCGACGTACGGCACCCGGTCGCCGTCGAGCGGCCGGCCGGCGCAGACCACCGGGATACCCAGCCGCATCAACCTGCCGGGCAGCGGATCCGCGCCGTGCAGCGAAGCGAACAGCACCCCGTCGACGTGCCGGCCGGTGGTGTACCGCTCGACCCGTTCGTGACCGGCCGCCGAACCGGCCAGCATCAGCACCAGCTGCTTGTCGGCGGCCTCCAGTTCCTGGGCCGCGCCCCGGATGATGCCCGGGAAGACCTGGTCGTCGGAGAAGACCCGGGTGGCCTTTTCCGGCATGACCAGGGCGACCGAGTCGGTCCGCTGGGTGACCAGGCTGCGGGCGGCAGCGTTGGGCACGTACCCCAGTTCGGCCACAGCCCGACGGACCGCCTCCTGGATCGGCTCGGCGACGGTGGTGGAGCCGTTGACCACCCGGGACACGGTCGCCCGGGACACCCCGGCCCGCCGGGCGACCGCCTCCAGGGTCGGTCGCTGCGCCGTCGTCATCCCCGTAACCACCACCTCGTCACAGCCCGTTCCGGGAGATCACCTCCTGATACCACCGGGCGCTGGATTTCGGTGTGCGCCGCTGGGTCAGGTAGTCGACGTGGACGATCCCGAACCGCTTCTGGTACCCCTCGGCCCACTCGAAGTTGTCCAGCAACGACCATACGAGATAGCCGCGCAGGTCGACGCCCCGGGCGATGGCCTCGTGCGCCGCCCGTAGGTGTCCGTCGAGGTAGGCGATCCGATCGTGGTCGAGCACCCGCTCGCCGCCGTCCGGGTCCTCGGCGCCGGTCTTGTCAGGGAACGCCCCACCGTTCTCGGTGATCATCAGCGGCAGTCCCGGGTAGTCGCGGCTGATTCGCTCCAACAGCCGGGTCAATCCGGCCGGCTCGATCATCCAACCCATCTCGGTCGTCGGGCCGGTCGGCGCAAGGAACTCCACCGCGCCCTCGGTGCCCGGGTACGCGCTGCCGCCGGCACCGTCGGGCCGGCCGGCGACGTACGTCGGGGCGTAGTAGTTCAACCCGAGCAGGTCGATCGGCGCGGCGATGATCTTTTCGTCGCCGTCCCGGAGGAAGGTCGGCTCCACCAACCGGGAGAGGTGCTCCAGCACGTCCTGCGGATAGCCGGCACCGGTCAGCGGGTCGAGGAAGATCCGGTTGTGCAGGCCGTCGACCAGACGCACGGCGGCGGCGTCCGCGGCACTGGTCGGGTCCGCCGGCTGCGCGTCGGCCGGGTTCAGGGTGATCCCGACGATCTCCGCGCCGGCCGACCGCAGTGCGCGGGCCGCCAGGCCGTGCCCCAGCAGCAGGTGGTGTACGGCGGCGAAGGCCGCGCCCGCGTCGCGCTCGCCGGGGGCGTGCAACCCGCTGCCGTAACCCAGGTAGGCCGAGCACCACGGCTCGTTGAGCGTGGTCCAGGTGCGGATCCGGTCGCCGAGGCGGGTGTACACCGCGACGGCGTAGTCGGCCAGGTGGGCGGCGGTGTCCCGGTTGGTCCAGCCGCCCCGGTCCTGCAACGCCTGCGGCAGGTCCCAGTGGTAGAGGGTGACGATCGGGTCGATGCCCCGCTCCAGCAGCGCGTCGGTCAGCCGGTCGTAGAAGTCCAACCCGCGCGGGTTGACGGGGCCGGTGCCGTCCGGTCGGATCCGGGGCCAGGACACCGAGAACCGGTACGCCCTCAGCCCCAGCTCGGCCATCAGCGCCACGTCGTCGGCGTACCGGTGGTAGTGGTCGCAGGCGACGTCGCCGGTGTGGCCGGCGAAGACCTTGCCGGGCGTACGGCTGAAGGTGTCCCAGATGGACGGGCCGCGCCCGTCGTCGTGGGCCGCTCCCTCGATCTGGTACGCGGCCGTGGCCGCACCCCAGACAAAGTTCTCGGGAAATCGGAGTTCGCTCACGTTTCTCTCTTCCGTTCGCGGCAGGGCTCGCGGTATCGGCTCACGCCTTTACCGCGCCTTCCATGATGCCGCCGATGATCTGACGACCGAACACGATGAACACCAACAGCAGGGGCAGGGTCGCGATGGCGGTGCCGGTGAACACCTGCGACATGTCCTGGTAGTACCCGTCCGAAAGGGCCCGCAACGACAACTGCACGGTCGGGTTCTCCGGGTCGTTGAGCACCGCGTACGGCCAGAGGAAGTCGTTCCAGGTGGTCATGAAGGTGAGCAGGCCGAGCACGGCGGCGGCCGGGCGCAGCGCGGGCAGCACCACGTTCCAGTAGATGCGGGCGGTGTGGCAGCCGTCCATCCGGGCCGCCTCGATCAGCTCGGTGCTGACCGCCTGGCCGGCGTACTGGCGCATCATGAACACTCCGAACCCGGTCACCAGCGCGGGCACGATCACCGCCGGCAGCCGGTCGTTCCAGTTGAGCTTCGTCATCAGCATGTACAGCGGGATGACGCCGAGTTGGGTCGGCACCATCATCGTCGCGATGATGATCAGCAGCAGCGCGTTGCGTCCCCGGAACCGCAGCTTGGCGAAGGCGAAGCCGGCGAGGGTGGAGAAGAAGACCACCGAGACGGTGACCGAGACCGCCACGATCGTCGAGTTGACCAGGCCGGTCAGGAAGTGCGCGTCGGTGTTGGCGAAGAGCCGGGCGAGGTTGGCGCCGAGGTTGCCGCCCGGGGTGAGCGGCGGTGGCACCTGACCCATCGCGTCGCTGGTGCGGCTGGCCACCACGAACATCCAGTAGAGCGGGAAGATCGACAGGACGGCGGTGACGACCAGTGCCGCGTAGGTGAGCCGGCCGGCGGACCAGAGTCTCATCGGGTTCCCTCCCGCCCGCCGCCGAGGCGGCGCAGCACCAGCACGTTGATCGCGGCCACGATCGCGATCAGGGCGAAGAGCAGCCAGGCGACGGCGGAGCCGTAGCCGAAGTTGTAGTGCGGCGCGAAGGCGTTCTCGAACATGTACATGGTCATCGTCTGCGACTCGCGCAGTGGGCCGCCGCGGATCGCGTTGGTGCCGGAGTTGAAGAGGCGGGGCTCGGTGAAGAGCTGGAGGCCGCCGATGGTGGAGATGATGACCGCGAAGACGATCGTCGGCTTGAGCAGCGGGACGGTGATCGACCAGAACTGCCGGGCCCGGCCGGCCCCGTCGATCGCGGCGGACTCGTACAGGTCGCGCGGGATGGCCTGCATCGCGGCCAGGAAGATCAGCGCGTTGTAGCCGGTCCACCGCCAGTCGACCATGGTGGAGATGGCCACCCAGGAGGCGAGGCGGTTCGCCTTCCAGTCGATGGCGTCGATCCCGACCAGGTCGAGCAGCCAATTGATCATTCCGAACTCGCGGCCGAAGAGTACGCCGAAGACGATCGCCACCGCGGCGGTGGAGGTGACGTTCGGGACCAGCACCGCCATCCGCCATCCGGTCCGTCCGCGGAGCTGCCGGTTGAGCAGGTTGGCCAGCCAGAGCGCGAGGAGCAGCTGCGGCACCGTGGAGAGGACGAAGATGCCCAGGGTGTTGACCACCGAGTTCCAGAAGTCGGGGTCGGACATCAGCTGGCGGTAGTTCTGTGCCCCGACGAAGGTCGGACTCGCGCCGAGCAGGTCCCAGTCGTGCAGTGACACCCAGAGGGTGTAGCCCAGCGGGTAGAGGCCGAAGACGGCGAAGAGCAGGAAGAACGGGGCGATGTAGAGGTAGGGCGAGAACCGGGTGTCGAGCCGGGCGAGCCGGTGGCCCCGGTCCGGGTGGCTGCGCCGGGGCGCCGGTGCGGCCGGCGGCCGGGCGTCGAGCTGGACGGCCATTGCCGTGGTCTCCTTTTCCGCCGTGCGGGCCGGTCCGGTGGTGCTCCGGGCCTGCCCGCACGGGCGACTCGGGCTACTTGGCGGCGGCCTTCTTCGCGTTGGTCACGGCGTCGGTCCAGCCCTGCTCGGGGCTGCGCTGCCCCAGGTCCACCGTGCGGACGGCGTTCTCCACCTCGGTGCGTACGGCCTGGTTCTTCGGGCCCATGTAGACCGGCTTCAGGCTCTTCGCGCCGGCGCTGAAGATCTTTCCGACGGGTGCGCCGGAGAAGTACGCGTTGGTCGAGTCGGTGATCGCCGGGTCGTCGAGCGCCTGCGGCGAGGACGGCAGGGTGCCCTTGGCGTTGAACGCGCCGATCTGCCCCTTGGCGCTGGTCAGGAACTTCGCCAGTTCGATCGCCTCGGCCTGGTGCTTGCTCTGCTTCGGCACGGCGAGGAAGGAACCGCCCCAGTTGCCGCCGTTGCCGGGGACCTGCGCGATGTCCCACTTGCCCTTTGCGCCCTCGCCGGCGTTGCCCTCGATGACTCCGGTCATCCAGGACGGGCAGGCGATGGTGGCGAACTTCGACTGCTTGAAGGCGGCGACCCACTCCTCCGACCAGGAGCCGTACTTTCCGGACAGCCCGGAGTCGATGATGTCCATGGTGGTGTCGTACGCCTGCCGGACCGCCGGGTTGCTGTCCACGACCAGGTTGTCGCTGGTGTCGTAGTAGCTGTAGCCGGTGGTGTTCCCGGCGGTCTGCAGCAGGATGGTGTTGAAGGTGTTGGTCGCGCCGTCGAGGAACGACGCCCCGGTGTTCTTCGCGGTGAACTGCTCGCCGACCGCGACGTAGTCCTGCCACGTCGGCCAGAGCTTGGACACCTCGTCCCGCTCGGTGGGCAGGCCGGCCTTGGCGAACAGGTCCTTGCGGTAGCACATGGCGATGCCACCGACGTCGGTGCCGAGGCCGATGAGCTGCTTACCGTCGGCGGTGAGGCCCTGGTTCCACTTCCACTCGAGGAAGTTGCCCCTGAGGTCGGCCGCGCCGTGGTCGAGCAGGTTGACGAAGTTCTGCGGATTGGCCTTGTACTCGACCAGCAACCCTTCCTCGATGGCGACCACGTCGCCCGCGCCCTTGCCGGCGGCGAGCCACTGGGTCAGCTTCGGTGAGTACTCGTCGAGGTTGCTGCCGGTGCCCCGCTCGACGATCTTCACGCCGGGGTGGCTGGCCATGTATTCCTTGTAGAGCGCGTCGTAACCGAACTGGCCGAAGACGTCCACGGTCAGGGTGACCGTTCCGTCGCCCGGGGCGTCGCCACCACCGCAGGCGGTGGCACCCAGCAGCGCGGTGGTGGCGAGCAGGGCCGCCAGGCGGCGGCGGGGAAAGATGCCCGTCATCGATGGGTTTCCTCTCAGGTCAATCGGGTGGTGGAGCGAAAGAACCTGCTGGTGAGCGAATCGCAGCCGGCGCCCGACCAGGACCATGAAGGCTGAGAGAGCGCTCTCACACCAGCGTGGTGGGTGCCTCGCCCGCTGTCAAGAGAGCGCTCTCAAACGGGTCTGGCCGCAGGTTGACACGATCGACCGGCGAGCTGGGCAGGGCCGACGACAGAAGCGGCCGTTCCGCAACGGAACGGCCGCTTCTGTCGTCGAGCGGGGTCAGCCGACGCGAAGACCCGTCAGCAGGGCGCGTTCGCCGACCACCCCCAGGGTGTCGAAGCTGATCCGACCCCAGAGCGCGAGCAGTAGATCGCTCGCGGTGGCGCCGACCTGAACCCGGGCGTGGTGGTCCTCGTGCCCGAAGACCGTGGCGGTGTCGAGCAGGGCCACCCCGTCCCCGCGCAGCCGCAGGTACCACTCCTGGGCCACGTCGGTCGCGACCAACTGCACCACCCCGTGCCACTGGCCGGTCGTCGCCCGCCGCCCCGCGGGCAGCCAGGTGTCCAACACCTCGCCCACCCCGTCCGCGGCCAGCTTCGCCTCGATCGGATCGCCCGCGGCGATGGCGAGCTGGGCGTCCCAGCGGTGCACCGCCGTCTCGTGCGCCATCCGACGCAGCCAGAAGCCGGCCTTCTTCGGTTGGGGGGCCCAGTTCCAGGCCGGAGCCTCCGGGTCGAGGCTCTCGAAAAGGGCCATGAGCTGGTCGTACTCCTGCTGCCAGAGCTGCGGCGCGGTGAGCCCGGCAGGCAGTTCCGCGTCGTCCCGCCGCCCCGGCCGGGTCGCTTCGCCGGAGCCGGCGAAGGATCGTACCCAGTGGTAGATGCCGGCGAGGTGCAGCGTGAGATCGGCGACCGTCCAGCCCGGACAGGAGAGCACCGGTGTCTCGGGCGGGGCCTCGGCGACCGCCGAGGCGAACACCGGGCCGTCGGCCCGCAGCGCGCCGATCCAGAAGTCCTTCGTGCCGTGCAGTCTGCTCATCGCACTCCTCCCCGGGGGTGACCGGGCCACCAGTGGGTGCCGCGGCTGCCCCTCAGCCTAGGGTGAAAGACGTGTCTGACGTCTACGCCGAACCGACGACCGCCGCCGGACCCGCCGACCCGTCCGCCCTGGCGCGATACACCACGCTCCGCCTCGGTGGCCCCGCCGGCCGGCTGGAGACCGCCGTCAGTGCCGAGGAAATCGTACAAAAGGTTCAGGAAGCGCAGGGCCGGGACGATCAGGTCCTGATTCTCGCCGGTGGCAGCAACCTGGTGGTGGGTGACGAGGGATTCCCCGGCACGGTCGTCCTGGTGCGGTCGCGTGGGCTGCGGGTGGTGGCGGAGGAGGCCGACACCCTCACCGTACGGGTCGAGGCCGGCGAACCCTGGGACGAGCTGGTCGCCGCCACCGTGGCCAACGGCTGGTCCGGGCTGGAATGCCTCTCCGGCATCCCCGGCTCGGCGGGTGCCACCCCGATCCAGAACGTCGGGGCGTACGGCCAGGAGGTCGCCGAGGTCATCGCCGGTGTCCTCGTGTACGACCGCCGCGACGGCGGGATCAGCCGGCTCGACGCCGCGGACTGCGGCTTCGCGTACCGGTCCAGCATCTTCAAGTACAGCGACCGGTGGGTGGTGCTCTCCGTCGACTTCCAGCTGCACCGCTCGCCGCTGTCCGGTCCGGTTCGCTACGCCGAACTGGCCCGGGCGCTCGGCGTCGAGGTGGGCGACCGGGTACCGCTGGCCGATGCCCGGGCGACCGTGCTGCGGCTGCGCGCCGGCAAGGGCATGGTGCTCGACGCCACCGACCCGGACACCTGGTCGGTCGGCTCGTTCTTCACCAACCCGGTGCTCGACCGGGGGGCGTACGAGTCGCTGCGGGAACGCGCCACGGAACTGGGGGAGCCACCCTCCTGGCCCTGCCCCGGTGACCTGGTCAAGGTCAGCGCCGCCTGGCTGATCGACAAGGCCGGCTTCGGCAAGGGCCACCCCGGGCCGGGCGGCACCGCGATCAGCGGCAAACACACCCTGGCGCTGACGAACCGCAGCGGGACCGCCCGGACCGCGGATCTGGTCGCCCTGGCCCGCGAGATCCGCGACGGCGTCCAGCGGCGTTTCGGCGTCCCACTGCACCCCGAACCCGTTCTCGTCAACTGCCACCTCTGATCACCCACCGAGCCGGGCGGGCCCTGGGTCAGGTGGGTGG
>NZ_SMKF01000081.1 GCF_004348325.1 Micromonospora sp. KC213 | reverse complement strand
GTGCCCCGGGCGATCAGGCGGGTCACCGGACCCAGTGACCGGGCGACGACCGACCCGGGATGGTCGAGGTC
The DNA here is from genome assembly GCF_004348325.1 of Micromonospora sp. KC213. GTDB lineage: Bacteria > Actinomycetota > Actinomycetes > Mycobacteriales > Micromonosporaceae > Micromonospora. The sequence goes on along the minus strand of NZ_SMKF01000081.1, from coordinate 25,252 downwards.
CGGCAGCAACGCCGCGCCGGCGGTGACCGCCGCGCCGACCACCACCGTGCCGACCGCGGGCCGCGCTCCCAGCCCGGCCGCCAGCGCGCAGCCACCCAGCCACGTCACCGCCCCGGACAACGCGTGTGAACGCCCCATCACCGACCCGGTCACCACCCTCCACACACGACGCTCGGCGAGCATCGCAGAGGGCACCGACATCGAACGGGCCTACCGGTAGTCGGCGCAGATCCGGCGTTCGCCACCGTCGACGGTGACGGGGCCGCCGTGGGGCAGGATCCACTGCGGTCGGGTGTGACCGAACGGCACGCCGACGCAGACGACCGCCTGCGGGTTGTAGCCGGTCACCACCTCGACGACCGTGTCCCGCTGCTGCTCGCGCAGCCGGGCCCGGTCCTCGGCCGCGGGCCGGCGGGTGAGGTCGGAGACCGGCGGGCGGGCGACCAGGACCGCGTCGACCGCGCCGAGGATGCCGCGCTCGCCGAGGGAACGGACGATCCGGCCGACCTGGCGCGCGGGCAGCAGCTCCTCGGACGTCTCGATGAGCAGCACCCCGCCCCGCAGGGCTTCCGGTGGGAACGGGAAGCGACCCGCCGTCAGGATCCACTCGATGACTTCGAGGCAGCCGCCCCAGGTGATGCCGGTGACGCGGCGGCGCGGCCCGTACCAGCTCCACGGCTCGGTCGGCTCGCGTTCGCCGAAGGACTCCAACGCCCGTGGATCGGCCCAGTCGATCCCGACGTCCTCGGACTCACCCGGATCGGTGATCTCGAGGCGCTCCCCGGTGAACAGCGCGGCCCGCAGTGATCGCGCGTGGATGTCGTCCACGGCAGGCCCGGGCCCGAGGTGCACCTGGGACGAGCCGCCGTAGAAACTCGCGACGCCCAGTGCCCAGAGCCAGTGGTGCAGGTTCGTGTTGTCGCTGGTGCCGAGGAACGGCTTCGGGTCGGCGCGGGGCAGGTCGGCGTCCAGGTGCGGGATGACCGTGATCTGGTCGTCGCCGCCGACGACGGCGAGAATCGCCCGGACCTCGGGGTCGGCGAAGGCGGCGTTGATGTCCGCCGCCCGCGCCTGCGGGGTGGCACCGACCCTGCGGGTGGTCGGGTACTCGACCGGAACGAGGCCGGTCACCTCGGCCAGCCGTCGCATGGCCTGCTCGTGCACCTCGGGATAGACGCCCGGCGCCGCGAACGACGGCGAGAGGACCGCGATGCGGTCGCCGGGTCGGGCCTTGCGGGGACGAAGAAGATCAAGCGTCACGCCCGAGATCCAACCGCCGCGACCGTGCGTACGCATCCCGTTTCCGGCGTGACTTCCGGCGTCGGCCGGAAACATCTGTGAGGATGGGCGGCACCGGTGGGTGCGGCGGCTGGCCCGGGGCGGGCTCGGTGACCAGACTGGGCGACATGACCGTTTCGCACCCCGCCGCGCGCCGGACGCCCCGGGCGGCGTTGGCCGAGCTGCTGGCCGGCAACCGGAGGTTCGTCAGCGGCCGACCGGTGCACGGGCACGACGTCACCGCCGCCGCGGCCGTGGCCTCCGGTGACCAGCAGCCGTACGCCGTCCTGCTGGGCTGTGTCGACTCCCGGGTGCCGCTGGAGGCGATCTTCGACCAGACCTTCGGGTCGATCTGCGTGATCCGCACCGGCGCGCACGTGCTCGACCGGGCGGTGCGCGGTTCCGTCGAGTACGTGGTGGACCAGCTCGGGGTGCCGCTGGTGATGGTGCTCGGGCACGAGCGCTGCGGTGCGGTCGCCTCGGCCGTGGACACCCTGCGCAGCGGCCGACGGCCCGGTGGCGCACTGGCGTACGTGGTGGACCAGATCGCCCCGGCGGTGACCGAGGTGGGCGCGGACGACCCGGCGGTGCACCCGATGGCGGTACGGCGGCACGTGCGGCGCACGGTGGCCGCGCTGCGCGCCGACGAGCTGCTGGCCGGGCCGGTCACGGCGGGGAGGGTCGACGTCATCGGGGCCCTGTACGACCTAACCACCGGGGAGGTGGTCCTCCTCGACCGGTGAGCCGCCCAGGCCGTCGGCGAGTTGGTCTCGCCGGCCGTGGTCTCGCCGGCCGTGATCTCGCCGGCCGTCGGCGAGGCCGTCTCGCGAATTGCGCCAGGTGGCGCCGTCCGACGGGCTGGATGCCGCGGTGTGGGTAACCGGAGTCGATCTTGACGCGACGGTCACCGGGGGATGTGTGAATCCCGGCCGGGGATGCGTGAACGCCCGCCGGGTCATCCCGGCGGGCGTCCACGGTGTGCCTCGGGGAGGGCTCAGCCCTCGAAGACGCCGGCCTCGACGAGACGCTTCTCGGTCTTGTCCCAGCCGTGGTCGGGGTGGGCCGCGGCGAGGTTGTTGATCTCGGCGCGGATCTTGGCGGCGTGGCCGGCGGCGGCCAGCACCCGGATCTCCTCGACGAACGCCTCGGAGTCGGTGCGCAGGTGCGCGGTCTTGCCGTTGGTCAGGTTGCGCACGTAGGCGTGCTTGCCGCCGTTGAGCGGGATGAGGTACTTGAACTCGCCCAGCACGCTGAGGGCGCCACCCTGGCCAGCCTGGCCGGCCCGGACTGACGCGCGCGCGGTCTTAGAGGTGTTGCTCGCCACGGAGGTACTCCTTGCAGACGTACGGGAGGACGGGAACCGTCCGGGGGCTGATGCGGGTGACGCCCGGATGAGCCTCGGCCCGCGAAGATGTGCGGCGGCACAGAACCGCCCAGAGAACTGTACACGACCACGACGCCTGGCTGGTCACCGTGCCTGTCCGAGGGACACAACCGGGGCCCGTCGCCGGCTATTTCCCCGCCGCGGATTTCCCGATTCCCTGGCGCACCATCCGTCACAGCAGTCATCATGTGTTGCAGAGGCCGCCGGGTGGTCGAGGTCGTAGGGGAAGACGCACCTCGCTCTCCGGGAGGTCACCGTGCCAACGCGTGGCGTCGTATACGTCCACTCGACCCCGCTCGCCGTGTGCTCACACGTCGAGTGGGCGATCGCGCGCGTCCTCGCCGCGCCGGTCAACCTGCAGTGGACGGCTCAGCCCGTCGATCCCGGCGCCCGCCGGGCCGAGTGCGGGTGGACCGGTCGCCCGGGGACGGGCGCCGAGCTGGCTGCTGCCCTCCGGCAGTGGCCCATGATCCGTTTCGAGGTGACCGAGGAACCCAGTCCGGGCGCGGACGGGGAGCGCTTCATGCACGTGCCCGGCCGTGGCCTGTTCCGGGCCACCGTCGGTGCGGCCGGCGACATCCAGCTCGGCGAGGACCGGCTACGCAGCATGATGGCCGCCGCCCGTGGGCCGGAGGCGCTGGCGCACGCCCTGGACAAGGCACTCGGCACCCCGTGGGACGCCGAACTGGAGCCCTACCGGCACGCCGGCGACGGGGCCCCGGTGACCCTGCTCACCCGGGTGGGCTGAGCCGGAAACCGGACCCGGACAGCCGGGCGCGGACCGGCACGCCCCACCGCGGCCCGCCGACCGGCCCGGTTGCCGCAGCCACGCGACGCCGGGTTTGATGGGGCGCGTGCCGATTTCCCCGCGACGTGCCGGCGTCGCTCTCACCGCCCTGACCGCGCTGCTCCTGCCCGGATGCGCGGCGACCGGGCAGCCCCGACCCGCTTCGAGCCCGTCGGCCCCGGCCGCCAGCCCGAGCCCCACCGATCCGAGCCCGGCAGCGAGCACCGCCACCGACCCGAGCGCCCGCGCCGCCGCCCTGGCCGGCACCCTCTCCGACGAGGACCTGGCCGGCCAGGTGTTGATGCCGTACGCGTACGGCAGTTCGGCCACCACGGTCACCCCCGCCTCCGCCGCCGGAAACCGCGCCCTCGGCGGCGTCGACACCCCGGCCGAGATGGTGGCGAAGTACCGCCTCGGCGGGTTGATCCTGGTCGGCTTCAGCGCCGACGACCCGACCTCCGGCAACCAGAGCACCACCAACGTCGACAGCCCGAAGCAGGTCCGTGAGCTGACCGACGGGCTGCGCGCGGCCGCCGCGAAGCTGCCCACCGGCGTCGCACCCTTCCTGGTCGGCACCGACCAGGAGTACGGCGTGGTCACCCGGGTCACCGACGGGGTGACCATCCTGCCCAGCGCCCTCGCCGCCGGGGCGGCCGGCAGACCGGCGCTGACCGAGGCCGCCTGGCGGGCCGCCGGCAGCGAGCTGGCGGCGATGGGGATCAATCTGGACTTCGCGCCGGTCGCCGATGTGCTCGCCACCCGCAGCACGGTGATCGGCTCCCGCTCCTTCGGCGCCGACCCGAAGGGCGCCGCGGCCCAGGTCGCCGCCGCCGTGCGGGGCCTGCAGAGCGCCGGGGTCGCGGCGAGCGTCAAGCACTTCCCCGGGCACGGCCTGAGCGCCGACGACTCGCACCAGGAACTGCCGGAGATCACCCAGCCCCGCGGCGAGCTGGACCGGCTGGCGTTCCCGCCGTTCGCCGGCGGCATCGACGCCGGTGCCATGGCGGTGATGTCGGCGCACCTGGACGTCAAGGCGATCGACCCGGGCACCCCGGCCACCTTCTCCCGCAAACTGCTCACCGACGTGCTGCGCGGCCAGCTCGGCTTCACCGGCGTGGTGATCACCGACGGGATGAACATGGCGCCGGCCAAGCGGTACCCCCCGGGCGAGGCGGCGGTGAAGGCGCTGCTGGCCGGCAACGACCTGATCCTGATGCCGCCGAACGTCGGTCAGGCGTACGACGGGGTGCTCGCCGCGCTGCGCGACGGGACGCTGCCCCGCGACCGGCTGGTCGAGGCGGCCACCCGGGTGCTGACCATGAAGTTCCGGCTGGCCGACCGGCCCGCCCCGGCGATGTCCACGCTGAACAGCCCGGCGCACCGCCAGGCCGCCGACGCCCTCGCGGCGGCGGCCGTCACCATGCTGCGGGGCAACTGCGCCGCGCCCGTACCCGGCCCGGTCACCGTCACCGCCGCCAACGGCCGGGAGCGGACCCGGGCACTGCTGGTCGAGGCGCTCACCGCTGCCGGGGTGAAGGTGGTGCCGCGTGGCGGCACCGAGGTGCACCTGGTCGGGTACGGCGACGGGGCCGGCGACCTGAACGCCGACGCGGCGGTGACCGTCGCCATGGACACCCCGTACGTGCTGGGGCAGGCAACCTCACCGACCCTGCTGGCCACCTACTCGTCCAGCCGTGCCTCGATGACCGGGCTCGCCCGGGTGCTGGCCGGAAAGGCCCGACCGACCGGCCGGTCGCCGGTCCCGGTGCCCGGCCTGCCCGCCACCAGCTGCCGCTGACGTCCGCCGACCCGGGTGGACGTCAGCCGGTGACGGCGACCGTCCGCCCGGCCAGGCGGTACCCGGGCAGGACGTCGCCGACCTCGGCGACCAGCCCCTCGCTCACGGTCAGCAGCACGGCCCGGTCGCCGGCCCGGACCGCCAGGGCCCACTGCCGGTTCTCCTCCTCCAGCAGCTCGTTCGTGGAGATCCAGGACGCCTCGACCGCGTCCGCGCCGCCGGCCCGAACCGTCCGGTACCGCGGGTCGCTGGCCTTCTCGTCACCGGCGACGAACGCCTCCAGCGCCGGTCGTGGATCGGTGGTGGGCTGGTCGGTGAGCCACACCCGCAGGAAACCGGCACCGGCGGCCCGGCCGTCGACCTCGCACCGGACCGTCGCGCCGCCCCGCTTGGTCAGCTCCTCGCCGAGCAGTTCACCCAACTCGCCCTCGGGCACCTTGATCGGCTTCGCCGTACGGTCCGGCCCGATGGAGAAGGTGAGCGGCAGTTCGCAGCCGCTGCCCTTGCCGCCGACCGTGGTGCTGGCCGGGGCCGGTGCGATCTCGTCGTGCCAGGGCGGCCCGGGGACCACCGGCGAGGCGGTGGTGCTCGGTGACGGCGAGCCGTCGGCCGCCGGCTGTTCCTTGTCCTCGGCGCAGCCGGCGAGCAGGCAGAGGGTGAGCGCGGCCAGCAGGGTGGCGCGGGTACGTGGATGCATGGTGTCCATCCCCCGTTGACGACCTTCAGCGGGCCTCATCAAAGCGGTACGGGCAGCCGGCGTCAAACCCGTTCGCGCCGTGCGGCGGCGTGGCATCCGGGAGGACGGTATCCGAGGGCCGGCCGGCCCTCGGATACGACGTCGGCTCAGCTGGCCGCGCGGAGGGCGGCGACCAGCCACTCCACGGCCGGCACTGCGGGCTCGAACGGCGGCCGGCGGTTGAGCACGCCGATCAGCTGCCAGTACCGCTCCACCCGCCGATCGGTGAAGGCGGCGATCGAGTCGGCCAACGCGCGGCGCTGCTCTGGGGTGAGCGTCGGGTCCACCATCTGGTCCAGTACCGCCCGGCCCTCGGGCGAGGCCGGGTCGGTGCCGGCGGCCAGCGCCCCGCGCGCCAGTTCCAGCTTCGTCATCGGCTCCGGCGGGGGCGGCATCGCGTCGCCCGTCCCGGCCACCGCCATCTCGCGTGCCCGCCGGCGGAAGTCCGGGTCGGCCACCAGCTCGGCCAGCTCCAGCCAGGCGTCCACCTCCTCGTCGCTGGGTTCGTCCGGCAGGTTGGCGGGCAGCGCCCGCATCGCCTGGGCGAGCCCGGCAGCGGGGCCGTCGACGCCGGCGAACACCTCGGCCACGAAGTCGTCGATGATTTGCTGCCGCTCCCGCGCGGAGAGCCGGGCCAGATCGTTCACGAGTCTCAACTCCTCTGTCGTACTGCCACGTCGGGTGACCGACCGCAGCACCGCCCGGCGCAGCCGCAACGTCCGGATCTCCGCGTCCAGCGCCCGGGCGTGCGCCTGCGCCACGTCCCGGACGGTGCTCTGCCGGTCCACGATCCGGCGCGCGTCGTCCAGGCCGATGCCCAGTTGGCGCAGAGTGCGCAGCAGCTCCAGGCGGGCCACGGCGGCCGCGTCGTAGAGCCGGTAGCCGCCCGGCGAACGGCCGGTCGGCGACAGCAGATCGAGGTCGGACCAGAAGCGGATGGTCCGGACCGGCAGGCCGGTCCGGCGGGCGAGCTGCCCGATGGTGAACAGTTCGGTGCGGTCGTCCACGTCGACCAGCCTCCTGTCTCCAGCCGCTGGAGAGTCAACCTGGAATACCGCCCGCGGTGGTGGGCCGCGGCTGGCAGCCTCGCCGGCATGGGAACGGCGCAGGGTTTCGGGTACGTGCGGCGGGCCGACGGCACCGTGGTGATCACCCACCACGGGCGGATGGCCGGCACGCTGCGGGGCGGCCGGGCGGCGGAGTTCCTCGCCGAGATCGAGGACGACCCGCAGCTGGTGATGGCCCGCTGGACGGGCAACTACCGCCGGGGCAGCGAGCGGACCGCCAGCCAGCACCCCCGCAACCGGGGCTGAGACGACCGGGGGTCCGCGCTCGATGAGCGCGGACCCCCGGGTGTGTCCGGTGCTACAGCGGGATGTTGCCGTGGGCGCCCCGCGCGGCCGGTGCGGCGGCCAGCGCCTCGGCGAGCCGGCGCCGGGTCTCCTCCGGCTTGATCACGTCGTCCACCACGCCGATTTCCAGCGCCCGGTTCACCCCGCCGGCAACCCGGGTCTGCTCCTCGATCAACTGCGCGCGCAGCGCCTCCCGCTCCTCCGTTGGGGCGGCGGCGAGCTTCTTGCGGTGCAGGATGTTCACCGCCGCGCTGGCGCCCATCACCGCGACCTCCGCGTTCGGCCAGGCGAAGACTGCGGTCGCGCCGAGCGAGCGGGAGTTCATCGCGATGTACGCCCCGCCGTACGCCTTGCGGGTCACCAGCGTCACCCGCGGCACCACCGCCTCGGCGAAGGCGTGCAGCAGCTTCGCTCCGCGCCGGACCACGCCGTCCCACTCCTGGCCCAGCCCGGGCAGGTAGCCGGGGACGTCGACCAGCACGATCAGCGGCACACCCAGCGAGTCGCACATCCGCACGAACCGGGCGGCCTTCTCGGCGCTGGACGCGTCGAGGCAGCCACCGAGCCGCAGCGGGTTGTTGGCGATGACGCCGACCGTACGACCGGCGAACCGGCCGAGCGTGGTGACCACGTTCGGTGCCCACTTGGCGTGCAGCTCCACACCGGGGGTGTCGAGCAGCGCCTTGACCACCGGCTTCACGTCGTACGCCCGGTTGGTCTCGGCGGGCATCCGCGCGGCCAGGTCGTGGTTCTCGTCACCCACCGGCACGTCGTCCGGACAGAGCCGACCCTGGTGCCCGAGCAACGCGGCGAGCTTGCGCGCCTCCGTCATCGCCGCGGCGTCGTCGGCGCACGTCACGTGCACCACCCCGGAGCGCCGGCCGTGCGGCTCGGGGCCGCCGAGGCGCTCCATGTCGACCTGCTCGCCGGTGACACTGCGGACCACCTCCGGCCCGGTGACAAAGATCCGGCCCGTCCCGCTCATCACCACGATATCGGTCAGCGCCGGACCGTACGCCGCGCCGCCGGCCGCCGGGCCGAGCACCACCGAGATCTGCGGCACCCGGCCGGAGGCCCGCACCATCGCCGCGAAGACGTGCCCGACGGCGTCGAGCGCGACCACGCCCTCGGCCAGCCGGGCGCCGCCGGAGTGCCAGAGACCGAGCACCGGCACCCGCTCCCGCACGGCGGTGTCGATCGCGTCGACGATGTGCCGGCAGCCCTCGGTGCCCATCGCGCCGCCCATCCGGGTGCCGTCGGTGGCGTACGCGATGGCCGGCGTACCGTCGATCTCCCCCCGCGCCCAGAGCACGCCCGAGGTGTCCCGCGGTGCCAACAGGCGCAGCGAGCCGGCGTCGAACAGGGCCCGGAGCCGGACCTCGGGATCGCGGTAGTCGGTGGTCGAGGTGTCCGCGCTGACGGCGGTCGTGGTCACTTGAGCCTCCAAGGCTGTGGTCTCAGGCCCGCGTGAAGACGAGAGCCACGTTGTGGCCGCCGAATCCGAACGCGTTGTTCAGCGCGGCGGGGATCTCCATGTGGCGCGCCTCGTGTGCGGCCACCTCCAGGGTCAGGCCGTCGTCCGGGTCGTCCAGGTTGATCGTCGGGGGGACGACACCGTCGCGGATGGCCAGGATGGTGGCGATCGACTCCAGCGCCCCGGCCGCGCCGAGCAGGTGACCGGTCATCGACTTGGTCGCCGCCAGCACCGGGTGGTCCCCGACGGCCTGGTGCAACGCGGCGATCTCCAGCATGTCGCCCACCGGCGTCGACGTGGCGTGCGCGTTGACGTGCATGATGTCCATTCTGGCCACGTCGGCGTCCGCGATCGCCTTCCGGATTGCCCTGATCGCGCCCTCGCCCTCGGCGTGCGGCTGCACCATGTCGTACGCGTCGGAGGTGATGCCGGCGCCGGCGAGGCGGGCGTACACCCGGGCGCCGCGGGCGGCGGCGTGGTCGGCGCGTTCCAGCACCACGATGCCGGCGCCCTCGCCCAGGACGAAGCCGTCACGGCCCTTGTCCCACGGACGGGAGGCCCGCTCCGGCTCGTCGTTGCGGGTGGACATGGCCCGCATGGAACTGAAACCGGCGAGCGGCAGCGGGTGGATGACCGCCTCGGTGCCGCCGGCCACCACCACGTCGGCCCGGCCGGCGCGGATGATGTCCAGCCCGAGCGCGATGGCTTCGGCGCCGGTGGCGCAGGCGCTGGCCACCGTGTGCACCCCGGCCTTGGCGCCCAGTTCCAGCCCGACCCAGGCGGCCGGTCCGTTCGGCATCAGCATCGGGATGGTGTGCGGGGAGACCCGGCGCGGGCCGGACGCCTCCAGAATGTCGTCCTGGGCGAGCAGGGTGGTGGCGCCGCCGATGCCGGAGCCGACGCTGACCGCCAGCCGCTCCGGGTCCAGCCCGGAGTCGGCGAGGCCGGCGTCGGCCCAGGCCTGCTCGGCGGCGATCAGGGCGATCGCCTCGGAGCGGTCCAGCCGGCGCAGCTTGACCCGCTCCAGCACCTCGGAGGGGTCGACCGCGAGCTGGGCGGCGATGCGGACGGGCAGTTGCCCGGCCCACTCCTGGGTGAGCGGACCCACCCCGGAGCGGCCGGCGAGCATGGCGTCCCAGGTCGACGCGACGTCCCCGCCCAGCGGGGTGGTCGCGCCGATCCCGGTGACGACGACGTCGATACGACTCATGATCAGGACTGCGCCTCGATGTAGCTGACGGCGTCCCCGACCGTCTTCAGGTTCTGCACCTCGTTGTCCGGGATCTTGACGCCGAACTTCTCCTCCGCCGCCACCACGACCTCCACCATGGAGAGCGAGTCGACATCGAGATCGTCGGTGAAGGACTTCCCCTCGGCCACGTCGTCCGGGTTCACCCCGGCAACCTCTTCGAGAATCTCGGCGAGGCCGGTGGTGATCTCGTCACGGGTCATTGCGGTGGGTTTCCTCTCCATAGGTGTTGTTCTCCGCCGGGCGGCGGGGCGGCACGGTGGGACCGGCCGGGTCTTCACGGGCAGCGGACGACCTGACCTGCGTAGGTCAGGCCGCCGCCGAAGCCGAACAGCAGCACCGGGGCGCCCGAGGGCACCTCCCGCCGCTCGACCAGCTTCGACAGGGCCAGCGGCACGCTCGCCGCCGAGGTGTTGCCGGACTCGACGATGTCCTTGGCGATGATCGCCTGCGGGATGCCCAGCCGCTTGGCGATGCCGTCGATGATCCGGCCGTTGGCCTGGTGCGGTACGAACGCGGCGAGCTCGGACGGGGCGACCCCGGCCCGCTCGCACGCCTGGAGGGCCAGCGGGGCCAGCGCGGTGGTGGCCCAACGGAACACCGCCTGCCCTTCCTGCGCGACGTACGGCTGCCAGCCCTCGATGCGTACCGCGTCGCTCTTCTCCGGCACCGAGCCCCAGACCACCGGCCCGACCCCGGCCGGCTCGTCGCCGGTGGTGGCGGTGACCACCGCGGCGCCCGCGCCGTCGGCGAAGATGATGCAGGTCGAACGGTCGGTCCAGTCGGTGAAGTCGGAGAGCTTCTCCGCTCCGATGACGATCGCGTTGCGGGCCGCGCCGGCCCGGATCGCGTGGTCGACGGTGCCCAGCGCGTACGCGAAGCCCGAGCAGGCGGTGTTCAGGTCGTACGCCCCCGGGGCGGTGATGCCCAGCCGGGCGGCGACCCGGCAGGCCACGTTCGGGCTGCGGTCGATGGACGTGCAGGTGGCCACGACGACCAGGTCGATGTCGGCGGCGCTGAGGCCGGAGTTGGCCAGTGCCTTGCCGGCGGCGGCGGTCGCCATGTCGGCCACCGACTCGCCGTCGGCGATCCGCCGGCTGGCGATCCCGACGCGGTCCCGGATCCACTCGTCGTTGGTGTCCACGAGTTGGGCGATGTCGTCGTTGGTCACCACCCGGGAGGGCTGGTAGTGCCCGAGCGCCGCGATCCGGCTTCCGGTGACGCTCATGCCTGGCCTCCGATGCGGGCGAGGGGCTGACCCGGCGCGACCGGGTCGTCGTGGTGGGCCAGCCACTCGGTGAGCAGCCCGCTGTCGTGTGCGGTCACCTCGACCGGCCCCTGTCGGGTGGCGATGTGGCCGATCACCTGGCCGGTGCGCAGGCCGGCGCCCTCGGCGAGCGCGGCGACCGGTTCGAAGGTGCCCGCGGCGGGGGCGACGACGACCCGGAACTGGATCACCGGCTCGTGCCCGCCGAGGCCGCTGTGCCGGGCGATCAGGTCACGGGCGGCGGGCAGGTCGTCGGGGGTGTTCAGGGTGACGATCTCCGGAACGCCGGTCGCCTTCAGCTCGCGCTTGATCAGGCCCGCCAGGGTGCCGGCCGGAGGCAGCTCGATCACGGCGGTGACGCCCAGGTCGGCCAGGGTACGCATGCACAGGTCCCAGCGCACCGGCGCGGTGACCTGCCGGACCAGCCGCTGGACCATCTCCCGGCCGTGGTTGACCGCCGCGCCGTCGAGGTTGGACAGCAGGATGCGGGCCGGGTCGGTCGGGGTGATCCCGGCCGCCACGCCGGCCAGCGCGGCCTCGGCGGGGGCCATGTACGGGGTGTGGAACGCCCCGGCGACCTTGAGCCGGGTGATCCGGGCGTTCGCCGGCGGCTCGGCGGCGAGCTTGTCCAGCCCGTCGAGGCTGCCGGCGGCGACGACCTGGGCGGCGGCGTTGCGGTTGGCCGGGTGCAGCCCGTGCGCCTCGATGGCGGCGAGCACCTCGGCCGGGTCGCCGCCGAGCACGGCGGCCATCCCGGTCGGCTCCAGCGCGCAGGCGGCGGCCATCTCCCGGCCGCGCACCCCGGCGAGGGTGATCGCGACCTCGGCGGGGAGTACTCCGGCCAGCGCGGTCGCGCCCAGTTCCCCGACGCTGTGCCCGGCGGTGACGGCGACGTCGTACATCGGCAGGTGCTCCGCGGCGAGCAGGGCGGCGGCCACCAGCAGCGGCTGGGTGCGGGCGGTGTCCTTGATCTCGTCGGCGTCGGCCTTCGTGCCGAGGTGCACCAGGTCGACCCCGGCGAGCGCGGACCACCAGCGCAGCCGCGCCTCGGTGCCGGTCAGGTCGAGCCAGGGGGTCAGGAAGCCGGGTTTCTGGGAACCCTGGCCGGGTGAGAGTACGGCGAGCACGTCTAAAACTCTGCTGGATACGCGTGGGTAGCGCTGTGCCGACACCGACCAAACCGCACTAGAACGTTTGGAGGAAACCTACAAACATCAACGCTGATCATCGCTTGATTGTGCTGTTTTCCTAACTGTTGGGGGCAATGTCGGACTCGGGGCTGCTGCTACCACCGGGGCCACCGGGTCGAGCCGACCCACCGTGAGCGCCACCTGCAGCGCGAAGGCGTCCCGGGGCGCCAGCGGCGAGAAGCCGGTCACCTCGGCGATCCGGCGCAGCCGGTAGCGGACCGTGTTCGGATGCACGAAGAGCGCCCGGGCGGCGCTCTCCAGCGTCCCGCCGGCGGCGAGGAAGGCGTCCAGGGTTTCCAGCAGCTCGCCACCGGCCCGCACCAGCGCCGCGTACACGTCGTGCCGCAGCCTCCGGCGGGCCTCGGCGTCGCCGGCCAGGGCCCGCTCGGGCAGCAGCGCCGCCGCCGGCACCGGGCACGGCGCGGTCGGCCAGGCCGGCGCCGCGCGGAAGCCGGCCAGCGCGGCCCGCGCCGACTCCGTCGCCTCGTCCAGACTGGGTACGGCCGGCCCCACCACCACCGGACCCGTACCGAACGCGGGCAGCAGCTTCTCGGTGGCGGCGAGCGGATCGGCGGCCCCACCGAGCACGATGACCAGCCGGTCGCCGTGCACCCCGCCGATCACCTCCACCCCGATCCGGCGGGCGTGCCGATAGACCGTGTGCAGCACGGCGGCAACCTCACCGCCCGGGGAACGGCCCACTGCCACCGCCACCGGCGGGGCGTCCGCCCAGCCGAGCGCCGCGGCCCGGCTGGCCAGCACGTCCGGGGAGTCGCCGCGCAGCAGCGCGTCCACCAGCAGGGCCTGCAACCGCGCGTCCCACGAACCGCGGGACTCGGCGGCGCGGGCGTACACCCGGGCGGCGGCGAAGGCGATTTCCCGGGAGAAGCGCAGCACCGCCTCCCGCAACCGCTGCTCCTCGCCCTGGACGGCCAGGTGCCCCACCTGCTCCTCGACCACGTCGATGGTCACCTTGATCAGCGCCACGGTCTGCTGGAGGGTGATCGAACGGGCCAGCGCCTGGGGGGCGGTGGCGAAGACCTCGTCGGAGACCTCCTGGGTGGCGTCCGGTGTCCCGCCGCCGCCGCGCAGCCACTGCACCAGGGAGCGGACGCCGGCCTGCGCCACCAGCATGACCCAGGACCGCTGGTCGGCCGGCAGATCCCGGAACCAGGGCAGGGTCTCGTCCATCCGGGAGACGCTCGCGGTGGCCAGCGCCCCCGCCGCCCGTTCGATCCGGCGCAGCGTGGCCGCCAGTTCCGTCCCGCCCGGCTCGCTCACCGCCTCAGCCTGTCACGTCCCGACCCGGCGTCGAGCTCCGGGCGGCCCCGCGGTCGCCCCGGCCGGAGACGCAAGTCGGCCCCACCGTCGCCGTCGTGATCCGCCCGGTCGTGTCCGGGGACCGGGAGACGATCTTCCGCGCCGGCCGTGACGCCGGCACCGGGGGTACGTGCCGAACGGAACGTCGGTGCCGGCCAGTACGGTGGCACTGCCGCCGGGGCGATCTCCCGGCGCGACGCGAGCGTGAGGAGACCGCGGTATGGCGCACGGGGAGGCCGACCACGGCTGCGCCCAGGGCGAGTCCTGCCGGCCGGGCCAGCACGACCAGACGGGGTCGGCCCGACCGCACCGCCGGCTGGTCGCGGCGCCCTGCCCCAGCGAGCAGGTCGCCCGGGGATCCGAGCGGGCCGACGACGAGCTGACGGTGCCGCGCCAGCGTTCCGGCCAGGAGCGGCCGGAGGGGTGCCCGGGCCTGCGGGCGACCGAACCGCCCGCGCCGGAGCCGCCGGGTGGCCGGCCCCACGGCGTCGAGCCGGCCGGGCGGGATGCGTCGCGCGGCTGCCGCAGCGAGCTGGCCGGATGGGCCGGCGCGCACCGGCACGGCCCGGTCCGCCCCGGGCGGCGTCCGGTCCGCCGGGAACGGCCGCCACACCGCTGGTGCTGATCGTCCGCCCACCACGCGGCCAGTAGCGTGAGCGTGTGAAAGCGATCGCGATCGACGCGTACGGTTCGGCCGACCGGCTCGCCCTGCGGGATCTCCCGGACCCACCCGTCGGCCCGGACACGGTCCTGGTGCGGGTGCGGGCAGCCGGGGTGAACCCGGTCGACTGGCGGATCCGCGAGGGTCATCTCGCCGGGGCCATTCCCGGCCACTTCCCGTTGGTGCCCGGCTGGGACGCCGCCGGCGTGGTGGCGGCGGTCGGCCCCGCGGTGACCGGGTTCTCCGTCGGTGACGAGGTGATCGGCTACGTCCGGCGCGACCACATCCAGCACGGCACGTACGCCGAACTGGTGCCCGCTCCGGAGCGCTGCCTGGCGGACAAGCCGGTGCGGGCGTCCTGGGCCGCCGCGGGTGGGCTGCCGCTGGCCGGACTCACCGCGTACCAGGCGTTACGGGCGACGCGGACCGGCGCGGGGGACACCGTGCTGGTGCACGGCGCGGCGGGCGGGGTGGGACACCTGGCGGTGCAGCTCGCCCGGGCGCTCGGCGCGGATCGGGTGATCGGTACGGCGGGCGAGGCCAACCACGACTTCGTCCGCGCGCTCGGTGCCGAGCCGGTCCGCCACGGGGTGGGGCTGGCCGAGCGGGTCCGGGCGGTCGCGCCGGACGGGGTGGACGTGGCGCTCGACCTGTTCGGCGGGGAGGCGTTGCACGTCTCCGCCGCACTGCTGTCCCGCCCGGGCCGGCTGGTCTCCGTCGCCGACCCGGAGCACGTCACCCGGCTGGGTGGCAGCTACCTGTTCGTCACCCCGTCCACCCCGGACCTGGCGGTGCTGGCCGGCCTGGTCGACGCCGGGCGGCTCACCGTGCACGTCGAGCGGACGTTCCCGCTGGCCCAGGCCGCGGCGGCGCAGCGCCTGGTGCAGGCCGGGCACGTCCGCGGCAAGGTGGTGCTGGAGATCTGAGCCCGGCCCCCCCGGTCGGGCCTGTGAGCTGAGCCCGGCTCCAGGTCGGGCCTGGTCAGCGGGTGCGGCGGCGGACCAGCAGAGCGATGCCGGCCAGCCCCGTGGTGATCACGAGCACCACGCCCAGGTTGAGCAGGAGCAGGCGCTGCAGTTCGGTGATCGCGGTGTCGATGTCCCGGGCGGGGTTGATCGCGTCCTCTGGGATGACCCGTTCACCGCCGCCGATGCCACCGCTGAGGGTGTCGAACCGCCGCTCCAGCGGCACGCCGGCGTGGCGCAGGGTCTCGGACATGTTGAGCCGGCCGAGGAACCAGCCCGCGCTGGTCTTGCGCCCGTCGGGTTGCTTCGCCGGCCGGTACACCCGCGGGCCGCCTTTGGCCAGCGGGTAGAGGTCGAAGGTCTGCTTCGGGGTGTCCCCGGCGAGCACCACGACGGTGTACTTCGGACCGAGGTCGGCCACCTTCGGGCCGGTGCGCGCTCCGGTGCGGCTGAACCAGTTGACCTGGTCGATCACCGCGAGCACGAGAGCGGACTGGGTGTCCGAGCGCAGCCGCAGCGGCCCGTCGAGCCCGACGCCGGTGATGTCCACCCCGGGTGCCGGCTTCGGCGCGGCACCGGCCGCCCGGGCCGGCGCACCGGTGCCCAGGCCCAACAGCAGGGCCGCCGTCACCGCCGCGAGCACCCCGAGCATCCGCCTCGTCCCTCCGACCATCGCCGCCTCCTCGCCCCGTTCGATGGATGGCTGTGCTGCAGGTCACGCGTTGGTGTGCCGACGGCGGTGACCGTGCCGCGGGCGGGTGCCCACCGCAGAGACTCCGTGGGACGGCGATCGGTTGCAGCTGCTCGACCAGTATGTGGAAATATTTGTGATCCGGATCCGACGAACGGTCAACCCTTGATCAGCGGGCGGATCGTACCTTCACGGAGGGACTCATGGGGGGCAGGGTCGCACGTGTGGCGCGTGCCACGCCAGTGGTTATGGGCGCGGCGCTCGGTGTGTCGCTGCTGCTGCCGGCGGCACCGGCCGTCGCGCACAACTCACTGACCGGCAGCAACCCGGCCGACGGGGCTCGCGTGGCGACCGCGCCGGCCCAGGTGGAGCTGCGGTTCCTGTCGAAACTGGACCCGGCGACCACGAGGATCACCGTGGTCGGTCCGGGTCAGGTGCCGGCCGCCGGCGGCGAGCCGCGCTTCACCGGTAACCGGGTACGTGTGCCGTTCGCCCCCGGGCCGGCGGGCGAGTACATCGTGGGCTATCGGGTGGCCTCCGGCGACGGCCACCCGGTGCGGGGAGAGGTGACCTTCACCCTCACCACCGGGGTGTCGTCGCCCGCGCCGAGCGCCACCCCGTCCGCGAGCGCCTCTCCCGTCGCGCCGACGACCCCCGCGCAGGCCGGCACCCCGGGCGCAAGCGCCCCGACCACCACCGGGCCGGCCCCGGCCGCCGCCGGTAACCAGGACACGCCGGTCTGGCCCTGGCTACTCGGCGCCGGTCTGGCCGTGGCGCTCGGCGGCGCGCTGCTGCTACGCCGCCGGCGGTCCTGAGCTTTCCCCGCCGCACGCTGCTGCGCCGCGGGGTCCTGAGCCATCCCCGGCCGCCCCCGGCCGGGGATGGCGTACCGGTCAGACCAGGCGGACCCGGGCGGCGCGCAGCCGGGCCAGGGTGCGCTCCCGGCCGAGCACCTGCAGCGATTCGAACAGCGGCAGCCCGACGGTGCGGCCGGTGACCGCGACCCGGACCGGCGCCTGCGCCTTGCCCAGCTTCAGCCCGCGCTCGGCGCCGACCGCCTCCAGGGTCGACTTCAGCGCGTCGGCGTCCCAGGATGCCAGCGCCTCGTACCCGGCGATCGCCGCGTCGAGCAGATCGGCCGCGCCCTCCTTCATGGCCTTGGCCCAGGCGGCCTCGTCGATCAGCGGATCGGCCACGAAGAGAAAGTCGACGTTCGGCACGATCTCGCTGAGCACCGCGATCCGGGTCTGCGCCAGCGGCGCCATCGCGGCGAACATCTCGGCGTCGAACTCCTCGGGCCGCCACGGCGGCGGGGCGATGGTGTCGGTGCCGGTCAGCCACGGCTGGCAGGCGGCGACGAACTCGTCGACCGGCAGCGCGCGGATGTACTCGCCGTTGAACGCGCGCAGCTTCTTCTCGTCGAAGAAGGCGGGGGAGGGGTTGACCTCCTCCAGCCGGAACTCCTCCTCGATCACCGACCAGGGCACGATCTCCCGGTCGCCCGAGGGTGCCCAACCGAGCAGCATCAGGTAGTTGCGCATGGCGTCGGCGAGGTAACCCTCGTCCCGGTACGCCTCCAGGGCCACCTTGTCGCGGCGCTTGGAGAGCTTCTGCCGCTTCTCGTTGACCACCACCGGCACGTGCGCCCAGACCGGCGGCTTCACCCCGAGCGCGTCCCAGAGCAACTGCTGCTTCGGGGTGTTGGGCAGGTGCTCCTCGGCCCGAATCACGTGGGTGATCCCCATGGTCAGGTCGTCCACGACGTTGGCCAGCAGGAACACCGGGGAACCGTCACCACGGGCGATGACGAAGTCCTCGATGAGCCGATTCTCGAAGGTCGGCTCACCGCGGATCAGGTCGACCACCACGGTCTCGCCCTCGTCGGGCGTCCGGAAGCGCAGCGCGCGGCCCGCACCCGGCTCCAGGCCACGGTCACGGCAGTAGCCGTCGTAGCCGGCGTACTGCGAGCCGGTGCGAGCCTGCACCGCCTCCCGCGTGCAGTCGCAGTAGTAGGCGCGGCCGGCGTCGTGCAGCCGCTGCGCGGCGGCGCGGTGCTCGGCGGCGTACGACGACTGGAAGTACGGCCCCTCGTAGCTGTCGCGGGCGATGCCGATCCAGTCCAGCGCGGACAGGATGCCCTCGGTCCATTCAGGCTTGTTGCGTGCGGCGTCGGTGTCCTCGATGCGCAGCACGAACACCCCGCCCTGCTGCTTGGCGTAGATCCAGTTCTGCAGCGCCGAGCGGGCGCCGCCGACGTGGAACATACCGGTCGGGGAAGGGGCGAAGCGTACACGTACCGTCACGTCCCCAGCCTACGGCCGACCACCACCCGATTCCCCAGGGGGCCACGTCCCCGCCTCGTCCCACCCCTCCCGGGGCGGGGCGGGTCAGCGTACGGTGCGGATCTTGAGGACCAGGGCGCTGCCCAAGACGGTGACCGCCGCGGTGACCGCGTAGAGCGCCGGGTAGCCGCCCAGGTGCACCACGATCGGGGCGGATATCGCCGGACCGAGTACCTGCGGAGCCGAGTTCGCGATGTTGATCACGCCGAGGTCCTTGGCCCGGTCGGTGGCCCGGGGCAGGACCTCTGTGATCAGCGCCGCGTCCACCGACAGGTAGATGCCGTAGCCCGCACCGAGCAGCAGTGCAGCCGCGATCGCCACCGGCCAGATCGGGGCGATCGCGAGCATCAGCGCGGCCACCGCCATCACCAACCCGGAGACGATCACGTAGATCTTGCGTCGCCCGGACCGGTCCGAGAGCATCCCGGCCACCACGGCGGTGAGGATCATCCCGAGGGTGTAGAGCAGGATCAGGGCCAGCAGCGCGCCCTCGGGGTCGGGGTGGCGCACCCCGTCGGTGAGGAAGTACAGCAGGTACAGCGTGCCGAGGGCGTTGCCGATCTGGACCAGGAACCGGGTGATCCAGGCCCAGGCGAAGTCGGGGTGGCGGCGGGGACTGATCCACATCGAGGCGAGCAGGGTCCGCAGCCGCAGCGGCGGCCGGTGTGCCCGCGGCAGCGGGTCGTCGTCGGTGAACAGGGTGAACGGCAGCGTCAGCACCAGTACCGCGACCGCGATCGCGGCGTACCCGGCGGCGTTGCCGGTGACCACCGCGGTGACCAGCACCGCGCCGACCACCAGGCCGAGGGCCTGGGGGATGCCGACCCAGCCGGAGACGCCGCCGCGCTGGGTGACCGGTACCCGATCGGGGATGGCCGCGGTCAGGCTGGCCAGCATCGCGTTGAAGCAGACCTGGGCGGCCACCCAACCCAGCGCCACCCCGGCGATCGTCCGCTGCTGGGCCAGGAGCAGCAGGGCGAGCGCGCCGAGCACCGCGCCCCCGGCGGTCCAGACGTGCCGCCGGCCGAACTCGCGGCCGCCCAGCCGCAGGCAGGTACGGTCGGACAACGCCCCCGCGAGCGGGTTGGCGAGCACCGCGGCGAGCGCGCCGATGCCGGTCACCACAGCCAGCATGGCCTCCTTGTCGGCCGGGGCGATGCGCTCCACCTGCTGCGGCAGCAGCACCTGGATCGGGGTGAAGAAGGCCATCCAGACGCCGAGGTTGGCGGCGAAGACGAGCGCGATCCAGTTGCGGCGGACCGGGATGTGCGGTTCGGCCAGCGCCGCCGGCAGCGAGGCGGGTGTCGGGTCGACGGTGGTCACGGCCGGTCCCGGTTGTCCGCGATGAGGTCGCGGTACCACGCGTACGAGGACTTGGGCGTGCGGGCCAGGGTGTCGAAGTCGACGTGCACCAGCCCGAAGCGCTTGGTGAAACCCTCCGCCCACTCCCAGTTGTCCAGCAGGGACCAGACGAAGTACCCGGTGACGTCGACTCCGGCGTCCATCGCCGCGCGGACGGCGCGCAGGTGCCCGTCGAGGTAGCTGATCCGGTCCGGGTCGTGCACCCGCCCGTCGGCGTCCGGCGCGTCGTCGTAGGCGCAGCCGCCCTCGGTCACCTGGATCGGCGGGAGGGCGTCGCCGTACCGCTCCTTCAGTCCGGTGAGCAGGTCACGCAGCCCGTCGGGGACGACCGGCCAGTCGAAGGCGGTGCGCGGGTACCCGTCCAGCGGCACCATCGAGAAGGGAAGCGGGGAACCCTCCTCGGGGGCCCGGATCCCGGTGGGGTTGTAGTAGTTGACCCCGAGCACGTCGATCGGGGTGGCGATCACGTCGAGGTCGCCGTCGCGGACCACCGTCGGCTCGATGCCGGGCGGGTAGCCCAGCCCCAGCAGTGGGTCGGTGAAGAGCCGGTTGTGCAGCGCGTCGTACGCCGCGGCGGCTGCCCGGTCGGCGTCGGTGTCGCCGCAGAGCACCACCGGTGAGTAGTTGTTGGCGATCGCCACCGGGCTGGCGCTGTGCGCGCGTAGCGCGGCGACGGCGTGCCCGTGGGCGAGCAGTTGGTGGTGGGCCACCGGGAAGGCGTCGAAGAGCAGGGTCCGGCCCGGGGCGTGCTCTCCCGTGCCGTAGCCGAGACTCATGTGGATGAACGGCTCGTTGAGCGTGATCCACAGCTTCACCCGGTCGCCGAGGCGGGCGGCGACCAGGTCGGCGTACTCGGCGAAGCGGTCGGCGGTGTCCCGGTTGAGCCAGCCGCCGGTGTCTTCCAGAGGCTGTGGGAGGTCCCAGTGGAAAAGGGTGGCGACCGGGTCGATGCCGGCGGCGAGCAGGTCGTCGACGAGGCGTTCGTAGAAGTCCAGGCCGGCCGGGTTGGCCGCGCCGGTGCCGCCGGGCTGCACCCGGGGCCAGGCGACGGAGAACCGGTACGCGGAGATGCCCAGGCCGGCCATCAGTGCCACGTCCGCGGCGTGCCGGTGGTAGTGGTCGCAGGCCCGGTCGCCGGTGCTGCCGTCGATGATCCGGCCGGGGGTGTGGGCAAAGGTGTCCCAGATGGACCGACCGCGCCCGCCGGCGTCGGCGCCGCCCTCGATCTGGTACGCCGAAGTGGAGACTCCCCAGCGGAAACTGGCGGGAAACCGGGGTAGCGGCGCCGTGGTCATGAACCCTCCCGAGAAATGTGAATCTTGCTCGGGACTCTAAGGCGCGAAGCGCCGTCGCGCTATAGGTCGCCGACGATGATGATGCAAGGGGATTCGGCGTGTCTTTGCCAAACCCGTCCCAGTAAGTCCGATTTTGCGCATAGAGTGCGGAATATCGCGGATGTCCTCAGTGGGGGAAGACAGAAATGATCCTCGTGGAACGCAGTGCGCACGTGATGGCGCCGGTGGAAGCGGTCTGGGACGTCGTACAGCGGGCCGAGCAGTTGCCGGCCTGGCTGGCGGGGGTCCGTGCGGCGGAGGTCCTCTCGGGGGAGGGCTTCGGGCGACGGCAGTTGGTCCAGGCCGGGCGCGGCGCGGCGCACGAGGCAGAGGTGATCGCCTTCCAGGAGCCGACCCTGATCGGCTGGCGGGAACGGGCGAAGGGCGCCGGTGCCCGGGCGGAGGCGCGCACCGAGATCTACGTCCAGCTCACTCCCGACGAGGATGAGGGCGGGACCGTCGTCCGACTCATCGTCGTACGGTGGCCGGCCGGCCCGGTCAAGGCGGCCCTGCTCCGGCTCGGGCTGCGCCGGGTCGGCGCCGACCTGGAGGAGTCGCTGGCCCGGCTCACCGACCTGGCCGCCGTCGGCTGAGGCAGGTCGCCTCCCGCGGTGTCAACCGCGACGGCGGTGGCCCGGCGTCCCCACCAGGGGCGATCGGACCACCGCCGGCTGCTGCGGGGGAGGCGCGGGACACCGATCACCCCGATGTCGGTCGCTGCCACCGTACGACGAGAGGGCCCGGCGGATGCCGGGCCCTCTCGTCGTACGGGGTGGATCAGCTGTCGCCGCCGGTCTCGCCGACCGGGGCGGCGTTCACGTCGTCGATGGCGTACTTCTTGGCCGCCTCGGCCGGCACGTTCGCCGGCACCGCCCCGCGCAGCGCGAGCTGCCGCAGCGTGGCGACCGTGACCGACTCGGCGTCGACGTGGAAGTGCCGGCGCAGCGCGTGCCGGGTGTCCGACAGGCCGAACCCGTCGGTGCCCAGCGAGGTGTAGTCACCGGGCACCCAGCGGGCGATCAGGTCCGGTACCGCGCGCATCCAGTCGCTGACCGCGACCTTCGGCCCGTCGGTCTCGGCCAGCTTCTGCTGCACGTACGGCACCCGCGGCTCGCTGCCCGGATTGAGCAGGTTGTGCTCCTCGCACTGCACGGCGTCGCGGCGCAGCTCCGTCCAGGAGGTCACCGACCAGACGTCGGCGGCCACCCCCCAGTCCTGGGCGAGCAACTGCTGCGCCTTGAGCGCCCACTGCATGCCCGTGCCGGAGGCCAGGATGTTGGCCTTCGGGCCGTCGACCTGCGGGGCCGGCGCGTACCGGTAGATGCCCTTGAGCAGGCCCTCGACGTCCACCTGCGCCGGCTCGGCCGGCTGGTGGATCGGCTCGTTGTACACGGTGAGGTAGTAGAAGATGTTCTCCTGCTCCGCGCCGTACATCCGGTGCAGGCCGTTCTCCACGATGTGCGCGATCTCGAACGCGAACGCCGGGTCGTACGCGACCACCGCCGGGTTGGTGGCGGCCAGCAGCAGCGAGTGGCCGTCCTCGTGCTGGAGGCCCTCACCGTTGAGCGTGGTCCGGCCGGCGGTGGCGCCCAGCACGAAGCCACGGGTCATCTGGTCCGCCGCGGCCCAGAAGCCGTCGCCGGTGCGCTGGAACCCGAACATCGAGTAGAAGATGTACATCGGGATCATCGGCTCGTCGTGCGTGGCGTACGAGGTGCCGGCGGCGGTGAACGAGGCGACCGAGCCGGCCTCGTTGATCCCCTCGTGCAGGATCTGCCCGACGGTCGACTCCTTGTACGACAGGAACAGCTCCCGGTCGACCGAGGTGTACCGCTGACCGTGCGGCGAGTAGATCTTGGCGGTCGGGAAGATGGAGTCCAGGCCGAAGGTGCGGGCCTCGTCCGGGATGATCGGCACCCAGCGCTTGCCGAACTCCTTGTCCTTCATGAGGTCCTTGAGCAGGCGGACGAAGGCCATCGTGGTGGCCACCTTCTGCTTGCCCGAGCCGCGCTTGATGTCGGAGAACCGCTCCGAGCCGGGAATGGCCAGCGACTTGTGGGTCGTCCGCCGGGTCGGCAGGTAGCCGCCGAGCTGCTGGCGCCGCTCCTTGAGGTACGCGATCTCGTCGGACTTCTCGCCCGGGTTCAGGTACGGCGGAAGGTACGGGTTCTCCTCCAGCACCTTGTCCGGGATGTCCAGGTAGAGCCGGTCGCGGAAGAGCTTCAGATCCTCCAGCGTCAGCTTCTTCATCTGGTGGGTGGCGTTGCGGCCCTCGAAGTGCGAGCCCAGGGTCCAACCCTTGATGGTCTTGGCCAGGATGACCGTCGGCTGGCCGGTGTGCTCGGTGGCCGCCTTGTACGCCGCGTAGAGCTTGCGGTAGTCGTGGCCGCCCCGCTTGAGGTTCCAGATCTCGTCGTCGGACAGGTCCTCGACCATCTTGCGGGTGCGCGGGTCACGGCCGAAGAAGTGCTCCCGCACGTACGCCCCGGACTCCGCCTTGTAGGTCTGGTAATCGCCGTCGGGCGTGGTGTTCATCAGGTTCACCAGCGCGCCGTCGGTGTCGGCGGCCAGCAGCGGATCCCACTCGCGGCCCCAGACCACCTTGATCACGTTCCAGCCGGCGCCCCGGAAGAACGCCTCCAGCTCCTGCATGACCTTGCCGTTGCCGCGGACCGGGCCGTCCAGCCGCTGTAGGTTGCAGTTGATCACGAAGGTGAGGTTGTCCAGCTCCTCGCGGGCCGCCACCCCGATCGCGCCGAGGGTCTCCGGCTCGTCCATCTCGCCGTCGCCGAGGAACGCCCAGACGTGCTGCTGGGAGGTGTCCTTGATGCCCCGGTGCTGCAGGTAACGGTTGAACCGCGCCTGGTAGATGGCGTTCAGGCCGCCCAGCCCCATGGAAACGGTGGGGAACTCCCAGAAGTCCGGCATCAGCCGTGGGTGCGGGTACGACGGCAGCCCGCCGGCCGGGTGGGACAGCTCCTGCCGGAAACCGTCGAGCTGGTCCTCGGTCAGCCGGCCCTCGAGGAACGCCCGGGCGTACATGCCGGGGGAGGCGTGGCCCTGGTAGAAGATGTGGTCGCCGCCGCCCGGGTGGTTCTTGCCCCGGAAGAAGTGGTTGAAGCCGACCTCGTAGAGCGAGGCGGAGCTGGCGAAGGTGGAGATGTGCCCGCCGACGCCGATCTCCGGGCGCTGCGCCCGGTGCACCAGCATCGCCGCGTTCCACCGGACGTACGCCCGGATCCGCCGCTCGACGTGCTCGTCACCCGGGAACCACGGCTCGCGTTCCGGCGGGATGGTGTTGATGTAGTCGGTGGTGGTCAGCGACGGCACCCCGACCTGACGCTCGCGGGCCCGCTCCAGCAGGCGCAGCATGACGTAGCGGGCGCGCTTGGTCCCGCGCTCGTCGATGACACCGTCGAGCGACTCGACCCATTCGCTGGTCTCTTCTGGGTCGATGTCCGGAAGCTGGCTCGGCAGACCAGCGGTGATCACCGGGCGCTTGCGTTCCGTAGCCACAGGCGTTCCCTCGGTTGTGTGTGGGATAGGTCTCTGCCGCCATCCTGCCCTCTTCCGGTGCCCGTCGTCACGTCCACCGCCGGGAGACGCGACGCGCGACACAGGTACCCATCAGTAACTTCGTGCCGGTCGACGGATACGCCGGCAGGGTGCCGGTTTGCGTCACCGACCTACCCTTCGGCCATGCGATGGCAGGTGCCCTTCGGGCTGGTGCTGGCCGTGGCCGGGCTCGGCGCGAGCGTCGTCGGAGCCACTGACCTGTGGACGGGGGATCCGACGATGCTGATGGTGCTCGCACTGGGACTGGTCGCCGTGCTGGTCGGGATCGGGCTGGCCCGCGACTCCCGGCAGGCCCGGGCGCGCTCCCGCTCGTCCGACGGCGGCACCGGTTACCACTCCCCGCACACCTCCTACGGCGACGCCGGTGCGGACTCCCCGCTTGACGACCGGGCCGGCGGCTCCGGCCGGGGCGAGGGCGGATCGGGATCCGGCTCGGACGGCGGCGGGTGGGGTTTCTCCGGCGGCGGGGACAGCTCCTCCTCGTCC
>NZ_SMKF01000080.1 GCF_004348325.1 Micromonospora sp. KC213 | reverse complement strand
CCCCAGTGCCACCCGCTGCGCCGCCACCCGCTGCGCCCGACTCACCGACCCGAACGCCACCGCCCGCACCACGTGGTGCGCGTCCCGCCGCAACCACCCCGACGCGTCGAACCCCACGGCGGCCACCACCTGCGGACACGCCGCCAGCAACGCCCCCGACACCAACGCCGAATGCATCGACGCCTGCGACAGGTACACCCGCCGACCGCACACCCGACACGTCCAGACCCGACAACGCCAGACCGGTGTCCGTCGCATGCACGTGCGCGTCCACGAACCCGGGCGTCACCAACGCCCCCGCCAGATCCACCACCCGGTCCGCGGACGGCGCGTCCGCGTCCACCCCCAACCACACGATCCGGCCGCCGGACACCAGCAGGGCCGTCGCGTTCGGGTCAGCAGGACAATGCAGCAGACCGCCGCGGTACAGCGTCGAGAGGTTCGTCATGGCGTCAGTCTGCCGCCAGCCGGGCCTCGAACAGATCACGGACCCCCGGCTCCGCCCGCAGCAGATCCAGCGCGAACGCCGCATGGCCGGGCACGTACCCGTTGCCCACCAGCATCGTCACGTCCGCCGCCAGACCTTCCGCGCCCAACGCCGCAGCCGCGAAACTCGTCGCCATCGAGAAGAAAACCACCGTGCCGCCGTCCGCCGTGGCCAGCACCGCCCCGTGCTCACAACCCGGCACGTCCACACAGACCACCGTCACGTCCGCCGGCGCACCCAACGCCGACGTCACCGCCGTCGACAACCCCACCGGATCCCGCGCGTCCGCCACCGCCACCACGTCGGCCACCCCGGCCGCCGCCAGCGCGTCCCGCTCCGCCGCCACCGGCACCACCCCGACGGTACGCACGCCACCGGCCCGCCGCGCCGCCGCCAGCGACAACGACCCGCTCTTGCCCGCCCCACCGATCACGGCCACGCCGACCGGCCGGGCGTCCCCCTCACGCGCCCGGTCGGCCACGTACCGCCCCACCACCCGCGCGGTCAGCGCCGGCGCACCACACACGTCCAGCACCGCGAGCGACAACCCCGGACGCAGGTCGGCCGGCAGCACCGCCGCGATCGAGCGCGCGAACAGGATCGCGTACCCGTCGCACGGAACCTGCTCGCCGCGCCCGTCCCAGCCGGCCAACCCGTCGAGGATCCGCAGCGGCGTCAACGTCAGCGACACCAGCGTCGCCACCCGGTCGCCGACGGCCAACCCCAGCGGGGACCGCCGGCCGACCTCCTCCACCGTGCCGATCAGCATGCCGCCGGAACCGGTCACCGGGTTCTGCATCTTGCCCCGGGTCGAGATGATCTCCAGCACCTCGGCGCGGATCTGCTCCCCGTCCCCGCCGTGCTTCTCCGACAACTGCCGGAAACTCGCCGCGTCCAGGTTCAACCGCTCCACCCGGATGCGCACCTCGTTCGGGGCGATCCGCGGATCGGCGTCCAGCCGCCATGCCGCCTGCGGCAGCACTCCCGCCGGTTCCACAACGCGGTGCAGACCCACCGGTGACGTCACGCCGACCTCCCCTGTCAGCCGCGCGAAGCCCTGGCCAGGACTCGCATCGCGGGAAAACTTACGGCAGACTAATTTCTTCACCGGATATTTTCCAGTAGCCTTCGGGCCGCTGATCATCCGCACCACGCACCGAGGAGGGGCCGTGACCCAGACCCAACCGGTTGAGACCATCCCTCAACCCCGTCACGCCCCGGTCGCCGTACCGACCGCCGGGCAGCCGTACGAATACCGGCGCAGCCCTCTGGTCGAACCCGACTGGACCCGCTTCCCCGGCTGGCGCCACATCACCCGCGAGCAGTGGGAGAACGCCCAGTGGCAGCGCGTCAACTGCGTCAAGAACATCAAGCAGCTACGCGCCGTCCTCGGTGACCTCGTCGACGAGACCTTCTACGCCGACCTCGACGCCGACCAGAAGGCCCTGGCCACCATGTCCATGCTGGTGCCGCCACAGATGATCAACACCATGGTCCCGTTCGCCCCGGTCACCACCGAGGCGTTCCTGGCCGACCCGGTCCGGCGCTACATGATCCCCGTCGCCTCCGACCGCCGCACCGACTGGCCGTCACACCCGTACGCCAGCCGCGACTCCCTGCACGAACACGACATGTGGGTCGCTGAGGGCCTCACCCACCGCTACCCCACCAAGGTCCTCGCCGAACTGCTCTCCACCTGCCCGCAGTACTGCGGCCACTGCACCCGCATGGACCTGGTCGGCAACTCCACCCCCGCGGTCGACAAGCTCAAACTCACCCTCAAGCCCGTCGACCGCTACGACGCCCACATCACCTACCTCAAGGCCCACCCCGGCGTGCGCGACGTCGTCGTCTCCGGCGGCGACGTCGCCAACGTCCCCTGGCGCAGCCTCGAGTCCTACCTGATGCGGCTACTCGAGATCGAAACCATCCGGGACATCCGCCTCGCCACCAAGGCACTCATGGGCCTGCCCCAACACTGGCTCCAGCCCGACGTCGTCGAGGGCCTGGAACGCGTCGCCCGCACCGCCGCTCGTCGCGGCGTCAACCTCGCCATCCACACCCACGTCAACCATGCCCAGTCGCTCACCCCACTGGTCGCCAGGGCCGCCCAGACCGCCCTCGACGTCGGTGTGCGCGACGTCCGCAACCAGGGCGTACTCATGCGCGGCGTGAACGCCTCCGCCCCCGATCTGCTGGACCTCTGCTTCGCCCTGCAAGGCGAAGCCGGCATCCTGCCGTACTACTTCTACATGTGCGACATGATCCCCAACGCGGAACACTGGCGGGTCCCGGTCTGGCACGCCCAACAGCTCCAGCACGACATCATGGGCTACCTACCCGGCTACGCCACCCCACGGATCGTCTGCGACGTCCCCTTCGTCGGCAAGCGCTGGGTGCACATGCTCACCGAGTACGACCGGGAGCGCGGCATCTCGTACTGGACCAAGAACTACCGCACCTCGATCGAGTCGGCCGACCTTGAGGCGTTGAACAAGCGCTACGCCTACTACGACCCGATCGACACCCTGCCGCAGCCCGGACAGGCGTGGTGGGAGACCCACCGCGACCATTGATCCCGCCCACGCCGAGGCACGGTCACCGCAGCGGTGACCGTGCCTCGGCGTTTCGGCGCGGCCACTGCTACTGCTTGTTCCCGCCCGGTCCTCTCTGTGCCGCTGTTCTCGTGTGTTGTCACACTTTTCGTAGGCCGTCCTAGGACGGTTGGTTTGTACGGGAAACCCGTAGCTTCCAGTCAGGCCGCCGGGAGGGACCGGGTGGCGGTGAGCAACAGCGGCGACCGCACCCCCAGCCGGACGAGGCAGTCGGCCACCACCGCCGCCAACCATCCGATCGCGTCACCCGACCACTCGGCCAGCTCCCCGCGCAGCACCACCCCGTGTTCGGGCGGACCATGCCAGAAAGCGTCGTCAAACGGTGGCGAAAGGACGGCACCCCGCCCGGCGACCTCGTACGAGGTACAGACGAACACAGCCTGCTCCAGCGCGGCGAACCGGTCGATGAACTGCGCCGCGACCGCCGGCACCGCCGGGTCCTGGCCGCTGTCGACGTCGATCGCCACCGCGGTCCTGGCCCGCGGGGCACACTCGGCGAACCACGGGACCGTGCGCATCGCCGGCACCGGCGCGTACGGCGGACGCGCGGAAGGATCGAGATGCTGAACCGGCAGGAGCAGCTGCACCGCCGACAGGTCCAGGGTGCCGGCCCGTGCCGTCGCCTCCTGCGCGCACCGCAGGAACGGCTGCACCGGAAGCGGCCGGTCGTCGGCCACCGCACTGGCCTCGACCTGGAACCAGGAGACCAACCCCGCGTCAGCCGCGGCGAGGGGATGACGCCAGCCCGCGTCGTTCATGCCCCACAGCCCCGGCGCCCGGAGCATGCCCTCCTCGCATCCGCCTCCGGCGTTCGTGTCGTCGAGCCAACCCATCGCCACCGACCGGTGCCAGAACAGCGAGTACGCGTCGAGTTCCGACCCGGGCTCGCGCCAGGCGTGCGGGACCAGCTCACCGTACAGAGCGGCGAACAGGGTGCCCGCGGTCCGCCGCGCCCCGGGCACCACACCCGGCTGCGCACCGTGCTCCGACACTGCTCTCCCCCGATCGTCGCCGGACGATGCCGCCAGTACACCATTCGACCGTCGTTGCCGGTTCGGCTCTCGGTGTGACCGCACACTCCGTAGTGCATCCTAGGAGGATAGGCGGAAGCGGGTCGGCTGAGCCGGGCCGCGTCGGGACTGGTTGACTGAAAGGCATGAGCGAGATCGTCCTGGTCCGGCACGGTGAGACCACCTGGAGCGCCAGCCGTCGGCACACCTCGTACACCGACCTGGAGTTGACCCCCGACGGGGAGCGCCAGGCCCGCGCGCTCGGCGGCGTGCTCGTCGGCCGGCGCTTCGCCCGGGTGCTGACCAGCCCCCGCCGGCGGGCCCTGCGCACCGCGCAGCTCGCCGGCCTCATGATCGACCGGACCGACGAGGACCTGGTCGAATGGAACTACGGCGAGTACGAGGGAAGCACCACCGCCGACATCCACAGCGACCATCCCGAATGGAACCTCTGGACCGACGGCTGCCCCGGCGGGGAATCCCCCGAGCAGGTCGGCCAGCGCGTCGACCGGCTACTCGCCCGGGTCACGCCCCTGCTGGGCCGGGGCGACATCGTGCTGGTCGGGCACGCCCACTGCCTGCGCGTCGTCGGTGCCCGCTGGATCGGCCTGCCGCCCTCCGGCGGCGGCAAACTGCGGCTCGACACCGCCACCGTCTCCGTCCTCGGACACGAGCACGGTCGGCCGGTCATCCTGCGCTGGAACGGCGGCTGAGCCGCTAACCGGCGTCGCGCGAGCGACGCACCGACGCGCCCGGCGCGATCTTCGGCGGGCGCCCCTCGTACGGGGTGGAGAGCACCACGGTCGTACGGGTGGTGACGTTCGCGGCGGTGCGGATCTCCTGGAGCACCCGCTCCAGGTCCGCCG
Source organism: Micromonospora sp. KC213 (assembly GCF_004348325.1). Taxonomy (GTDB): domain Bacteria; phylum Actinomycetota; class Actinomycetes; order Mycobacteriales; family Micromonosporaceae; genus Micromonospora. Next base: position 20,499 of record NZ_SMKF01000080.1, on the reverse strand, counting down.
GGCCGGCCACCCGCACCAGCAGCAGGTAGAAGTCCTCCCCCGCCACCGAATAGCAGGAGTCGATCTCCGGCAGGTGGGCCAGCCGTTCCGGGGCGTCGTCGGGCTGCGACGGGTCGAACGGGCGGATCGCCACGAACGCCGTCAACGGCAGGTCCAGCGCCTCGAACGAGACCTTCGCGGCGTACCCGTGGATCACGCCGCGCTGCTCCAGCCGGCGGACCCGCTGGTGCACGGCGGAGACCGACAGCCCCACCCGCTCGGCCAGATCCGTGTACGACAGCCGACCGTCAGCGGTCAGCGCGGCGACGATGGCACGGTCGATCTCCTCCACGGCGTGCAACCTACCGCGTACCGCGCCGTCACGGGTGCCGGGCCCCGCCGCGGCGAGTCAGCCCTTCGCCAGGGCCCGCGAGATGACCAGCCGCTGGATCTGGTTGGTGCCTTCCACGATCTGCAGCACCTTCGCCTCCCGCATGTACCGCTCAACCGGGTGGTCGGCGACGTAGCCGGCGCCGCCGAGCACCTGCACGGCGTCGGTGGTCACCCGCATCGCCACGTCGGTGGCGAAGAGCTTCGCCTTCGCCGCCTCGATGGAGTACGGCCGGCCGGCGTCGCGCAGCCGGGCCGCGGCGAGCGTCAGCGCCCGCGCGGCGGAGATCTGGGTGGCGTGGTCGGCGAGGTTGAACCCGAGCCCCTGGAAGTCGATGATCGGCCGGCCGAACTGCCGGCGTTCCCGCGCGTAGCCCAGGGCGTAGTCCAGTGCCGCCTGCGCCAGGCCCACCGCGCAGGCGGCGATGCCGAGCCGGCCGGAATCCAGCGCGGACATGGCGATGATGAAGCCCATCCCCTCGCCGCCGATCAGCCGGTCGGCCGGCACCCGGGCACCGTCGAAGGCGATCTGCGCCACCGGGGAGGCGTGCAGGCCCATGGTCCGTTCGGCGGCCTGCGGCAGAATCCCGGGGGTGCCCCGGTCGGCCAGCAGGCAGGAGATGCCCTTCGGGCCGGGCCCGCCGGTGCGGCAGAAGATGTTGTAGAAGTCCGCGGTCCGGGCATGGGTGATCCACGCCTTGGTGCCGGTGACCAGGTAGGAGTCACCGTCGCGCACGGCCCTGGTGGTCAGCGCGGCGGCGTCGGAGCCGCCCTGCGGTTCGGAGAGGCAGTACGCGCCGAGCAGTTCCCCGCCGATGAGATCGGGCAGCAGTTCGCGTTGGGCGTCGTTGCCGAACCCGGCCAGCGGGTAGCAGGACAGGGTGTGCACGCTGACCGCCTCGGCCACGGCGAGCCACCGGCTGGCCAGGATCTCCAGCACCTGCAGGTACACCTCGTACGGCTGCGCGGCACCGCCGTACTCCTCGGCGTACGGCAGGCCGAGCAGGCCGGCCCGGCCGAGGGTGCGCAGCACGTCGCGGGGGAACTCGGCGCGCGCCTCGAAGGCGGCGGCCCGCGGGGCGAGCTCGCGGTCGGCGAGTTCGGTGGCCAGGTCGAGCAGGTCGTGGGCCTCGTCGGTGGGGAGGATCCGGTCGATGGTCATGGCGCGGCGAGCTCCGTCGGGGATGGTGGTGAGCCGTTGGACACCGTCCGGGGTGCGGCCGGCGGCTCCTCGGTGTGGGTGCCGGGCCGCCAGGTCGGTGGCGGTCGGCGGTCCCCACCCGGCCAGCTTAACGGTCGTTTGGCCCTGCGGCCTACTCCGTGCCCGCCCGGCACACCGGACCGGTGGTGACGCGACAGCAGCCGACCGCGTGCCGGCGCAGCGTGGGTCCGGGTGGGCCGCGACGGCCCGACCACCGGCCTGGGTACGGTGTCCGGTGCGTCGGCGCTCGCCGCGGGCGCGGGACACGGGGAGGGTGGATGCACCTGTACGTCGGTTGCGCGATGTGGACGCACAGGGCGTGGCCGGGGCGGGCACTGCCAGCACACGAGCGACTGCGGCACTATGCCGGCTGGTGCACCGCGGTCGAGGGCAACACCACCTTCTACGCGATCCCCACCGTCGAGACGGTGGCGTCCTGGGCACGGCAGACCGGCCCCGACTTCCGGTTCCTGCCCAAGCTGCCGAAGGTCGTCACCCACGATCGCCGGCTCACCGACGCCGACGCGCCGCTGCGGATCTTCCTGGACGCGATCGCGCCCCTCGGTCCACGGGTCGATGCCCTGTGGATCCAGCTACCGGGCTCGTTCGCCCCCACCGACGTGCCCACCCTCACCCGCTTCCTACGCCGACTGTCCACCGCCCACCGGTACGCCGTGGAGGTCCGCCACCCCGCGTTCTTCACCGACCGCCGGGCGGCGGCGCTACTGGACGGCGTACTCACCGACGCCGGTGCCGAGTGGATCCCCTTCGACACCACCGCGTTCTTCCGCCGCCCGCCGACCAGCGACGCCGAACGCGACGCGTGGACGAAGAAGCCACGGCTGCCGCTGCGTACCCACGCACTGACCGACCGGCCGATCGTCCGCTACCTGGGCCGTGACGACACCGCCGCGACCGTCGAGGGCTGGCGGCACTGGGTGGACGTGGTCGCCGGGTGGCTGCGCGAGGGCCGCTCCCCCACCATGTTCGTGCACACCCCGGACAACGCCGACGCGCCGGAGCTCGCCCGCCGCTTCCACGACCAGGTACGAGCCCGGGTGCCGGGGCTGGCCGCGCTGCCGCAGCCGGAGCCGGTCGAGCCGACGACCCTGTTCTGACCGTTCCCGGTTGCCAGCCCGTCGACCGACCCGCGCGGATAGCCTGGTGCCAGGGCGAGGAAGGGCGGACAGGTGGCGCAGCAGCGGGCAACGGCACGCCGACGCCGACTGCTGGGCGCCGGCATCCTCGCCCTGGTCGGGCTGGTGCTGCTGGTCCTGGGGCTCACCATCGCCGACGGCCCCGTCGCCGGGCTGGAGGTTGCGCTGGCCATCGTGCTGCTGGTGACCAGCTACCTGGTGCAGCGGGTTGCCCGCCGCGACACGCTCTACGCCGACAAGGATCGCCGCTGACCGGGGGCAAAGGATCACGCGCCGACTCGCGTCCCCCATGTCGTCGTACCGCTGTGCCAGGCTGTCCGCCGTGGCATCGCAATCACCGATCCTGCTGATCGACGCGCCCAGTCTCTACTTCCGGGCCTACTTCGGCGTCCCCGAGTCGGCGGCGAAGACCGCGGACGGTCAACCCGTCAACGCGATCCGCGGCTTCCTCGACATGCTGGCCCAGCTCGTCCGCACCCGCCGGCCGGGGCGGATGGTCTGCGCGCTGGACCATGACTGGCGGCCGGCGTGGCGGGTGGAGCTGCTGCCGTCGTACAAGGCGCACCGGGTCGCCCCGGCGGGCGGCGAGGTGGTGCCGGACACCCTCTCCCCGCAGGTGCCGGTGATCCTCGACGTGCTCGCGGCCATCGGCATCTGCGCCGTCGGCGCCACCGGGTACGAGGCCGACGACGTGCTGGGCACGCTCTCGGTGACCGAGCCCGCCCCGGTGGAGGTGGTCTCCGGCGACCGGGACCTGTTCCAACTCGTCGACGACACCCGCCCGGTCCGGTTGCTCTACGTCGGTCGGGGCGTGGCGAAGCTGGAGGCCTGCGACGACGCGGCGGTCCGTGCCCGATACGGCGTCCCGGCCGACCGGTACGCCGACTTCGCCGCCCTGCGGGGCGACCCCAGCGACGGGCTGCCCGGGGTGCCGGGGGTGGGCGAGAAGACGGCCGCCCGGCTGATCGAGCGCTACGGCGGCCTGGACGGCATCCTCGCCGCGCTGGACGCGCCGGGCTCCGCCTTCGCCCCGGGCCTGCGCGGCAGGCTCGACGCCGCCCGCGACTACCTCGCGGTCGCGCCGAAGGTGGTCCGGGTGGCCACCGACGTGCCGCTGCCGGAGTTGAACACCGCGCTGCCGACGGCACCGGCCGACCCGCAGCGGCTGTTGGAGCTGGCGCAGCGGTGGAACCTTGCCAGCTCCTGCCGCCGGCTGGTCGACGCCCTCGCCGCCCTCGCCGCCCACGACTGACCGACGCCTTGCCCCCTGGAGCCGACCCTGCGACCGGACCGGCCCGGGCCGGCCTGGCCCCCGACCTCGTTTTGCGGCAAACGGCGCTGTCCGGACGCGGGGATAGCGCCGTTTGCCGCAATCGACGGTCGCACCGCGTCGCCGCGGCCGGACGGCAGCGCCCGAACCGCCGATGTCAGCGTGGCCGGGTGTCGTCGCGACGGCGGGACGGGAACGGTGTGCCGGGCTGCCCGAGGGTCGCCTGGGACCGGGCGCGCAGCCCGACCGGGTCCGGGGCGGCCTGCGCCGTCGGCGCGGCCACCGGCGGCTGCCGGGCGTCGAGGTAGGCCAGCGCGGCGCGGTCGTCGTCGGTTGGCGCGGCGATCAGGGCGTAGACGAGACCGACCACACCGAAGATCACCGCCAGGACGATCGGAATGAGCAGGGTGGTGACCTCCGCGCCGGTGACCTCGCCGCGTTCCTCGTGCAGGTGTACCGACAGGGCGCTCATGCCGGTGAAGTGCATCCCGTTGACAGCGACACCCATCACCAGCGCCGAGGCGCCGATCGCCAGGCCACGGCGGACGGTCATGGCCAGCCAGAGGGCCACCGTGGCGGCGACGACGGCGATGAGCACCGACAGGACGACCCGGAGGGCGTCATAGGTGAGATCGCCGTGGAGTCGCATCGCGGCCATGCCGGTGTAGTGCATGGCGGCCACGCCCAGTCCGGTGAAGAGACCACCGATGATCAACCGGGTCGTGTTGAGGCGGCCGGTGCCGACGATGGCCAGGCCGATGCCGACCGCCACCACGGCGATGATCGTGCTGGCCGCGGTGAGTGGCACGTCGTAGCGGATCCGGGTGCCGTCGACGGCGAAGCCGAGCATCGCCATGAAGTGCATCGCCCAGATGGCGGTGCCGCCGATCGCCCAGGCCGCCAACAACCCCCACCAGAAACGCTGGCCGCCGGTCGCCCCGGTACGGATCCGGCCGGCGCAGACCAGGCCGAGGAACGAGCCGAGTACGGACAGGGCGTAGCTCAGGGTGGGTGTGATCCACCCGTACTCAAAGTGATTGATCTCCGCCACCGCGGCCTTCCCCCCAGTAGTTACCGGCGCGTAATAAAGCGTCCGAGCCATAATCGGGGAGGCTCCGAACAGGTGCAACACCACCCCCCGAACGCTTCGGGGGGTGGCGCCCCGGTCACCGAACGACACCGCGGCCACCGGTCAGCATGCCCGGAAGTGACGATCAGGCGGCGGCGTGGTACGCCAACACGCCGCGGTTCACAGCCGCGATCGCCTGCCGGGCGGTGGCCCGCAGCTCGGCCGACGCACCGCCGGAGTCGGCGAGCTGACCGAGCAGGTCAACGACCTGCCGCGCCCAGCGGACGAAGTCACCAGCGGGCATCTCGCCGTCGAACTGGTGGCCGCTGGCGAGCACCTTGGCCAGCGCCTCACCGCGAGCCCACCGGTAGATCGGCCAGGCGAAGCCGAGATCCGGCTCCCGGGTGACGGCCAGGCCCCGCTGCGCCTCGTCGGACTCGATCTCGCTCCACAGCTTGAGCGTCTCGTCGACGGCGTCGGCGACCGGTCCGCGCGGCAACGACGCCCGCTCGTCGACGTCCCGGCGAGCCTCGAAGACCACCACGGAGACGGCTGCGGCCAACTCTGCCGGAGAGAGCCCGTCCCAGATTCCCCGCCGCAGACACTCGGCGACCAGCAGGTCGGCCTCGGTCCAGATCCGGCCGAGCATCCGACCGGCGTCGGTGACGCCACCGTCGGCGGAGAGGTAGCCGCGGGCGGTGAGCAACGCGACGATCCGGTCGAAGGTGCGGGCCAGGGAGCCGGTGCGGCCGGCGACCCGCTGGCGCAACTCCTCGGTGTCCTTCTCCAGCCGGCGGCGCCGCTCCGCCCAGCGGGCGTGCTCCTCCCGCTCCGGGCAGGCATGGCAGGGGTGACGACGCAACTCGGTACGGAGCTGGCTGATCCGGTGGTCCTCACCGGCGACCTGCCGGGACCGGCCGCCGCGGCGGCCGCCGTGCCGGTCCAGCCCGGTGCCACTCACCTCGGCGGCGAGATCCCGTCGGGCCGCCGGCGAACGGTGGTTGAAGTGCTTCGGCACCCGGATCCGGGCCAGCACCTCGGCCGGGGTGGTGAAGTCACCGGGACTGACCCGACCTGCCCAACGGTCCTGGGTGAGCACCAGCGGACGTGGCTCGCCGAACCCGCCGGTGGCCGGGTCGAGCACGACGGCGAGGCCCGCCCGGCGGCCGGAGGGCACCCGGATCACGTCACCGACGCGAAGCCGCTCCAGCGAGGCCACCGCCGCCGCCTTGCGCTGGACCTGCCCCTGCCGGGCCACGGCCCGCTCGCGGTCGGCGATCGCCACCCGCAGCGCGAAGTACTCGTCGAAGTCGCCGTGCTGGCAGGCGGCCTCCGCCCCGTACGCCTCGATGGTCTCGGTGTTGCGCTGCACCTGCCGAGCCAGGCCGACCACCGACCGGTCCGCCTGGAACTGCGCGAACGACGACTCCAGCAGCGCCCGGGCCGGCTCCGCACCCACCGAGCCGACCAGATTGACCGCCATGTTGTACGACGGCCGGAAGCTGGAACGCAGCGGGTACGTGCGGGTGGAGGCGAGCCCCGCCACGTGCCGCGGGTCCGTCTCTGGCGACCAGACCACGACGGCGTGCCCCTCCACGTCGATGCCCCGGCGCCCGGCACGGCCGGTGAGCTGCGTGTACTCCCCCGGGGTGAGGTCGACGTGAGCCTCACCGTTGAACTTCACCAGGCGTTCCAGCACCACGCAGCGGGCCGGCATGTTGATGCCCAGGGCGAGGGTCTCGGTGGCGAAGACCGCCTTGACCAGGCCGCGGACGAAAAGCTCCTCGACGACCTCCTTGAACACCGGCAGCATCCCCGCGTGATGGGCGGCGAGACCGCGCTCCAGCCCGTCGAGCCACTCCCAGTAGCCCAGAACGGTGAGGTCCTCGCCCGGGATGGCGGTGACCCGGGACTCCACCACCCGACGGATCTCGGCGCGCTCCTCGGCGGAGGTGAGCCGCAGCCCGGCGGCGAGGCACTGCTGCACGGCGGCGGCGCAGCCGGCCCGACTGAAGATGAACAGGATCGCCGGGAGCAGCCCCTCCCGGTCGAGCCGGTCGACGATGTCCGGGCGCAGCGGGCCACGCCAGCGCGGGCCGCGTCGACCGGCGCCCGGGCCGGCGCTGCGCCCCTCGCCCAACTCCAGGCGGCGCATCGTGTCCCGGGTGTAGCGCAGCAGCTCGGGGTGCACGTCGTGCTTGCGGGCGGCGTCGGCGTCGTGGAACAGGTCGAACATCCGCTTGCCGACCAGCATGTGCTGCCACAACGGCACCGGGCGGTGCTCGCTGACCACCACGGCGGTCTCGCCACGCACGGTGACCAGCCAGTCGGCGAACTCCTCGGCGTTGGAGACGGTGGCGGACAGGGAGACCAGGGTGACCGAGGCGGGCAGGTGGATGATCACCTCCTCCCAGACGCCACCGCGGAACCGGTCGGCGAGGTAGTGCACCTCGTCCATCACCACGTACGCCAGGCCCTGCAGCGTGCTGGAGCCGGCGTAGAGCATGTTGCGCAGCACCTCGGTGGTCATCACCACCACGGGCGCGTCGCCGTTGATGGCGTTGTCGCCGGTCAGCAGACCGACCTGGTCGGCGCCGTAGCGGTCGACCAGGTCGTGGTACTTCTGGTTGGACAGCGCCTTGATCGGGGTGGTGTAGAAGCACTTACGCCGAGTCCCGGGCGCGTCGGTCGGACCGGGCGCACCGCGCAGGGCAAGATGTACGGCGAACTCGCCGACCACCGTCTTGCCCGCGCCGGTGGGAGCGCACACCAGCACACCGCTGCCCCGTTCGAGGGACTGGCACGCTTCGCGCTGGAAGTCGTCGAGATCGAACCCCAACTCGAGGGCGAACTCTTCCAGGGCCGGGAACTGGGAGGCCTGCGCGGCCCGGCGGCGCGCCGCGGCGTACCGCTCGGCGGGGCTCGACATGCCTCCAAGATTAGTGCGTACGACCGACGGTCACCCGCCAAGGCATCCGACAGGCCGGTCAGTGGGGGTAGGTAGGGTGCACGACGTGCCGGATCATGCCGAACCGCCCCGAACGCCCGGTGACCTGCGTGACGCCGCCCGTCCGGGTCCCGCCCGCCGACCCGTGGAAGCGGTCCTGTTCGACTTCCACGGCACCCTGGCCCAGGTGGAGGAGCCCTCCGAGTGGGTACGACAGGCCGCCGCGGCGTGCGGGGTGACCCTGGAGCGGATGCGCGCCACCGTACTCGCCGACCGGCTGGTCACCGCCGGCCGGGCCGGCGGGCCGCTGCCCGCGCGGGTGCCGCCCCGGCTGGCCGAGCTCTGGGCCGACCGGGACCTGTACGAGCACGCGCACCGCGAGGCGTACACCGGGCTGGCCGAGACGGTGGACGCCGGCATCGAGGGTTTCGCCGACGCGCTCTACGAACGGCTGCTCGCACCCGACGGCTGGGTGCCGTACCCGGGCGTCGAGCCGACGCTGCGCGCGCTGCGCGAGGCGGGGCTGAAGGTGGCGGTGGTCAGCAACATCGGCTTCGACATCCGGCCGCTGCTCGCCGCCTGGGGCCTGGACGCGCTGGTCGACGCGTACGCCCTGTCGTACGAGGTGGGGCGGTGCAAGCCGGACCCCGGGATCTTCCTGCGGGCCTGCGGGATGCTCGGCGTGGACCCGGAGCGCGCCCTGATGGTGGGCGACACCCCGACCGACGCGGGCGCGGTGCACGCGGGCTGCGCGGTGCTGGTGCTGCCCTGCGCCGACCCGGGACGGGACAACGGCCTCGGCGCGGTGCTCGACCTGGCGCTGCCGGGCTGACCGCGGTGCTCCGGCCGGTGGCGGGCCGGCCGGGAGCGGCCCTCGACCCCCGGACGACTAACGTCGCGGACATGAGCAGCACCGACACGTCGTGGCCCGGCCCGGGCCCGCGCCGCCCCGGCCGGGGGCACCTGGGGGCGGTCGGGCTGGTGCTCGGCGGGGCGGTGTCGGTGCAGTTCGGCTCGGCGGTGGCCGCGCTGATCTTCCCGCGGGTCGGCGTGCCCGGCACGGTGACCCTGCGGCTGACCGTCGGGGCGCTGCTCATGCTGGTGGTGTGCCGGCCCCGGCTGCGCGGGCACGACCGGGGCGACTGGCTGGCGGTGCTCGCCTTCGGGCTCGCCCTGGCCGGCATGAACTCGATCTTCTACCAGGCCATCGAACGGATCCCGCTCGGCCCGGCGGTCACCCTGGAGGTGTTGGGGCCGCTCACCCTCTCCGTCGTGGCCGCCCGCCGGTTGGTCGCCTGGTGCTGGGCCGGGCTGGCGTTGGCCGGGGTCGCCCTGCTCGGCCAGGGCGGCTTCGACCGGCTCGACCCGGTGGGCGTCGCGCTGGCGCTCGCGGCGGGGGCGATGTGGGCGGCGTACATCGTCACCTCGGCGCGGGTCGGTGGTCGGTTCCCCCGCGCGGACGGGCTGGCCCTCGCCCTGGCGGTGGCCGCCCTGGTCACCCTGCCGCTCGGGCTGCGTGACGCCGGTGACCGGCTGTGGCACGCCGACGTGCTGGCGCTCGGCGCGGGGCTGGCGCTGCTCGCCTCGGTGCTGCCGTACACCCTGGAACTGTTGGCGCTGCGCCGGCTGCCCACCGCCACCTTCGCGGTGCTGATGAGCCTGGGTCCGGCGGTCGCCGCGCTCGCCGGCTGGCTCCTGCTCGACCAGATGCTGCACGTGGTGGAGATGCTCGCCATCGGGCTGGTGGTCGTCGCCAGCGCCGGTGCGGTCCGCGCCGCCGCACCGGGCGACGCCAGCACGCGGCCGGCGAGACGCGACGACGCGCCGGACGCCGGTGACGCATCGACCATCCGACTGCCGGACGGGGCGGTCAGCGCAGCAACCGGAGCGCCCCGGGGACGGCGCTGATCCGTACCGGCAGCGGCAACGCCCGCTCCCCGTCGGCGTACGTGGTGATCCCCTCGGCCACCAACTCCACCGTGCGGGCCCGGTACCGGCGCACCAGCGGATGCGTCACATGGGTGCCGGTGTGGATGCGGGGCTTGACCCGCAGCAGGGTACGCCGGTCGAACCGGCCACCGACCACCACGTCCAGCAGCCCGTCGGTGAGATCGGCGTCGGGACAGATCCGCATCCCGCCGCCGTAACTGGCGCCGTTGCCCACCGCCACGAGAACCGCCTCCAGGGTGTGCGCCACCCCGTCCAGGCGCAGCGTGTACCGGCGTGGACGCAGCCGGGCCAGCTCGGCCAGGATCGCCAGGTCGTACCGGAGGCGCCCGCGTGGCCAGCGCATCCGGTTGGCCCGCTCGTTGACCACGGCGTCGAAGCCGGCGGCCAGCACCGCGCCGTACCAGCGGTGGCCGCCGCCGGCCGCGCCGGTCATCCGGGCCAGGTCGACGGGGTGGTCACGGCCGGCACGCAGCGCCTCGGCGATCACCCCGGCCGCGGCGAGCGCGTCGGTCGGGAAGCCGGTGTCGGCGGCGAAGTCGTTGCCGGTGCCGGCCGGCACGGGGCCGAACGGCACCGTCGTACCGGCCACCGCCTGCAACGCCCGGTGCACGGTGCCGTCGCCGCCCACGGCGACCAGCGCGCCGGCGCCGGCGGCGACCGCGGCGTGGCAGGCCGCCTCCGCCTCGCCGGGGGTGCCGGCGGTCAGTAGCCGCACCGGCCGGCCGGCGTCGGCCAGCCGCGCCAGCAACCGGGGCAGCAGCTCACGGTGACGGCCCTGCCCGGCGGTGGGGTTGGCGAGTACGGCGACGGGGCCGGTCGACCGGTGATCCGCTGCGGTCACGGCGAGCACCGTACCGGCACCGGGCACCCGACGGGGCACCACGGGCCGGCGGATGCCGCGATACTGACCCTTGTGCCGAGTCGACACCGCGTCCTGACCAGGTTGCGCCAGGTGGCGTGGGCCGCCGGGTGGCGTCGCGCCCTGTTGCCGGTCGCCGCCGGCACGGTGCTCGCCGTGGCCGCCACCGTGGGCAGCGCCAACTGGATCCGCGCCGGCGCCGAGGGGCACACCTTCACCGTGGAGGACGTCCCCGACGCGCCGGTGGCCCTCGTGCTCGGGGCGCAGGTGTATGCGGATGGGCAGCCGTCAGCGTTCCTCGCCGCCCGGCTGGAGATCGCCCGGCAGTTGTACGCCGCGGGCAAGGTCCGGGCCATCCTGGTCTCCGGCGACCACATGGAGTGGGCTTACGACGAGCCCGGCGCGATGAGCCGCTGGCTGGTCGACCGGGGCGTGCCACCGCAGCGGGTGGTGCTCGACCACGCCGGCTTCGACACCTACGACTCGTGCGCGCGGGCCAGACGGATCTTCGGGGTCGAACGGGCGACGGTGGTCACCCAGTCGTTCCATCTCGCCCGGGCCGTCACGCTCTGCCGGCAGCTCGGCGTGGACGCCAACGGTGTGGGCGACGACACGGTGCAGCGCTACCAGGCCATGTGGCGCCGCGGCGAGCTGCGCGAGTACGGCGCCAGCGTCAAGGCGGCGTGGGACGTACTGTCCGGCCGTGACCCGGTCCACCTCGGCCGGCGGGAACCGGGCGTCGACGACGCGCTGCGCGGCTGACCGCCGCCGCCCGTGTCCTCCGCGCCGCCGCGCCGGTCGGCGTTGGCGCCGTTGCGGGCTGACGCGGCGGACGGAATGCCGCTACGTGACGCATTCGAAGTCGATCGGGCAGCCGGCGGCATGGCGGGGAAGACAGCGGGTACCGGCCCGACATGCCGAACCGACGCAGGCGCGGAGTCGCCCCGGGCGGAACCGACCAGCCGATCGGCAAGCGGACCTCGACCGACCCGGCGGGCGGTGAGGGCACCGATGGCCGCGGATGCGCGCCCGGCTGAGCGGTCCGGGCGGGACGACGCCCGCCTACAGGGGCTGGCCCGCCGGTTGGACAAGCCGATGGGCCTGCTCGGCATCCTGTTCCTGCTGCTGGTACTCGGCCAGGTGATCACCCACGACGAACCGCTCGCCACCGTGCTCACCGTCGCCGGCTGGGTGTTGTGGGTGGTCTTCGTCGCCGAGTTCGCGCTGCGCGCCTGGCTGGCCCGGCACTGCGCCCGAAAGTTCTGGAAGCGCAACTGGTGGCAGCTGATCTTCCTCGCCGTGCCGTTCCTGCGGTTCGCCCGCGCAGCCGCCGCGCTGCGGGCCGCGCGGGGCGGCGGCGTGGTCGCCGCCGCGGTACGCGGCTCCCGGTCCGCGGGACGGCTGCTCACCGACCGGCTGGCCTGGCTGGTGATGGTGACCGTGACGCTCATCCTGGCCGCCGGCCAACTGCTGGTGCTCAGCCGGTCCTACCGAACGTACGGGCAGGCGCTGCACGACGTCACCCTGACCACCATCACCGGTGAGCCGCTCACCGCCACGGACACCACCGCGCAGGTGCTCGAGCTGGTGCTGGCGGCGTACTCCGTGGTGGTCTTCGGCACTCTCGCCGGCGCGCTCGGCGCGTTCTTCCTCAGCCGGGAGCGGGACGAGGAGACTCCCGCCGGCCCCCGGTCGGCGGACTGAGCACCGACGGTGGCGTTCCGCCGCCCGACAGGTCTGGACGCACCACAGGCGGGTACGGATATCCGGCAGCCGCTCGCCGCGACCGGGCGACGACCACCCACAGGAGGAGACATGACACAGCCGGACGAAAGCCGCGAAAAGACCCAGAAAACCGACGACGTGCTCTTCAGCGCCGACGGGGATCCGCACCACGACCTGGCGCAGGCGCCACAGCCCGACGAGCACCTGCCCGCCCGCTTCGTCCACGACGGGAAGTCCGAGACCGTCGGCGACGACTGAGCGGTGCGAGCCCGCACCAGGTCGGCCGGCCGGTCCGGCGGTGCCGCCGCTGGCGGCGGTCGGTCACCATGACACCGTGATTCGTTTTCTGCTCAACGTGCTCTGGCTGATCTTCGGCGGCGGGCTCGTGCTGGCCGTCGGTTACGGCATCGCCGCACTGATCTGTTTCGTCCTGGTGGTCACCATCCCCTTCGGCGTCGCGTCGCTGCGCCTCGCGGCGTACTCACTGTGGCCCTTCGGCCGCACGCTGGTCGCCAAGCCCGGCGCCGGCGTCGCCTCCGGCGTGGCGAACGTGCTCTGGGTGGTGCTCGCCGGCTGGTGGCTCGCCCTGTCCCACATCGTCGCCGGCGTGGCGCTCTGCCTCACGATCATCGGAATCCCGTTCGGCGTGGCCAACTTCAAGCTGGTCCCGGCGGCGTTCTGGCCGCTGGGGCGGGAGGTCGTCGACACGCCCTGACCACATCCCGCGGTCAGGCCCGCCCCCGGGGGACAGCAGTGTCCCCCGGGGGCGGGCGGCGACGAGGCGGCGGCGCTGGCTCTGCTGCCACCGACGCGACAGTGACCCTCAGCCGGTCAGCCAGCGGTGGATGCAGTGCAGCAGGTCGTCGGCGTCGACCGGCTTGGTCACGTAGTCGCTGGCGCCGGAGGAGAGGCTCTTGTCCCGGTCGCCGTGCATGGCCTTGGCGGTCACCGCGATGATCGGCAGGTCCGCGTAGCGGGGCATGGCGCGGATCGCGGCGGTGGCGGCGTACCCGTCCATCTCCGGCATCATGACGTCCATCAGCACCAGGTCGATGTCGTCGTGGCGCATCAACGTCTCGACGCCCGTGCGGCCGTTCTCCGCGTACACCACGTCGATGCCGTGCAGTTCCAGGATGTTGGTGAGGGCGAAGACGTTCCGCGCGTCGTCGTCGACGACGAGGACCTTGCGGCCGGCCAGGGCCACGGAGAGCGGGTCGCCGGGCACGGGCGGTTCGGCGACCACCGGGGTGAACGGCACCACCCGCTCGGGAACGTCGGCCGTCAGGTGCAGGGCGATGCGCTCCCGTAGGTCGTCGAGGCTGCGCAGGACCTCCAACGGCCGATCCTCGGCCATCGCCCGCAACAGGGTCTCCTGCCCCGGCGTGAGGGGGTTGCCGTGGTACGCCAGGACCGGGACGGTGCGCAGGGCGCGGTCGTCATGCAGGGCCTTGAGCACGGCGCCGCCGCTGTCGTCGGGCATGTCGAGGTGCACCACGAGCAGGTGGTGCCGGTGCCCGGCCAACGTCTCCACGGCCGAGGCGGTGTCCACCACCGTGGACACCTCGACCGGCAGATCGGTGAGACCAAGGGCCACGCCCCGGGCCAGCAGGGTGAGCAGCCCCATCTCGTCGTGCTCCAGCACCATCACCCGGCGCAGCTGCTCGGCACGCCACTGTGCGGTCGCCTCGGGCGGCACGGACACGGCCACCGGCGACGCCGTCGGCGACTCGGCGCCCGCCGGCAGGAGCGTGTCGCTGCTCGTCGCGGGCAGGTAGAGGGTGAACGTACTGCCCTTACCGAGCACGCTCTGCGCGGTGATCCGGCCACCGAGCAGGTGGGCTATCTCGCGACTGATCGACAGGCCGAGCCCGGTGCCGCCGTAACGTCGACTGGTGGTGCCGTCGGCCTGTTGGAAGGCGTCGAAGATCGCGCCGAGGTGCTGTTCGGCGATGCCGATGCCGGTGTCGACGACCCGGAACGCGATCACCTGTTCCCGTTCCGTCATGGTGGCGGGCAACTCCTCGGGCCGGGCACGTTCGATACGCAACTGCACCCGCCCCTGCTCGGTGAACTTGACCGCGTTGGAGACCAGGTTGCGCAGCACCTGCCGGAGCCGCTGCTCGTCGGTGTGCAGCCGGGTCGGCACGTCGGGGCCGGTGACGATGTCCAACTGCAATCCGCGCGGGGTGGTCAACGGCCGGAAGGTGGCGTCGACGTAGTCACGCAGGGTGGACAGGTCGAAGGTCTCCGGGTTGATGTCCATCTTCCCGGCCTCCACCTTCGACAGGTCGAGGATGTCGTTGATGAGCTGCAGCAGGTCGGTGCCGGCGGAGTGGATGACGGTGGCGTACTCCACCTGCTTGGCGGTCAGGTTCCGCGACGGGTTCTGCGCGAGCAGTTGGGCCAGGATGAGCAGCGAGTTCAGCGGCGTACGCAGCTCGTGGCTCATGTTGGCCAGGAACTCCGACTTGTACTTCGAGGCCAGCGCGAGCTGCTGCGCCCGGGCCTCCAGCTCCTGTCGCGCCTGCTCGATCTCGGAGTTCTTGGTCTCGATGTCGTGGTTCTGCCGGACCAGCAACGCCGCCTTGTCCTCCAACTCCGCGTTGGAGCGCTGCAACTCCTCCGACCGGGCCTGCAACTCCTCCGACCGGGCCTGCAACTCGGCCGCCAGCCGCTGCGACTCGGTCAGCAGGATGTCGGTGCGGGCGTTGGCGACGATCGTGTTGACGTTGACCCCGATGGTCTCGGTGAGCTGGTCGAGGAAGTCCCGCTGGATCTCGGTGAAGTGGCTCATGCTGGCCAGTTCGATGACACCGAGCACCTGGTCCTCGAAGAGGACCGGCAGCACCACCAGGTGCCTGGGCGCCGCGGCGCCGAGACTGGAGGATACGGTGACGTAGTTCTCCGGCACCGCGTCGACGACGATCGCCCGTTTGCTGAGCGCCGCCTGCCCCACCAGCGAGTCGCCGAGGGCGTACCGGCGGCGGCGGGCGTCGTGCCCGTAGCCGCCGACGACCCGCAGGTCCGCTCCGTCGCTGGTCTCGTCGACCAGCAGAAAGGTGCCGAGTTGTGCCGACACCAGCGGGGCCAGCTCGTTCATCACCAGCCCGGCCACCACCTCCAGGTCCCGGTGGCCCTGCATGAGCCCGGAGATCCGGGCCAGGTTGGTCTTGAGCCAGTCCTGTTCCTGGTTGGTACGGGTGGTCTCGCGCAGCGACTCCACCATCGAGTTGATGTTGTCCTTCAGTTCGCCGACCTCACCCGGGGCGTCCACCGTGATCGACCGGGTCAGGTCGCCGGTGGCCACCGCGCTGGTCACCTCGGCGATGGCCCGCACCTGCCGGGTCAGGTTCCCGGCCAGCTCGTTGACGTTCTCGGTGAGCCGCTTCCAGGTGCCGGAGACCCCCTCGACCTCGGCCTGGCCGCCGAGGCGGCCCTCGCTGCCGACCTCCCGGGCGACCCGGGTCACCTCCGCGGCGAAGGAGGACAACTGGTCGACCATCGTGTTGATGGTGGTCTTGAGCTCCAGGATCTCGCCCCGGGCGTCGACGTCGATCTTCCTGGTCAGGTCGCCCTGCGCGACGGCTGTGGTGACCTGGGCGATGTTGCGGACCTGGCCGGTCAGGTTGTTCGCCATGGAGTTGACGTTGTCGGTGAGGTCCTTCCAGGTCCCCGCGACGTTCGGCACCCGGGCCTGACCGCCGAGGCGGCCCTCGGTGCCCACCTCCCGGGCCACCCGGGTCACCTCGTCGGCGAACGCGCCGAGGGTGTCGACCATGGTGTTGATGGTCTGGGCGAGGACCGCGACCTCGCCCTTCGCCTCAACAGTGATCTTGCGGCTCAGGTCGCCCTGCGCCACGGCGGTGGCGACCAGGGCGATGGAGCGCACCTGGTTGGTGAGGTTGTTGGCCATCTCGTTGACGTTGTCGGTGAGGTCCTTCCAGGTGCCACCGACGTTGAGCACCCGGGCCTGACCGCCGAGGCGGCCCTCGGTGCCCACCTCGCGCGCCACCCGGGTCACCTCGTCGGCGAACGCGGAGAGCTGGTCCACCATCGTGTTGATGGTCTCCTTCAGGGCCAGGATCTCCCCGCGCGCGTCGACCCGGATCTTCTGCGTCAGGTCACCCTTGGCCACCGCCGTGGTCACCTCGGCGATGCTGCGCACCTGGGCGGTGAGGTTGTCCGCCATCACGTTCACCGACTCGGTGAGGTCCTTCCAGGTGCCGGAGACGCCCTTGACGTCGGCCTGGCCGCCGAGGCGGCCCTCGGTGCCCACCTCGCGCGCCACCCGGGTCACCTCGGCGGCGAACGAGGAGAGCTGGTCCACCATCGTGTTGATGGTGTTCTTCAGTTCCAGGATCTCCCCGTGCGCGGTCACGGTGATCTTCTGTGACAGGTCACCGCGGGCCACCGCCGTGGCCACCTGGGCGATACTGCGGACCTGGTCGGTGAGGTTGCCGGCCATCGAGTTCACCGAGTCGGTGAGGTCGCGCCAGGTGCCGGCGACCCCGCTCACCTGGGCCTGACCGCCGAGCCGCCCGTCGGTGCCCACCTCCCGGGCCACCCGGGTCACCTCGGCGGCGAACGAGGAGAGCTGGTCCACCATCGTGTTGATGGTGCTCTTGAGCTCCAGGATCTCGCCCCGAGCGTCGACGGTGATCTTCTGTGACAGGTCACCCCGGGCCACCGCCGTGGTCACCTGGGCGATGTTGCGCACCTGGCTGGTCAGGTTGCCGGCCATGAAGTTCACCGAGTCGGTGAGATCGCGCCAGGTGCCGGCCACGCCGGGGACCTCGGCCTGGCCGCCGAGGCGGCCCTCGCTGCCGACCTCCCGGGCCACCCGGGTCACCTCGTCGGCGAACGACGACAGCTGGTCCACCATCGTGTTGATGGTGATCTTCAGCTCCAGGATCTCGCCCCGGACGTCGACGGTGATCTTCTGTGACAGGTCACCCCGGGCCACCGCCGTGGCCACCTCGGCGATGTCGCGGACCTGGTCGGTCAGGTTGCCGGCCATGGCGTTGACCGAGTCGGTGAGGTCCTTCCAGGTGCCGGAGACGCCGGGCACCTCCGCCTGGCCGCCCAACTGCCCCTCCGTGCCCACCTCACGGGCCACCCGGGTCACCTCGGAGGTGAACAGCGAGAGCTGGTCCACCATGCCGTTGAAGACGGTCGCGATCTCCCCGAGCAGGCCGTCGGCGTCCTCCGGCAGCCGAGTGCCGAAGTCACCGTCGCGCACGGCGGTCAGTCCCGCCAGCAGCTGTCGCAGCCCCGGATCGGCCACCGGGGACGCAGCCGGGGCTGCACCCTGCGATCGGGTCTCAACCGTCATATCGCCCACCACGACCACCTATGCGCCGCCGGCGGAGAGCCGGCAATTCCACCATCGACCACCGCGAAAGTATGCACGGGTTCGACTCGGTCGCGCACCGCGCCGGCCCGCGCGTCGGTACGGTCGCTGATCGGACCCGGCAATGCGGTGCACCTGCAGGACCGGCCGCGCCGTCTGCGACACGGCCACCAACGCGCCGAAACACCGTTTATCCGCTCACCGCCGTTGGGTACACCTAGCGTCACCTCGACCCCCACGACCCGGGAGGCCCCCATGCGCGGACCGTCGATTTTCGGAGTCATCGTCGTGATCTGGCTGATCATCGGCGCCGTCGCGGCCGGCCAACGCGGCTACTACGGCAACGACGAGACCAACTGTGCGGAGGCCGGGACGATCCTGGTGACCATCGTGGCCGGCCCGCTGAACTACATGGGCGCCAACCCGAAGGTCGACTGCAAACTCCCCGAGCCGTCGAAGTAGATCCTTCCCCGCCGCATCGTCGGCCCGCGTCCACCCTCCCGGGGCGCGGGCCGATGCCGTACCGCTGGCCGGCGTCGCGGTCACTACCCGTATGGCATCCTAGGAGGCTGGGTTGTGGCGGTGCTCAGCCCCCGACGTGGATGCCGGGACGGCGGGACGCTTCCGGTTCGCTCTTGCGGATGATCTCCCTGACCACCGGCGGGGTGTCACCCCGACCGAGGATCAGGTAGCGCAGCAGGTGGGCCACCGGATTTCCCTCGGACCACTCGAAGTGCGCGTGCGGGCGTACCCCGGTGGCGTCACGAAGGGCGAATAGGATCGCGGCGATCGCGTTGGGCACGGCCGGGCTGCTGGCCCGTAACACCCGGTACCGGCCGATCTCCACGCCACATACCCGCAGCACCTGGCTGAACTGCGACGGATCCACCACGTCGATCTCCAGGAAGAGGACGTCGGCCGCGCCCGGCACCGGGTTCATGCCGCGCTGCGCGCGCTCCTTGACCCGGTACTCCTTCATCGCCCCGCCGTCGCGCTTGTGCGCGATCAGGTGCAGCCGGCCGTCGTGAGCCAGCGACTCGGCGATCATCCGCCGGGCCGCCTCGTCGAACTCGACCCGTTCCGCCCGCAACTCCGTGGTACGGGTGATCCGGGAGATCAGCGAGACGACGACGATGCCCGCGATGAACATCGCCGAGATGGCGATCCCGTCCGGTTTCTCGATCACGTTCTCCACCAACGCGTAGAGCAGGACCGCGGTCAGCACACCGAACCCGACGCGGGCGACCCGACGTCGGGCGTGAACCGCCGAGATGGTCACCGCCGCCGCGCCGGAGACCATCATCGCGAGGATCCCGGTGGCGTACGCGCCGGCCTGGGCGTCGACGTCGGCCCGGAAGGCGATCGTGATGGCGATGCTGATCAGCGTGTAGACCAGCACCACCGGCCGCACCGCCCGACTCCACTCCGGCGCCATCCCGTACGAGGGCAGGTACCGAGGCACGATGTTGATCAGGCCGGCCATGGCGGACGCGCCGGCGAACCAGAGGATCAACACGCTGCTGATGTCGTACGCCGTCCCGAACGCCTCCCCGAGGTGCTCGTGGGCCAGCCAGGCCAACGCCCGGCCGTTGGCCGTACCGCCCGGGCCGAACTCCTGCGGCGGGATCAGCACGGTGGTCACGAAGGTGGTGGTGATCAGATATCCCGACATGATCACGGCGGCGGCGGTGAGCAGTTTGCGGGTGTTGCGGATCCGTGCCGCCAGCCGCTGCTGCGGTTCGGTTCCCTCCCCCCGCACCAGGGGCATCATGCTGACCCCGGTCTCGAAGCCGGAGAGCCCCAGCACCAGCAGCGGGAAGGCCAGCACCGCCGGGCCGAGCAGATCACCGACGCCGACGCCGCCGGCGGTCAACGCAGCCACCCACTCCCCCAGCAGGGACGGATCGGCGACCAGCTCGGCCAGGCCGACCAGCACGATCACCGCGTTGAGCGTGAGGAAGGTCGCCACCAGCGGAATCGCCACGGTCACCGCCTCGGTGAACCCCATCAGGAACACCCCGCCCAGCACCACCAGCAGCAGCACGGTCACCACCACCGCGGCCAGGGTGCCGTGCGGGAAGGCGGCCGGCAGGTACGGGTTCTCCAGCAGGTGGACCGTGGCGTCGGCGGCGGACAGGGTGATCGTGATGATCCAGGAGGTGGCGACGAAGCCGAGCAGCACCAGGACGAAGAGCTTGCCCCGCCAGAACGGCAGCAGCCGCTCCAACATCGCCACCGAACCCTGCCCGTGCGGGCTCTCCACCGCCACCCGCCGGTACATCGGCAACACACCGAACAGGGTCAGCGCCACGATCAGCAGCGTGGCCAGCGGGGAGAGCGCCCCGGCGGCCAGCACCGCGATGGCAGGCAGGTAGGACAGGGTGGAAAAGTAGTCGACCCCGGTCAGGCACATCACCTGCCACCAGGGGTGGCGCTTCTGCTGGCCCTCCTCGGCCTGCGGGCCGGGCGGCGGCACCCGGTGGGCGAACAGCCAACGCCGCAGTGATCCCTCCGGGGCCTGGGAACGGACGTGGCTGTCCACGCACTCGGGGATCACCACCGGCCCCGACCGGGTGCGCTCGCCCTGCCCCGGTTCCCGGGC